>NZ_CP040924.1:877500-1195000 GCF_006351925.1 Clostridium thermarum | reverse complement strand
ATTCCCACGGCAAATATTGCTCCACCGACCACAAGTCTTATGATTTCTTTTTTGTTGACACCTTCTTCTTCCTCTTCGTTATTTTCGTTTATTTTGGTCTTGGAGTTATTCTCCTCAAAAATGACCTTTACATCTGGCTCTATTTTCTTTACTATGCCTTCAATCTTCTCATTTAACTCAGAGCGGTTGACTTTCGGACTTATTTCCAGTGTTAGTTTCTTCGAAACAAAATCTACTGCAGCAAATTCAACTCCTTCTAGACCGCTTATTTCTTTTTCCATTTTAGCTGCACAATTCGCGCAGCCAAGTCCTTCAAGTATTAATACTTTTTTATTGCTCTTGTTAACGGATTTTTCTTTCACTACCACATCCGGTTCGTGCTTGTGCACTATGGTTTTAACTTGCTGTAATATATTCTTATACTCTTGCTCTGATTCAATTTCTAAAGTCAATGTCTTGTTCATGAAGTTCATATAGGCTTTGACTCCATTTAATTTATTAACCTCATCTTCAATTTTAGCTGCACAATTTGCGCAATCTAAACCTTCTAAAATTACTTCCTTCTTTAACATTACTGACCCTCCTTTACTTACTTTCTTCTGAAATATGAATTAATCCCTGGTCAAATATTTGCTTTACATGTTCATCTTCAAGAGAGTAGAATACAATCTTTCCTTCTCTTCTGCTCTTTACTAGTTCAGCCTGCTTTAAGACTCTTAGCTGATGTGAAATTGCTGATTGGGTCATATTTAATAAGAATGCAATATCGCAAACGCACATCTCTGATTCATCTAATGCCCAGAGTATCTTAATTCTTGTTGAATCTCCAAAAACTTTAAATAGTTCTGCTAGATCATATAGAGTTTCTTCTTGAGGCATTTTTTCTCGCACTTTATTTACAATTTCCTCATGTATTACATCACAGTCGCATCTTTCAATTGGTTGAATTTTTTTTGCCATATTTATATCACCTCTTTATCATTCAATTGAACACTTGAATAAGCTTTCATATATATTATAAACCTCAATTCTCCGTTTGTCAATAAAAACATATGAGTAATTGTTCAAGTGTGTTTATCTTTTAGCTTTACGGTCAAGACCGCCACCTCTAAGCGCAGCGTAGGTGGGTTTTAATCAGGTGGAGTAGACTCTCCATCTGATTCCCCGATGTTTCAGCTTGCTGAAACGAGTTCACTTATTAGATTATCCCCAAGTATAAATAGAAAAGAACCGCCCATCAAGAAGTATTTCTCCTCAATCGGCGGTCAAGTTCATTTTAAATTAATACATCAATCTCTACTCCAGACTTAAACTCAACGGTCAGCTTATTATCAAATACCGTAACTTTTTCAATAAGCCGCCTTACCAGTTGCTCATCATATTCCTCCAGCTCATAGGACTGTTCATTCAAGAAGTCTGTCATTTCAGCTATTCGCTGCTTCTTCCTTCACGCTCTGCATTTTTAACCAGCGCATTTTGCTTCTGCTCCCGCAATCGGTAATCCAATTATGTCTCCTGTAGTTATTTATAATAGTATAAGTACTCTTCCCCTACTGGCGGCTATCTTAATACGAGCTTATAGGTTTACTTCTATTTCTAACCCTGACTTAAACTCTACCACTAGCCTGTCATTATATACAGTTGCCTTTTCAATTAGTTTTCTAACCAGTTTATCATCAAATTCCGTAATACCACCGGTTTGCATATTAAGGAAGTCCGTCATCTCAGCGATCCGATCCCGCTTATCTTGACGGAGAGCGTTTCTTGAAAGGGTTTCTTGCCTTAAGTCCCGTAAGCGGTAAATCTCATTGACAATATTATCATATGCTTCCTTTGAATTTGCCAATTGGATCAACTCGGCTTGAAGCTCTTCCAGCCTTTTATCAATATCTGCCGTACTCTCGTCCAAATCCTCGTTTAATACGGTTTCAATATTCTTTTTCAGTATGGCCAGGAAAGAGTTTTTCCCGCTGACGGCTATATTGATAGCTTCTACAATCTTCTCTTTGAGAGTATCTTCAAGTATAGTGGAAGCGGTACAAAACAAACCGGTGTTTTCCAATCTGCTGACGCATCTCCAAACGATGGATTTTTTCCCTCGGTTATTCCAATGAACCCTGCGGAATACTTCATGACACTTGCCGCAGAACACCATTTGGGATAAGGGATGATTATTGCTGTAGTTTCTCTTCTTTCCGTTCTTACTTATATGCACACATCTTCTGCGGACAAGCTCTTCCTGAACCTGCATATAAATTTCACGCGGGATTATGGGCTCATGGCTGTTTTCTACATAGTATTGAGGAACTATGCCGTTATTGGCCACCCTTTTCTTCGATAAAAAATCTACTGTATAGGTTTTCTGCAACAGCGCATCACCGATATATTTTTCATTCCTCAAAATCTTATTGATGGTGCTGGTATGCCATCTGTGATTGCCTGCACCTGTCAGAATTCCGTCAGCTTCCAGACCTCTTGCTATCTGTAGCATACTGGAACCTTCAAGGTATTCTCTGTAAATGCGTTTAACGATCTCTGCTTCTTCAGGTACGATAACTAAATTGCCATCCTTATCCTTTGTATAGCCAAGAAACCGGTTGTGATTAATATGGATTTTTCCTTGCTGATATCGGTACTGAATACCCAGTTTTACATTCTGGCTTAACGATTGGCTTTCTTGCTGCGCCAAAGAAGCCATAATGGTCAGCAGGATTTCCCCTTTGGAATCCAATGTGTTTATATTTTCCTTTTCAAAGTAAACTGGAATATTTTTTTCTTTAAGCTGCCTTATGTACTTTAGGCAGTCCAGCGTATTTCTTGCAAAACGGCTGATAGATTTCGTAATTATCATATCGATTTTGCCCTGCATACATTCTTCTATCATCCGGTTAAACTCTTCACGCTTTTTCGTGTTGGTTCCAGTAATCCCTTCATCCGCAAATATGCCAGCTAACTCCCATTCCGGATTGCTTTTAATGTAGTTTGTGTAGTGCTCAATTTGCGCTTCATAACTGGTTGCCTGCTCCTCGCTGTCCGTAGATACGCGGCAATAGGCTGCTACCCGAAGCTTAGGCAATTCTTCAGCCTTTGCACTATTTCCAATCCGTTTACGAGCAGGGATTACCGTAACATTCCTGATTGCCATCTGAAATCACCTCGCTCTTAATAAGACTATAAGCATACTCTGCCTGCTGAAATGGATCATCATATAGATTATCTGGCATTGAAGCATGAAACCTAAAATTTAGGCATTTCTTTTCATTTCCTTTATGTTCATAAATCCTGCCAAGTGCCTCAGCTCGCCTGCGTCTTTCCAGTTGTACTTCTTCGAATGTATCCCTGCTGATAATGGGCGGATAGAATTTATCCTCTACATACCGTTTATCTGTCAGCATTCTTGCAATAGATGTATGGCAGCGCTTAATACCCGCGTTTTTGGCCGCTTCAGTTAAAGAAAGCCCGGAAAGATAAGCCCCAAACAGCTCCTTTATCTTAACCGCTTCCTTTTCGTTAACAACAGCCTTGCCGTTTTTAATGGCATACCCAAAAGGTATATGGCTCATCATCTCACCATCCTTTCCCTCAGGTTCAATCCGCATTTCATTTTGAAGCCTATTTCCTCCTGCGAAAACACAATGATTTCTTCAATAAAATTCTCAAATATTTCACTATCAAATCTATCAATCTGCTTTTCAGCTTTCATTGCAAATTTAAGAAGTTTCTCAACTTCAACAAGAGCAGTCATGCCCCCATTGATTGCGCGGTTTATGGCTTCTTTTTGTTCTTTTAACAAGGCTGCTTCTTTGCTCAGCTCATTTTTCTGTGTATTAAAAAGAGCGGGTTCCAGGTATCCTTTGGCCATAAGTCCCATAATCACCTGTACCCGCTCTGTATTTTCTTTTATTTTAGTTTCCAGCTCCTGAATCTTAGTTATGTTATCTGAGTAATTTGTTTTCTTTAAGCTTTGCAGCAATGGCCTTAGAATGAACTTATGTCCGAAAATAAGCTTATTCATCATAACAACAAAAGCCTGATGGATCCCATCCTCTCTGACAAATTTCATTGAACAAGCCGAAGCGTCTTTTATATGCTTTGTGCAGCACCAGGCAATGTATTTATGATTACCACTGCCATGAATTCGACGCTTAAAACTGCTGCCACATTCTGCGCATTTGATTTTCCCCGAGAAAGGGTAGCGGTTTTGATATTTACTGCTTCCCTTGATTACGCCTTTTTCTTTACCTCTTTGCTTCAATATTTCTTTGACGGCTTCAAATTCCTCATGGGATATAATGGCTTCATGATGATCCTTTATCATGTATTGATCCTTTTCACCACGATTATAATGCCGCTTAAAATTCTCATCTGTATATGTTTTTTGCAGAAGGACATCCCCGGTATATTTTTCATTGCTAAGGATACCGCGGATAGTGGTCGCTGTCCAATGTGAACCTCTCTTTGTTGGGATTTTATCCAAATTTAACCCATCTGCAATTTTCTGTGTGCCTTTACCAGCCAAAGCCTCGGAAAAAATCCGCTTTATGATTTCAGCCTGTTCTTTATTGATAAATAGCTTTCCATCCACATAATCGTAACCATAGGGAGGATACGAAATTTTGTATGTTCCGTTTTGGAACCTACGTCTGATAGACCACTTACTATTTTCTGCAATGGATAATGACTCGTTTTCTGCAAGACTGCTCAAAATTGTCAGCACCAATTCGCCTTCCATGCGCTGTGTGTTTATATTCTCTTTCTCGAAATAGATGAAAACACCGAGATCGGTAAGTTTTCTCACCATCTCAATACAGTCGGTTGTGTTTCTGGCAAATCTGCTGACCGACTTGGTTATAATAAAGTCAATTTTCATGTTTTCACAATCTGCAAGCAGCCTTAAAAGTTCAGTTCGGTTTTCCTTTTTTGTGCCTGATATGCCTTCGTCATAGTAAATCCCTGCAAATTCCCAATCCGGGTTTGCTTTTATATAGGATTCATAATGGTCTTTTTGTGCTTCCAGGCTTGCCATTTGCTCATCGCTGTCGGTTGAAACCCTGCAATAAGCCGCTACCCTCACCTTTGGCTTGAAAGCTTGGAGAGCATTGTTTCCATCAATCCTCGTTACCTTTCTCACTGTTTTCACCTCCTTTGGGCATGTGACATGTTACCTCTGTGTGCCGCTAATAGCAAGCTAATTAGGCCATAAGCTGTGCGTACATCGGCGAGAAAGTTTTAAGATTTAACTTGTCGATTTTGTCGAATTCTTCCTCTGAAATCAGTCCCGCTTTAAGCATCTTTTGCAGGATTTTATATGCCCGCCAGTAATCAACCTCTCTTTGAATTTCCTCCTGTGTTATCTTTGTATTGTTCGTTTCCTGCGGGTTATATGGTAAATGATTAGCCCCCTCTATCATTCAAGCACCTCCTATAAAAACTTGGGACAGCCGCGATTGGCTGTCCTTTATCGTTATTTAGGCAATTTCAGAACTTGTCCGGGGTAAATAGTATCCGTAGTCAGGCTATTCAGTTTCTTGATCTCCGGATATCTTGTTCCTCTACCGAGTTCTTTTTCTGCTATTCTCCATAAGGTGTCGCCTTTTTGCACTGTATAGGTTCTATTGCTCTTGTTATCTGTAATACTGTTTACTATTACAAGGTTTTCTTTTGCTACCCAAGTGTTTATACCTGCAACCTCTAAACCGCCGGATTTCTTAACCTTTTTGCCAAGTAAAACACACTCTTTGCCGCCTTTTATGACCGGCTTGCCTTTATATAAAGTCTGTGTGACCCTGTGGTAATAGTCATTTTTGACCCACGTTGGAACTTCCACACTGCCGGGGTAGTAATTCTTTACACTGACCTTAAACTCCACCATATCTCCAATTCCAATATCAGTATTGATATCTGTACTGTTCTCCAGCGCTTTTTTTACTGCTTTACGGAAAGTGTCCATATTCTCCCCATGCTTGGGAAACCAGTGCATCACATCAGCATGGTTGCTGGCAATACCGAGCTTATATCCTTCGGAGTGGCAGATGATGTCATTCTCATTAAGACCGTACTTCTTGCAGAGCATAACGCAGAGTTCAACAGCATTCTGCCACGCTTTACGGAAATAATCTTCCTGCTTTGCTGCATCATAACCCACCATTACCGACCCGGATTTATACGAAAACCCAGCAGGCTCACAGATTTCAAAGCCAATATGGGTATTGTTGGCTGCTCCTCCCGCATGCCACCCGCGATGATCCCAAGGCAGGTATTGCCAAACCTCTTTATCGTCTACAAAAGCGTGAACACATACCTGCCTATTTATTTCGCCGGCCTTGTAAGATTTGTTCCAACGGGAAAACCACTCAGCCGCCATTACACCCGGCACAGCCGTCGAATGTGCCATGATTCCTTTAGGCGTGATTTTTCGGCCTGCTGTATAGCAATCGTTTCGCGTCATGTACTTCGTGTACAGCTTCATTTCTTTTCATCCTCCTCATTTGAGTGGCCATGCAGTTGTTCCAATGCGTTCTTCAGCTTTTCAGGAATGGGCAGTCCTATATGTGCTGCATTCTCAAGAATTGAAATTCCCTCGTTACTCAGGTAAAAGAAAATCACCGCTGTCCGGATTGCCCCGCCATTGCCGAGCACCTGGCTGTCGATGATGTGTCCTACTCCTACAAGTACAAAAATAAGCACTTTCTTAAAGATGCCCTTGGCCCCGACTTCACTCGAAAGCTTTCTGTCTACAACGGCACACATCACTCCGGTCACATAGTCAATGGCTACAAAAGCGATGAGTGCGTATAAAAATCCATCCAGCCCTCCAAGAAACCATCCAAGAAATCCGCCAATAGCAGTAAAAACCGCCTGCGCCCAGTTCCATACTGTTTTCATTGTCTTAAACCTCCGTTCAACTTGAGTTTTGCATATAAAAAAGCGCCCTGCCTTAAAGCAAAGCGCTGAAAATTAAAACTTCTAATCTATATTTGCTTCGGAAGCGCCTCCCACAACCGCATATCCTCCTGCCCAAGAGACCAGATGGCTATACCTCGCAGTTTCCATCGATAAGCCGCTTCGTTTGCCCAGTAAACAAGGCTGTCCACATCCTGATAATACAGAATAGAAAAACCATCTGCATCTCCGAGGAAGAGACGGGATATCCAAATATTGATGTCTTTCGGTATAATCTTTACTTCATAGTCATTACCGCAAGAAAGAGCCAAAAGTTGTGAGTGGAAGAAGTCATAATCCATCGAAATGTCCTCACTGCGAGTTATCGATTCCTCCACATCGCTATTTACTGAAAACACCTGAAATTCATCATCCCACGTGACACCAGTGCGAGCAAGCCTGCCAAAGCTGGTTATAGTTCCATCCGGGAGTTCCACATCAAAACGCTCGTATGGTTCATATACCCACGCATCGCCCAGCCGCAGCAGCTCGCATACCGTCCGGTTGTCCGAGCAGTACCCTGCATAACCACTACCACCGATTACATTCACTGTGAAACGCAGGGTTGAAGCTGCACCAGAATATACTCTTACTTTATTGCCGCGTTTTCGCATCTCTATAGTATACATATTCGGATTAGCACGAAGATCGGCATCTACAGTTTTTGAGAAACTGGTGGAATAGCTACCAAGCAAGGAATTACCTTGATAAAGCTCGACTCTTTGCGTGTCATAGTTTAAGCAGCAGAAAATATCCCCAAGGAACACCCCAGCCCGTCCACTGCTATTTTGAGGGAAAGCCAGCCTTGCCCGGATATGGATGTCGGAAAACCCGTCGTATTTCCATGCAAGTTTGCCATATCCCTCGAGCTGGGAATATGGGCGACTTTCTGTGCTGTCTGGCTCTTGCCAAACATCCCATTCGCCGTCCAACACAGTCCAGTAATTTTCAGGCAGGATGTTCCTGTCCCGAAAATCTTCATACCAAATAAGCGTCGAGTCGGGTTTTCTTCGCAACATTTCAAAGGTCAGTTTAAAACCTCGATCCGGCTCAACCATCACACCATTTACATCCTTGAACCGACGAGGAGAGAGCATAAAGCTGGCTTCACCGGCAAAGGGATACTCCGAAAATCCACTGCAAACCCTAAAACCGTAAAACTGGACTCCCGGCACACCACCGCTTATGCTGACAGCATGCGTTCCCTCTTGGAGAAATACACCTTTTGCAAGTGTCAACCAGCAAACTCTTCTCCAGTATGGCCACCATAAACGGTTCTCGCTGAAAGTCTTTGATTCACCATCAAGGGAAACGATAATCGCATTTTTGTCCCAGTAAGGAAAGCAAAGCTGTACTGCAATATCGTAATATCCCGCTTCTCTTATCTCAAAACGGTACTCTGCTGACGCCTGGTCATCTCCAAGTGAGGCCATCTCATCAGTAATAATGACATTTCCTTCGTATTCATCCGGAACTCCGTTCCTGTCAATATAAATGGTTCCGAACTCCGCTTTCGGCTCCTTGCCATAGCTTGTCAAATATCTTCGCCTGTTATAAACCCCTTTTAGCAGCGGATATTCCCAGGATATAGCATCCCACCCTTCCATATAGTCATATACATGAGGAAGAGCCCAAGGTACTTTGTTATAGTCATCCCAGTAAGCCACAATTGGAATAAACGGCTGGGGCGGTGCATCGCCTGTGAAATTGTAAACCCCAGTCATCCAGTATTTTGCCGCATAGTAGGTATTAGACACCCCTCGATAGGTTATTCCAAGGTTTTCAGGTGTATCATGAATCCTCCAGTTCCAGCCATAAGCAGGCAACCCCATGAATATCTTATCGGGTGACATAACGGAAACAGCATAATCATATATGCCCTCAAGCCAGTCACGAGGAGATACTGGGCCGGGAGCAGAGCCCGCCCATGCCATGCCATAGCTCATGATGGCGGCGGTATCGCAATAGTCGTTAAGATCGGCATAAACACACCAGTTTTCACCGCCCACCGAGCCTTGAACGCCGGTCATACCAGGCAGGCAGATGTTGACAAGCTTTGTTGCATCATAAGACTTAACTGTATTGTATATATCCCTAAATAGTGCATTCGCCGCATCCTTGTTTTCATAACCGCCGCCGCGCTCCAGGTCAATATCTACCCCAGCGCACCATGGATACTTGTTCATGATTCGGATGATTTCAGTAAGAAACTTATCCTTTGCACCGTTTTCGTTGTTGCGAAGTGCAGTAAAAATATTGGCTATTCCATGATTCATAATAGTGAGCAGCCACTTAATGTGCGGCCATTTCTGAATATACGGTAGCATGCTGCTGATGCTGGTACCGGTTTCAGTGATTGTGCCTGTTGCGTCAACCTCAAAAGTAAAAATGCCTACCGTATCAAATCGGTCGCCGTAGTCTCTAAGTGCTTCATACATTCGGGCATTTCCCATAAAACTCCACACCATGCAACGTTTGCCTTTTAAGAAATCCCTCACAACCGGTCACCGCCTTCTTGCATCTCCTGAAATTCAAAGAGCACCCGCGCCGATTTTCTCTCTTCCAGCTTCACCATATGTTTGCTATCCCATGCCGCAGAGTATTGATAAAATCCATCCTTACGAGTAGGGCTTCCGTTTTTAAGGCATTGGCGGGTGGAAGCCTTGAGCGCCAGCTCATCGCCTGCATTAACCGGGTCAAGAAACCTTACCTTATGCGCACCTACACCTTGGGATAGTTCAATACTCCCTGCGGCCATATCCTGTATAGGATAAATATAGCAGTCAAGGCCAGCAGAAGTTTTACCCAGGTTGAATAAAATTACAGTCTCCGCTGTTCGCACCACACCGTTATAATGCCGGGGCGGAACTGGCTGCCCGTTTTCCTGCATTTTCGTTAGCATTTTGCTCGTGTGGACGGTATAGCCTGTCAACTGATCTCCATCCTGAAGCTGCAGGTCGGTGAAATAGATTATTCCGGTACAGTCGGAAATCTTGAGTATCACAGTAACGCCCACCACATGTTTATTGCTTTTTAGTTGTATGGTTTCTGCAAATCTTGAAAACTGCATCCATTTCACCTACCCGTCTAATGTCCACTGTATTTCGCATACATGCCCGATCCATCCGGTGGAAACCGAGCCGCCCTGAAGCAATAAGTCTGTAAAGTACACTGTGCCGGTGCAGTCAGTGACGCACAGCCTGATGGTGATAGACTTGACTCTGCTGATACTTTTGGGAGAAATACTGTGTGCGATTTGATTGAAATATGCCATATCACCACCCTCAAATCAGGTCTATAAATCTTGTTTCCGTTGTACCGTCCTCGTATTCAATGACTATCTCAACACCAACTTGGCCGTTTTCGCCCTTTTCAAGGTTTTCGGAAGCAATCTGCGCTGAAAATGTATAGCTTTTACGTGTCGCTGGGTATACCGTCTGTGACAGACTCTTTGTCATACCAGGTACACCAACAGCCTTGAAGGAAGCAGTTCCCGAAACACCATTCTCAGTGTCTACTTCAAAACCGGAATTGACCCAGTAGGCAAAACCATCATCCGCCCTGGAATTGCGCAGATGGTTGAATGGTACCATATCTTTAATTTCCTGACGGTTTACCAACTCTGCTGAGGACAGCGCATCCGCTGCCTTGTCCCACTGTGCTGAAGAATCGCCAAGTTCCCGCAGTTTAGTTGAAAGCTCAATCACTGTTTTCCATGGCTCCTGTAAGTTATACTGCCTTCTCACAACACGTGTCTTTACCAAAAGGCCTAGTTCTTTATCGTCTACTGTAACAATATCACCCAGTTTCCATGCTTCGTGCTCATAACCGGTTAGCGCAGATAAATCCATTGCAGACAGTACATAAGAGACGCGAGGCTTCGAATATTCTGCAAGCCGCATTTTTGCATATTCCAGCATCTGATACGGATTTGTAAACGACGAACAATCAAGCGTCGACACCCTCACTTCACTGGAAAAAGTGTAATCTTCCACGTATTCCTTACCTCCATTAATTGAAGCGAAGGTCAATCCGTCCTTTCCATAAGCATAGAGCCTTGTCACTAATTCACGTGTATCGACTACCCGCTGAATACTTTTCAAATTCTTTCTATATGAAAAAAGCGCTCCGCTATCAGTACCACTAAAAGTCAAAAGGTGTACCTGGCGGTTGGCGCTGTCAAACACCAGATCGCCGCCATAAATATTCTGTACAGTGCGAAGGATGGATAAGGCATTTTTTTCTGTACACTGCCATGTCCGTTTCGTAGTGACAGTAACATTTCCTACTGTCCAGCCTGTACCCAAAAGTGCATATTGCATCGGAACATCTGCAGTATCTGCATTGAATTCTCTAGGTTCTTTTTCCGCACTGAAAGACAGATCGTAAAATACCGCTTCAGCATATACTTGCGTAATAACACGCCCATCTTCGCTTTTATTGTCCGTTAAGGTTCGGATCCGGTAAATGTCATTTACGATTTGCACTTGTTTTTCATTTTCCAGTGTGCTTCTTTTTGGATCATGGAACGGAAGCTTGAATTCCAGCGTATCCGCGCCGTTCACCTCACCAGTGACAATGATATCAAAGGCATTTTCAAGAACAGCTTCCCATGCTCCGTTTTTGTCCAAAATCACAGGACGGGCAAAGCCTAGTTTCTCATAGGGCGCTTTCGGTATATCATGAAGCTGTATTTCCAGAAGTTTTGGTGTCTTCAACGGATCGCTGCTGGTAAGGGTAACACGGAACCTTATATATTGCCGATTTGGCGATTGAAGTTCACCGCTGGTTCCCACAGCCTGCCATGCAGACCATTCTTCAAGATCATCGCTTGTGCTGGTCTCTACTATAGACACTGAAGTAACACCTGCAGTATATTCGCTTGTCACAGCTACACGACCGCTGCCCGATAATGCACATGGAACCGCCCTTGTATAAAGTACGCCACTTGCAGGATACTCGCCATCTGTTGCTTTAAGGGTGACTGCGCCAGGCTCTGCCAAAGCATCTACATCCGAAGCCGCATCCCCACCGTTTGCATGTAAAGACGACTTAAAATATAACAGCAAATCATCAGCTGTAAGCTGTGAGTCCGTTTCCAGAAACCAGTCGTCGAAGCCTCCGGCATAGTAGTAGGTATTTGCATGCATCCCCATAATAATGTTTGCTATACACTCCCGATTCAGCTCTCCCGAAAAGGAACGCACAGGCGACACCCAGGTTGCCCCGTCGCTGCGATCGCATATGATGTTCTGTACCTTTTTGTTGCTTACTTCAATGATGGAGGCGATAAAATACCAGCCGCCGTTTTTCAAGGTAATGGTAGACGTTTCACTCTGGTCGTAGATTAGTGCGCCGGAGGAGTTATACAACATCAGCCTAAGTCTCCCTTGATAAAGTGAAACATAAAAAATTGGCTGACCGGGTCCTTGGCGGGTATTGAATATGGGTATATATGTCTGGCCGACCGAATAGGTGGTAGGATTAATCCAACCTCCTACAACAATCTTTTCGCCCAGATTGCTAAAGAAACTCCCATCATTTTCTGCTATAAGATGGGTCTTTTCAGAAGTCGGATTAACAATATTTTGCCTAAAGTATCTTCCGAATCTTCCAGCAATAAGGTTTGCTGATGTACCTGACCAGCCGGAGATGGTAAAATGTCTGCCATGTCCCGATGAATCCATAAGCTGAAGATTTTCGTCTGGTGTTTTTTCATTAAATCGCCATAAAGCAGACGTCCTTGATGTTACAGGAAACTCACCGGTAAAATCCTCTTGGCTCGTTAGAATTGATTTTATCGCCATATTATCACCTCCATCTGCTTTTTGCCTGTATTTTTAACTCAGTAAAGGTCGCGTTTTCTGCGGCAATCTCAATATGATTAACACCTTTCCTGAGAATTGGAAAATTCAGATCCTGCAGGCTGGGAAGACCATTTCTCAAGGTTCGGCCTGTTTCATCAATAACCTTAGCTGTTACCATGCCGGAGTCGACAATCAGAGTTTCACCTTCAGATAATGAGCCAACAATTAGCAATTCCTCGCCGTTTGTAATAAGCGAAATATAGCTTGATGAGGACGTTGATATCAAACCCTTCAAGAGATAAACCGGATTGGAATCCGCATTTCCTTTAACCCTCTCCAATTCATGCAGACCTGTTTCAGAAAGAACAAATATCTCATCTTCCAACGCGTAAACATACGGGTCGGGACAAACAAACCGAAGTTCAAAGCTGCCCGCTGTCCGCAATATCCGCTCACAGTCAACCGCTTCTGATAAGCGAGCCATGAAATATCGGTCGGGCAAATCATCTAGAACAAGTTGTCTAAGACCGTTTTCCGGATTTAACCATTCAGCAACATTATCAAGAACCGATACAAGATCGGCAAAACTGCGCTGGGGAAGCACACTACAGCTAATTATTATGTTTCGTTCTGATATGTCGCAGCCAAAATCTGCAATACCTGCTTTGCCCGGCACAGTTTCAAATGAATTGCGCAGGGCAGGGGAGACCTGCCATTTGGTAAGTCTTGCTCGTATTTTCATACTTTGCGACGATATTCCATTGTAGATAAATCCCATATGCTTCCCTCCATTACGCTGTTATAAAACGTCCCTGCGCCCTTGAACCTGTCTGCATCAGGTTATATAACTCCTGTGAAATCCTACGTATGTCTTCTTCACCACGAACAATCATCTGCTGCACCACAACAAGCGGCCCAGAAGCTAAACCGCTAAATCCACCTCTTCCACTTACATTAATATCAGGAGATATATTAAAATCTGTCGGCACTGCATTTTGCATATTGTCTGCCACTCTGGCCATAGCCTTGTCAAATCCCTCACCAATACCCAGTGCCATATTGCCGCCAATACCTTCAAAAACAGTGGACGGAGATCTGATTCCAAGAAAATTCTTTACTCCATCAACAATACCGGAAAAGAAACCGGAAACCTTATCCTTAATCCAGCTACCAAGGCTTTTAATACCTTCCCAGATGCCTTTTACAATGTTCTTACCAATCTCAACCACTGAAACAACCGCCTTGCCCAAGCCTTCTATAATAGCCGCAACAATCTGAGGTAAAGACTTTACTAGTTCTGGAATGGCTTTCACAAGCCCGGCAGCAAGCTGTACGATAAGCGTAATTCCCAATTCTATGATTTTCGGCATATTGTTCGTCACAAAGTCAATGATTGTTGTAATTATCCTCGGCAGTGCTTCAATTAGTTCTGGCAATGCATTTAAAAGTCCCTGCGCCAGTCCCTGAATCAATGTAAAAGCAGCTTCAAGGATTTTGTCCATATTATCCAGCAGCCCTTGCACAATGGTGATCACTGCTTGAACCGCTGCTGGAATTAGCTCCGGTAATGCTTCTCCAAGCCCCATTACCAACGCTGTGATTAGCTGTACCGCTGCATCAATGAGTAAAGGCAGGTTATCAATGAGTGCTCCGACAATGGTCATGACCGCATCTACTGCTGCTGGAATCAGCTCCGGCAGCAGGCTCAAGAGAGTTTGAAGCACCTGAGAGAACAATTCAGTTACAGTTTGCAACAGCACGGGAAGCAGATCTTTGACTGCTGAGATAATCGCACCGGTTGCCTCCGGCAGAGCAGCCACTATATTTTCCAAAACCGGTACAATATTTTTAACTACAGCCTGAAAGGCATCCACAAGATTTTGTGTTAGGTTCGTCATATCAGCGTTCGCATTGCCAAGTCCTGCTATAAACGAACTTAGAGAGGCTTGTAAAAGACCAATGGAACCGCTGATGGTCTGGGTAGACTCTCTTGCGAAGTTTCCAGCATACTGTTCGGTTTTTTCAAAAAACATCTGCATGGCGATCTCGGCCTTTTCGGCATTGGTTGCGCTATTCCAGGCAAAATCCAGCCCTTTTGCAAGAGCATAAGCTTCGATGGTAGTGGCGTTCATGGCGACACCCAGATTATCCATCATGGTGAAGTTACCCTTGGCTGCGCCAGCGATGGATTCCATGGCAGTCTGCATGTCAATGCCCATAACCGAAGCCATATCTGCCGCCCGTTGCATGGCCTTCTCGGTAAGTTCCAGACTTTTTTGCTGATCGACACCAGCACCCTGAAACAGTGCGCCCATTTTGTTGGCGGTGGCAAGGTACTCGGATTGGGACAAGCCCAGATTCTTGTAGGCTTCTTCTCCCGTTTTTTGGATACGTGCAGCATATTCGCCAAACACAGCTTCAGAACCGCCAAGGTTCTGCTCAAGCTCACCAAACTGCTCCACGACCTCTTTTCCCAGCTTGATGGCAGCCGCGCCCGCTGCGGTCGCTGCAGCACCCATAGCCGCGCCAACACCTTTAAGAACGCTGCCCAGCTTCTCAAATTTCGAGCTGGATTTTTCGGCATTGTCTCCACTTTCCTTCAATTCGTCCCCAAGCTCGTCTGCACTTTCAGCAGACTGTTCGAGCTCGCGCTCCATTTTGTTCAGTTCGGCTTTTGCATTATTAAGCTGTATTTGCCACGACTGAGTACGTCTGTCGGTTTCTCCGAAAGATGAGGCGGCATTGGCAAGGGCTTTCTCCAAAGTAGCTATTTTTTCTTTCTGCAATTCGATCTCTTTGTTAAGCACCTTGTTTCTTGCAGTAACAGCTTCAACTGACTTATCCTGCTTGTCGAACTGAGATACGACCAGGTTCATTTCGCTACCCAGTACCTTAAAACTTTGATTGATCTCACGAATGGCGTTTTTAAATTCCTTTTCGCCTTCAATCCCGATCTTCAGGCCAAAATTGTCTGCCACATAACCGCCTCCTTTCCTGCAAAATTTTTAAATTCCGTAAGGTATCACATCATCAATGGTAAGCATACGCTTTGGTTTCGCCAGCCCTAAAAACTGCTTATGGCACTCCCATAAATCAAGCAGGTACCCAATAGGCATTAGCCATACTTCATCCTCTGAACGGTTGAGCTGGACAGTGCCGTAATATAAAAGCCGAGTGAACAATTCCTCATCGCTCACTCGGCCGGTGTGTTTTTTAAGTCATCCTCACTTTCAACATTTCTTTTGGTACCCTTGAACATTGCTTCCATGATAGCGTCTTTATATGCTGCCAGTTCCAAAGGAGATGTGAGAAGTTCCACTGTCTCTTCAGTCAGGAGTTCACGCTTATCCTGATTTTTAAGGTTGTGTATCAAAATGCTCTGGTTAGCCAGCAGTGTAATCAGCCATACCACTTCGTCAAGAGCCATCTCGAAGTTCTCGGTTTTCATCAGTTTCGTGCCGAGGTTTTCAAGACCGCCGTACCTTTTTGCAATCTCCTTTGTCGCTTTAGTGGTTAGAATAAGCTGATATTCTTCATCGCCGATTTTGATAATTGCGCTTCTGTCATTATCCTGCATTATTCGCTGCCTCCTCCCACAGCAAATACCGGCTCATAAACTTCCGTATACCAGCCGGTAATAGTTTCAGGCGATACACCGGGATCGTCTTCGCTGACCTCTGCCTTCCAAGGGTGCTTTCCCTGGCCATCTGGTTTGTTACGTCTCATGACTGTCCCTTCAATGGTGGGTGTCGAAAAGGTAATGCTATCACCTTTCGTTTGGAGATTTGTAGCCGGGATTCCGAATTTAACCCTGTAAAGCCAAAAATACCTGTACTTGCCGTTAGCTTTCTTGGCTCTAAAGCCGATTGCCACAGGTGCGCCTCCATCCTCACTGGCAGAAATCAGCACCTTATTGTCATCAAGAGTGGCTCCCGTCAAAACCTCAGCAGCGTCTACTCCGATATCTGCAACACCAAGAGTCAGTGTGCCGCTTTGAAATTCCTTGACCACTTCTGCCGCCCCGTCATCGGCATAAAGTGTCGCCTCTGCCAGCTCCACAGAAAGCTCTGCCGTAATAGCCTTAGCCAGCGGAACAGGCGTGTCGTATGTCTCTTCTCCGTTTTCATTCTCAGTTATTTTGGCATAATATAACCTGTCCAGTCCGATTGTGGCCATGTTTTTCATTCCTCCTTTACTTCATACTCTTTTGCCACATCAATGGCATAGTGGTGATAGCCGGTATCGTCCTCATGGCCTATATACCGCCTGTCGGTAATGGTAAAGCCTGCTTGGAGCAATGTGTTCACTATTTCGTTTTTACGGGCAGTGTAGTTTCCCTTTATAAATAAAGACAACCTTACCTCCTGGGTTTCTACCTGAGGCCGGTTGTCTGCAAAAACCTCAAATGTATCTGTCATCGGAGTAATGACAAGGTACTCATCCGGCGGTACACCGCTAAATACCCCGGTTTCAATGGGGATACCCAAACCATCCAATAACGAGTTTAATTCTGACAATATGCTCATATACGACCCAGCTCCTGTTCCAGTCTTGATTTCATTGCTTCGATGCAGGACTTCCTTGTAGCTGATTTTGCCGGTTTCAAAAAGGGCCTTGGAGGCTGCCCGGACTTGCCATACTCAATAATATTAGCAATCTTCGCATTGCTTACCCCATCCTTCCTTGGTTCAGTAAAGCCGATTTTTATGTTGTGGTTTCCATCCCTGTCCTGTTTGGCAGGAGAGAGTCCCAAAGCATTTACCAATTCACCGGTTGCTCTGGACGGATATTTAGTGCCGCTCCCGATAACTGACTGAAGATTGGACTTCACTTTTGAAAGAACCACTTCCCCGCCTGCTTCCAGCACCTTAGGTATGATTTCGTCTGTTCTTTCTCCAAGTCTGGATAACTTGAGCAAGAACTCTTCCGGCATTTTAACTTCCACCTTAGCCACGTTGCAGCCCCTCCTTTTATGCTTTGCTTGATTTCACCTTTTCCGCAAGCACCTCAATATACATTCCACGTCCTTTTACGTCCTCAACACTGATAATGTTGTACCTGCCATCGCTGCAAACGAGTACAAGATCTGTGGTAACTTCCAGGTTAGGTATCCTACGGAAGCGGAACAGGGCAGACGCCTGCGAAAACGCCGCCCTGTTTGCCCATTTTTCACTGCCATGCCTATCTTCCTTGTATGCCCTTACCGAAGCAAGAATGACATCACCTTTTTCAGTAAAACCCTCACTATCCTTAACCGGCTTGACTGAGATAATGTCCACGAAAGTTTTCATTTTCCCAAGGCCCATATTTACACCTTCCAATCCCGGTCGAGCCGCAGCAATAGATTAACTGTATTCCATACCTGCTGTCCAGCCTGCACACTATCCCCAAAAAAGCCAGCCGTCGAACCATCCCTGCTTTCATAAAAATGACTCGACAGCATAATGACAGCCTGCTCAGTAGTAGGCGGCATGGGGTTTTCAGCATAATATCCTTCCGGCTTTTTCTGGTAACTTTCCGCATAGGCCACTGCGGCTTTGATATACTCTTGTAAAAGTGCGTCATCTTCGCTGTGCTGCAATATGAGGTTTGCTTTAACCTTCTCCAAAAGTTCCATGCCGCAGCACCTCCGTTTTCATTAAGTTGATTTCTGCTGCAGTATCTTGACTGCTTCAGCCAGTACCAGCTTTCCATCTACACGCTGGGTTGCCATGAATCCAACTTGTCCGGTCGCAGCATACAACTCATTAAGCCGCTTAAAAACCCTGCCTTGACGGTCTGCCACCCAGTAATAAGAAAAATCGCCGAATACAATCGTTTTTGCTCCAGCGGCAATGGCAGGCATAAATGCAGAAGTTTTAACTGGACGATTGAGGATAGTATCCGGTGTTCCAGCAGTTACAGAAGGCTGCCAGAGATACTGACCGTTGTTGTCTTTGAGCTTCCTTATAGCTTTAATTGTCGAATCATTCATAATGAATACAGCGTTCCTGCGGTACGGAGACTTTAGGCTGTAGAACAAGTCCATGATCTCGTCAAGGGTAATGGCTGTTGCACTCGCCGCAGTTACTCCTATCTCGCCACCGCCGTTATCTGCCAAGATACCGGTTGGCTTGCCAGATCCGTCACCGATAAAAAATGCTTCCTCCTCTTTTGCTCCGATTCGGCGGGCGAATTCTTTGGCTATATACTGTTCAAGGTTAAATACACTATCGTTTAACAATTCCTCTGACACCTTGATCATAGTAGCCAGCTTATATGCGCCGATGGATACCTGTGCAAAGGAGTCATCGCTTTCGGGAATCTGGCCTTCCTCATCCACCCAGGATGCAGTACCCTTGCTTGCCACCACAGGAATTTTCTTGTCACCGCTGGACGTGGTAATAACATTGGCAATCTGCCTAAAGATATTCTCCTCCTCCAGTGCTTCCACAAGAGTACGCTCAAAGTCGTCGGGAACAAGATATCCACCTTCGGTGTCCTCTCCAATCTGCAGCGCGTTGTGTACGTCATATTTGCGCCTGCCGCGCATCATGTTCCAGAAAGACTGCCTGTACTCATCGCTGGCACGTCCGGTTTTTTCATTGTTGCCAGATATGGAAGTGGGTTTGTCTGTAATAGGAATATTCAACGGTTTTGACAGTTCCAAATCTATGGCAGCCTGACGCTCAAGACGCTCTATTTCTTTGCCCAGCGCAATAACGTCGGCTTCCATTTTTTCATAAGTCGCGGTATCCTCCGGTGAAAGCAGTCCGTCGTTCCCGCGTTTGCTGTCGAGGAAAGCTTTAGCAGCTTCCCATACTTTAGCGCGTTTTTCACGCAGTTCCAGTATTTTGCTCATAATCAAATCCTCCTTAAGGTTTTAATAAAAAAAGCCGCTTTTCAAGCGACTCAATTGGTGTTCCTTTTGGTTTCTCTTTTGGTTTAAGCTTTTGCAGGATGGAATTTGTTACTGCCTGCCTGCTGAAGATCATTCCTCCTGATACTTCAAATTCGGATGGGAATGATTCATCCTCCATAAACAAGATTCCATCGGCAAAGCCAAGTTCCACCGCTTTTCTTGCGTTAAACCAGCTTTCTGCATCCATTAGGTGCGATATTTTTGCCCTGGAAAGCCCGGTTTTCAGCTCATAAGCGTTGATGATGGATTCCTTTATTTCTTCCAGCATTGCGATAGCTTTCTCCATTTCTTCTGTATCACCGATGGCTATTGTCATAGGGTTGTGAATCATCATCATGCTGACTGGTGACATAAAGACGTCACCTCCGGCCATAGCTATGACCGAAGCGGCGCTGGCTGCAATACCGTCAATCTTTACCGTCACTTTGCCTTTGTAATCCATAAGCATGTTGTAAATTTGATTAGCTGCAAATATATCTCCGCCAGGGCTGTTGATCCAGATCGTTATATCACCCTCTCCGGACAACAGCTCTGATTTGAACTGCTTGGGAGTTACTTCGTCTCCCAGCCAGCTTTCTTCAGCTATTGGGCCGTCAATATATAATGTCCGGCTGCCATCATCGTTTTGTATCCAGTTCCAGAAGCGGCGAACCGGTTTTTGTTTTTGTGATTTGTTCAACTTTTGATCCCTCCGTTTCAGCATTGTTTTTACCTGCAAAGGCACCTGCATCGGCAAGCCTGGTCATGTTACCGTTAACAAGATACAGATCTCCGCCCAACTCCGCCGGAATCCGGTTCATGTCCTCAAGCTCGCGGATATCGTTAGCAGACATCCAGCCGTTCTGGCGAGCTACAGCATAACCATTCATGCGGCTTGCATAATCACCGCGCAGAAGGCCATCTACATTGAATTTGACAAAGTATGCCCGCTTCTCTGATGGTAAAAGCAGCGCTTTTTGGAGAGCCTGTTCCCAACGCACCACCCACGGGTCAAGCGTGTATTTAACAAATTCCAGAGATTGCTGTTCGATGTTTGAAAAGCTTGACTTTTCAAGATCTCCAACCATATGGGGAGGTACTCGGAATATCCGAGCGATTTCATTTATCTGAAACTTTCTTGTCTCTAAAAACTGTGCCTGTTCGGGTGGAATGCCGATTGGTTGAAACTTCATTCCCTCTTCCAGAACTGCAATGCGATGAGCATTGGCACTTCCTTGATAAACAGCGTTCCAGCTTTCTCGCACCTTTGCCGGATCCTTTAATACGCCGGGATGTTCCAGAACGCCACCCGGATTTGCTCCGTTGGCAAAAAAGGATGCACCATACTCCTCACAGGCAATAGCCATGCCTATGGCGTTCTTGGCCATAGCAATAGGGGAGTATCCAATCAGCCCGTCAAAACCGAGTCCCGGGATGTGAAGAACCTCCTCACTTCGTAGGTATATAAGGCCTGCTTTTGGATTAACCCTGCTCTCATCGCTGTCGCGCCGATAAGTGTAAAACAGTTCTCCATTTGGAGCCCTGTCTACCGTCATTTTGTTTGGCAAAAGTGGATAAAGCGCCAGCACTCGTCCGGAACCGTCCCTAATAATTTGAGCGTAAGCATTTCCCCATAAAAGAAGATGACTCATCAGTGTTTCTCGAAACACGAATGAAGTCATCTCAGGGTTTGGTTCGTCATGGAGTAAATAATAGAGCGGGTGGGTCAACGCTTTTTCTTTGCCACCGTCTTCTTTATAGCGGTACACATGAAGCGGAAGCCCGGCGATGGCTTCTGCAAGTATCCTTACACAGGCATACACTGCAGTTGTCTGCATAGCAGTCCGCTCATTTACAGTCTTTCCGCTGGATGTGCCGCCGAAGAAAAAGCTATATGCATTACCGAACAGGCTGTTTTTCGGCTTATCCCTTGCTTTGAACAAACGGGAAAATACACTCATATAATCAACAGCCCCCTTTCATCATAAATTGATCCGTTGTGTTCATCCCCGTCATGCCTTAACGCGCGGTCAAGCGCCATAATTAACGCTACCGCACCATCTATTCTCTCGGTGGATTTTTCTTTATCCGGCTTAATGTTTCCGGCGGGATCGGTTTTGACATAGATATTGTCCATCATCCACCGCAGTATTGGATTACCACCATGGGCGATGCGTTCTTCCAATGTCAGCTTCATCAACTCTTTTGTAGGCGGCGACATATCCTTGAAACCCTGACCGAATGGAACAACCGTAAACCCCAAAGCCTCGAGGTTTTGCGTCATCTGAATTGCGCCCCAGCGGTCAAAGGCTATTTCCTTAATGTTATATTTCATTCCGAGTTCCTCAATAAAGGTCTCGATAAAACCGTAATGTACCACGTTACCCTCGGTGGTAAATAAAAAGCCCTGCCTCTCCCAGACATCATAAGGCACATGATCTCTCCGCACACGCTGATCAATATTCTCCTCCGGTATCCAGAAAAAAGGTAGAATCTGATATTTGTCAGATTCATCAAGCGGTGGAAACACTAGCACAAAGGCGGTAATATCGGTAGTAGATGACAGGTCAAGCCCTCCGTAACAGGTTCTGCCGCGCAATTTTTCTGCATCAACAGAAAACGCACACTTATCCCATTTATCCATTGGCATCCAGCGCACCGATTGTTTCACCCACTGATTTAAGCGGAGCTGACGGAATAAATTTTCCTCTGCAGGATTTTGCTTGGCATTTTCACAAGCCACCCTCAATTTTTCGATGTCGACTGTAATGCCCAGTGACGGGTTAACCTTTCTCCATACCTTTTCACTTGTCCAGTCATCGGTATCGGCTGCGCTGTAGATAACAGGGTAGAAAGTCGGATCTATCTTACGCCCTTGAAGAATATCCTCAGCCTTTTGGTGCACTTCCCAGCAGATGGAATTGCGGTCTGTGCCAGCAGTTGTGATCAGGAAAAACAGCGGTTGTTTTCTTGCATCGCCAGATCCGTGAAGCATTACATCATAAAGATCCCTGTTCGGCTGAGCATGAAGTTCATCAAATACCACACCATGGACGTTTAGGCCATGTTTCGTATATGCCTCCGCTGAAAGCACCTGATAAAAACTGCCTAACGGTTTATATACCAGCCGCTTCTGTGACAACATTGGTTTAATTCGAGATTTTAATGCCGGACACTGTTCCACCATATCTACTGCAACGTCGAAAACAATGGATGCCTGCTGACGATCAGACGCACATCCGTAAACCTCGCCGCCATGCTCGAAATCACCGCAGGTAAGATATAAAGCAATTGCCGCTGCAAGTTCGCTCTTACCCTGCTTTTTTGGAATTTCTATATAGGCAGTGTTAAACTGCCTGTATCCATTAGGTTTCAAGATTCCGAATATGTCCCGGACAATCTGTTCCTGCCAGTCAATTAATTCAAAAGGCATTCCATACCATTCACCCTTGGTATGCTTCAGGCAGTTTATAAAAGTAACAGCGGCATCCGCCGCTTCCTTGTCATATCGAGAACCTTCCGCCATAAACTTGGTTGGTTTATATCGTTTTAACTTCCGCAGCTTTGCCGCCTCCTTTCCTAAAATTGAGCAAGAAAAAAGGAACCTCATGGATGAAGTTCCTCTCTAAAGTGGATTTCTATGAAACTTGTTACGTTATAACCGTTATCGTTTGCCTGTTAGGATAAACTCGGCATATTCTTTCTTGTGTCCATTAAGAAATACTACTAATTCATAAAACCCCATTTTATATGCCTCTTCCTGTACTCTTGGCAAGTCAAACATATTACAGGCACCGCTGTCCCGTATGGCCATAATCTGTACCCATGTCCTACACCTCTGACTTCTCTGCCGCTGAAATTGAATCTCTTACCGCTTTATTGAGAAATGAAATATCAAAACCCGCATCTAAATAGCCCTGCCGAATCACCTCGTAATAGTAACGACCCGGTGCTCCCAAAGGTCTACCTTCATTCATGATATACACCATTGCGGGTACCCACTGCCCTTTGAAACGTACCTTAACCGTTTCTTTCCGGTATAGATGCGGATAACCTTCATATCTGTCCAGCGCTTTCTCATCATTAGGCATGATTCTCCAAAGCATTACTGGTACACTTTCACCTTTTTGTTTTTCTATTGTCGCTACTGCGCCGCCATTCCCTCCTCTGAATAACAGCCGGTATCCTGTGAGTTTTGCACTCCCCAGCACTTTTGCCGTTGGGCAGCGGTATGCCATCTGCCTTAAGTTCAGATTGCTTCCGTATGCTAAATATATGGTTCCTTTTTCTTTGCTCATCGTATCATCCTCCTTGTATTTACCAAGGCAGAGGCGGAGAGCCACCCCTGCGCTTGTCTATCTATGCTGCCCGAAACCGCCATGCAGCGTTACCATCAAGGTGTTTGCAAAGATGCTCCCGGCAGTTTTTGAACTCATCACCAATAAGTCCTATGCGGTTGAGATATGTCCGCATGGCAAACTTCTCATTTTCAACCTGTGGTTTCTTGCTGGAAGCGCATTTTTGCGTTAACGCCTGATGGTTTAACGCAAGGGCAAGCACTATGTAGCTTCTAATTTTTCCCGCATGAAGTTCGCTGTTAAAGCCTCGAAGCTCAATTGTCCCATTGCCATTAAAAAAGCTGTGCAGGTTCAAAAAGTGGTATCTGCTATTATGGTAATGGGTGCTTCGGCTTTCGCTGTAACCTTCGTACCAGATGCTCTCAATCGCCGCCATGGTTTTGGGCTTACGCCGATTCATCTTCTCAACCAGTGCCGCATCCATCTTTTTACAAAACCGCATCCTGTCCGGCTCAATCTGCAATGCTTTATAGAAAAGGTCATTCTTGCTGGCGATAATGTTGATAAAATTACGGATGCTTCGCGGTGTGTGGTCTGCACCGTCTATATGGATATGAATTCCACAGCTTGTGTTTGCAAAACCTCCAGCCTTGCGAAGCCTCCTTATCAATTCCTGCAGGGTTTCAATGTCTTCGCGGTATGTCAGTATCGGGCTTACCAACTCGACGCTATATTCCCGGCCAGCCGCCACAATCCTGCCGTTTTCCTTTTTCTGAGTCCGGATGCTCCCGTCGCTCATGAATTTCCATATCCGTCCATCCGGTGCAATAACCTTTTGGGTATCGTAATAATCTCCGCTGGATTCAACCCTCCCTCCAAGAAAAGCTGCTGCAGTTTTTGCCGCTTGTTTTCTTGTAATCCCCGTCAGTTCTACCTCGATTCCAAATCTCGTTGTAAGCATTGCGCTTTCTCCTCGCTTTCTCTGTGTTTTTTGCCCTTTGGCAGTGTACATTAGGCCACTGAAAACACAGGATAGCAAGGCAATTCTGCGTGAGTTTCCACTGGATTTTGAACAATTTTACACATCTTGAATTGTGTACATTTACAGCTTTCTGATCACATCTATACCATAGGCTACACCCAAAGAAGAACCGCAGTCCCAGTTGATATGAACAGTTCCGATATCATCCACGAAAGATACTGTTCCTTGGTCTCCCGGTTTCAGCTTAGAATACGGATCATCCATGCAGATAAGCTCAACACGTGTTCCCGGCGGATACTGCTCTTTAATGCGAAGGACTGTTTCTTTTGAAGGGAAGCCTCTTGCACTCATAGTTCGTCCTCCTCTCCAGGATAATATGCGGCATACTTTGGGTAATCTCTACCATCCGGCATTACCAACACTCCATCAGACCGTCCCCGCTGCTTAACCAGCAGGCAACGCCACACTCCATTCTCATTAACATGACAAAGCCCTTTATTTTCCTCAATGAAAATGCGATCAACACATAGGTCGGCAACGAAGTTATCATAATCAATCTTTGATAGCTCGATAGTTTTTACAACTACAAATCGTTTCCTCGTCTCATACCGATGCGGCACTTTTAAATCCTCTATTCTAAACGGATGCTTGACAAAGAAGGCGGTGCTATGAAAATTATTCATTTTCGTCCACCGCCTTTGCTCTGCCTTTCCGATACGCCCCGTTACCGGACAGCCTTGAAAGTAACACCTTGCGTTCAGTTTTGAAGTTATCACCTATAAACCCCAACCTAAGCAGGAAACAGCGAAAAGCATATTTTTCATTATCTGTTGGTTTTTCTTTTCGTAGTACTCGCTTCTGTAATTTTGCCTGTTCTGCCATCTGCTTTGCCAGCGTTATATAGGTCTGCACTTCATCAGCATTTAAAGTCGCGTTCCAGAAAGGGAAGGAAATCTCATCATTTTCAGCTAAGACTACAAGTTCCCCCTCAATCAACATCGCCTTCTTTATCAATGTCTCTTTGCTGGCCAGCATATTATTTAGGTTTTCAAGGCTAATCGCGCTAAAGCCCTCCAACGAAAGAGTAATTGTCATGGTCCCCTCTGCTGAAAAGCCCTCCACATTCAACGTGTCAATAACTGAACGGATGGTTTTTATTTCATTGAGACTGATTTTCGGTGAGTGAACCACACTGTCCCTGTCAATCGTCCAACTGCCAGCAGATTTTTCGTCTTTAATCTCATACAAAAACTCCGGTGCTCCGGCATAGCGCACCTGGCCTTCCAGGGCTTCAGCTATGACCGAGGCAATGGCTTTTCTCTCCTGACCGACAATCTTCTGTGAAAAGCGAAAGCTGTTATTGCTCATGCCATACACCTCCCCTCAAATAAGCTAAAACATTTTTGATTCCCATAAAAAATCCCACCTTTCCTTTTTGGTGGGGTACATTAACGCTCTGTTTTGAGGGGAAAGCAAGGACATTTTTAATCAATCTGTGTTTCCGCGTAAGGTATTTTTTCACTACCTGTTACCAAGAATACTGAATCTGTGCCAAATTGTGAAACATAGCGCTTTACAATCACATCGCAGTATTTCGAGTCAAGCTCCATCATAAAACAAACCCGCCCGGTCTGCTGTGCCGCAATCATTGTCGTACCAGAACCACCGAACAGGTCAAGAGTTAAATCTCCAATATGGGAACTATTGAGCATTGCCTTTGCTACAAGCGATACCGGCTTCATGGTAGGGTGCTCCTCCGATACTTTAGGACGGGGTATCTCCCAAACATCTGACTGTTTACGGTCTTTAAGCGGGCAAAGGCGTGTTCCATCAAGCCAACCATACCAGATCGGCTCGTACTGGGTATGATAGTCCTTTCTTGATAGTACCAAGCTGTCTTTTTTCCATATAATTGTGCTCGACCAGTGATACCCTGCCTCCCGCATGACGTTCATCAAACTGCCCCATTCCTGAGCACTCATTACCACATAGGTCATGCATCCGGCTTCAGAAACCTCTTTCATGCATTTAAAAGCGCGCAATAAAAAAGCACCGAATTCTTCGGTGCTCATATTGTCATTTAGAATTTGTCTTGGCTTCCAGCTTGGATGCCTGGTATCTGAACCGTAATCAACATTCCAGGGTGGGTCGGTGAAAACAAATCTCGCCTTTTGTCCGTTCATCAGCTTTTGCACATCTGAAAGCATGGTGCTATCACCGCACATCAGACGGTGGCTGCCAAGTACCCATATGTCGCCCTTTTTGGTAACCGGAGTTTTAATCTCTGCAATTGCCTTTTCTGTATCGAAATTATCCTCTTTGACATTAGCGGCTGTTTTATCACGGAACAGCTCATCAATTTCCGCAGCATCAAACCCGGTAAGAGAAACGTCAAAACCATCTTCATTTAAATCCATAAGCAGATCGGTCAAAAGCGGAATATCAAACTCACCACTGATTTTATTCAGCGTGACATTGAGTGCCTTTTCCCGCTGTTCATCCAAATCAAGTACAACACAGTCGATCTCCTTATACCCCAAAGCTGTAAGTACTTTATAACGCTGATGTCCGCCGACAATATTCCCGGTGCGTTTATTCCATATAACCGGCTCTACATATCCAAACTCTTCAATAGACCGACGTAATTTTTCATATTCAGGGTCACCAGGCTTTAAATCTTTCCGCGGATTATATTTAGATGGTTTTAGTTTTTCTGTTGGTATTTTCAGTATATCCATAAATCTTAACCCTCCAGTTTGATGGCTTTTTCACCGGTGAATTCCTCCCAGCGCTTAACAGCTAAATCACAGTAAACAGGGGATAACTCCATTGCGTAGCATTTACGCTCGGTCTGTTCAGCCGCAATTATAGTAGTTCCGCTACCAGAGAACGGCTCAAGCACAATACCGCCTTTGTCGCTGTGCATTTTGATGCACCGCCATGGAAGCTCCACAGGGAACATTGCAGGATGCTCCTTGTTTGCCCGTACAGTGGTCATCTCCCATATCCCAGCATAACCCCATTTCTTGCGTTCTTCCTTTGTAAGCCGTTTCACAAATTTATAACTGTGTCCCGCAAAGGCTGAAAGCCATACATATTCCTGATCGTTATATTCCTCAACTTCTCCTTTATTGCTGAAGGCTGAAATATACTCATACTGCTGAACCGGCTTGTTTGAAACAAGATGATAGGGTCCTACGCCGAAATTTTGCCCTTGCTTCTTCCAAATGCGGATCCAGATAGGGCGGTAACCGTTTTCCAAAAACATGTTCACACTGTAAACACTGGTGGGTTCAATAAACTGAGAGCCGGTGGCATAGAGATCACCTAAGTTCCAGCAGACAATATCTGCATACCTGCACAGGTTTCTAATCACTGGGCGTACTGTCTCGAACCATGGTTCAATCCCGGCCTTTTCATATTCTTTGCCTACCCCATATGGAGGGGAAGTCACTGCCATCTGTGCGTGACACCCTTCCATCAACTTCTCAAAATCCTCATCCTTAGTAGAGTCGCCGCACATCAAGCGATGATTCCCGAGAAGCCAGATATCGCCCCGCTTCGTTACAGGCTCGCGCTGCACAATTTCCTCATGCGCTTTATCTATGTCAAAGCTGTCTTGTATCGCCTCTTTGGAGTACCATCGGTTAAGCAGTTCGTCTATTTCAGAAGCGTCAAACCCTGTAAGCGAAACATCAAATGCACCTGCGTCCAACTCAGCCATCAGTTCAGCCAGTTTATTCTCGTCCCACTCTCCCTGAATCTTATTAAGAGCAAGATTAAGCGCTTTTTCTCTCTGCGGGTCAAGATCCACTACAACGCAGTCTATCTCAGTCTGTCCCAAGTCCAGCAAAACCTTTAAGCGTTGATGCCCGCCTACCACATTACCTGTTTTTTGGTTCCAGATAACAGGCTCCACATAGCCAAATTCCTCTATTGACCGTTTTAGCTTTTCATATTCCTTATCGCCAGGTTTTAAATCCTTGCGCGGGTTGTATGCTGCTGGATTAAGTTTTTCAACAGATATTTTTTGTATGTTCATACTGCATTCTCCTGTTCAATATTTTCTTAAGACCCTTTTTTGCGCCCTCACAATCTCCGTTTATTACTTGTCCCCGCAGAGTCTTAAACTGCTGCTTCGTTAAATGGTCTTTATATTTTCTTAGTTCCCTAAGAAAGATTGAATTTGTTTTATGCATCAGCCACCCCTCCTGGCTGTCAGTAGTTTTTCCATAACATCATCGTGAGGAGTAGCCCCCTTGTATTCGGTAGCACAGTTTTCCCGCACGACTTGATAAATTTGATACCACAGGTTATTGGCCTGTTTCATAAAGCTTTGACTCATAGCCACATAAGGTGACGGGATGGCATTGCCAGTTGTCGGATGCTTAGCAAGAAAGCCAAATTCAGTGATACATTCCTCGCACTGGATCCACCGCGCCACACTCTGGGCATATTGCTCTATAAGCTGCGCAGGGATAAGGTGAACACACCTGCGTTCCTTAAGCCACTGCCATGTTTTTTCGTATATTTCCACCGCCAGTGTTGTTTTTCCATTCTTCTGCTTTGCAGCAAGATAATCCCTCGGTGGCGGCATGCTCTCTCCTTCCAGTTCCGCAGCATCCGTAAACTCCATTACCATGAGCTTTCGTCTGCCGGGGTTTCCTTCCAAAATCTTATCCGCCAGAGGCTTTTTCTTCTGTCCTGCACCGATACGTGCCCCGCCGCGGTTGGTACCGTCCTTTGCCATACACATCACCTCGATTCATGTAAAAATAAACAGGGGATATACCCCGTTTGAAACTGCGATTTTTCGCGCGTGACCCCCCGCCCGTTGCACAAAACCACTTTGCCAGAGATTTTGACCCCCCTACCGTCTTGCCCACCGCTCTCCTTCGCAAGCAGTGATCGACGAGTGACATCTTTTACACAGGCTCATAAGGTTACTGTCTGCATTGGTTCCGCCTTTGGATAAAGGGATGATATGATGTACCTCTTTGGCTGGCGTAAGCCTTCCGTACTTTTGGCACTCCTCGCAAAGCGGATGCTCTGAAATATATCTGTCCCTGATGCGTCCCCATCTCCGGTCATAGCGTTTTCTTGTTTGGGGATCTCGTTCGTATTTGTTGTAATAAGCATCAACTTGTTTTTGATGCATGTCACAGTACCTTCCGTCCGTCAGTTCAGGACAGCGGGGAAAGGAGCAAGGCCTTTTTGGTTTTCTTAGCATCTGGCCACCTCCTTTATTGGTATAAAAAAGCCCTCACAGGTTCATCCCATGAAGGCTTATCCATAACTTTTCACAATACCATTATATTTGGATTTTTATTGGATTTCATCTCATAAAAATCTCATCTGGAATACTAAACAGCACATTTACTTTTCGCCCATGGCATCCTGCCGTTATAATACTTGTCGGAGATATACCGCTGCATATCGGGTGGTAAAGCTGCAAGTAAAATATAAGCTTTTTTTCTGTCTTCCTCTAAATCTTGGGCGCTTTTATAGAAAGAACATTTATCTTGTTGACACTTGTGTACAGTCAGGATATTGCAGCCAATCCTTCCGTTACTACCAAAACAATTATCGTACATCTTTCCTCACTCCCGTTTTATGTCATAAGAAAAAGCCCCGAAGGGCTTATGTGTTTTAATAGCATTTTTTCACGATATCATTATATATGGTATACCTGTGTTTACATCTCATAAAAATCTCACCTTAAATGAAGCTAAAAATATCAGTTTATTTGTTCAAAGATAGCTTTCGAATATACTTCTATATCTCCAGGAGTAAGCATGTTGAATTTTTCTTTCACAGCTACAAAATATTTCCCGATCAATTCTTTGGGTATTACACGATTAGAATGCGCATCCACTGGCAAACCGTCTCTGGTATGCCGCCATGGTTTCTCCAGATGCGTAAACTTCTCTAGCGTTTTTCCGCTATAACAGCAGAAGTTCTTAATAACGCTATCCAATATCGCTTTTTCAGAAGTTGTAAAAACTGATTCATCGAAAGCTTCAACACTCTCAATGGGGTCAAACCGATAAGATGAATACCTGTTATATATATCTCTGTAAACCGGTCCATGAACCCATGCCTCACAATCTTCTTCAAAAAGAAATCGTCCTTCAAAAGCATAATAAAAACCCTGGACATAATATAGTGCCTTTTGTAAAGCTAAAGGAGTTATGTCCTCGCATTTATAAAGCAGATATTGGATAATTGAGTCCAGCTTTGAACCCGTTTTGCTTTCTTCCCCAAGCAGTTCCTGTACCTTCCGCTTACTTTTTTCATATGCCTGCAGAGATTTTAAATTGTCCTTATTTTTCTCCAGCAATTCTTTATAATATGCTGGATCATCATAAATCTTTTGAAGAATATCCGAATACTGTTTTGTAGGCATATCACCTTCACAATATCTCGAAAAAGTCATTTCTCCCCAACCTAAAAGCAATGATAGCGGACGTTTGCCAATATTGTATTTCTGAGGTATTTCTAATATCTTCTCCAGCGAAATAATGCCATTTTTTTGACGGTACGTGGTATACAAAGCCTTTAGATTTTCGTCCTCTATATCCGCTACATAGACTTCGCTCCCACATTCTTTACATACAGCCTTCTTTCCGGTATACTCATATTCTTCGCCTTTAAGTTTACCCTTAATTGTTGCTGTTTCTACCATGTATTCGACATCTCTTCTGCATTCCTCGCAAAATGTCTTATTCCTATTCATAAGGCGGCCTCCTTTCAAACTTTCTGATTGATCATCGGAAAAGATAATCAATCGGCTTGTTTCGCTTATGAAACGATATGACAACCACTCGTTTTCCACTCTCACTATCAATTAGATTAAATTTCGTATATATATCAACTAACTCCTCGATACCATCAAAGTTAAATAACGTAAACTGGGGACAAAAGACATATAAAACCTCATGTTCAAATCCTATTTTTGTATTTTGCAATGAATGGCAAAAATCTTCTGTTTTTATTTTCAGTAAAATCTCCTTTTGCCTTCTGCTGTTTAGGTTATATTCATTTATAAAATCTATGTTTTCTTGTCTATTCTCATTTTTTGATATAATGAATCTGCCCTCTCTAATACAGTCATGTATCATTGCCAAAATCTCATCAATCTGTTCCCAGGTATAATTCTGATTATAGTGCTGATTCATTGCATCACCTCTTTTGTGATACAATGATACTATATTATATGCGTATTGTCAAGATTTATGCATCAATTAGTACATTTTTAATCCGATTGATTTTCTTATTCAAAAGCGTATACTAAAGATAACAGATCCTACGAGCTTATATTAAGCGCAATACAGTAGGCCATAAAAAATACCCACTTAGGTAGATTGCTCTATCTAAGTGGGTTTCCTATTTTAAACTACTTCCCGTATAAAAGCAGTGCCAGATGATTAAGCGCCTTGTCTTTCCTGCGGTACACCTGTGCTCTTTCAAGAAACAGCTTCTCTCCGATGTTTGCTACAGCTTCCGTCTTGCTCACATCATTAACAAAAAATTCTGTCAGTATAAACTGTTCTTCCTCCGACAAGGCTTCCCAAGCAGGCTTGAACCACTCCATATATTCCAATGCCCGCCTGTAACGTTCTTTCAACACATCAATCTCGTCAAGGCAAGCAGCAAGGCGTTCTTCGCCACTTTTGGGATTGTGTTTGCCCGGAACTCCAGTAATCTTTGCACTATGCGGGCTTGTCATACGGGTTTCAACATCATATATATCCTCATCACTGTGCTCAATAATATACTGCATGCTGCTGTAATCTTTCAAAGCTTCAACAGCAGCCGCTTTTTTATCTAAATACTGCCATGCAATCAGCATATCGCACCTCCAAAAAATCAAGATAAAAACCTTGATCTTTGAAGCATTGTGCTTTTCTGCATTGCTTCGCAGTGCTTGTTTCTTTGTTCGTTATTACTTCGTTCCTTGCAGAAGGTTATGCTTTTCCAGAATAACCTTCACCTCATCTACCGAATGGACAATCGCTGCCACGCCTCCGGCATTGAGGATTTTCCTAATAGTAGCTTCCTGCAGTTTTGTTGCCTTTCCTGATGGGGTTTTTACTTCAAAAGCTATAAACCGTCCATTTACACAGGCAATAATGTCCGGTATTCCTGCTGTCCCGTACATACCGCCATGTTCCTTCCAGCAGAAACACCCCGGTACTGTCTTTAAGTACCGCAGGACTTTAGTCACAATACTTTTTTCGGACATACCTGCTCATTCCCCAAAAAATGTTACCTTTTTTCCTCTTGTTACCTCGGAATTTCAAAATTGGTCACCTCTTAAACCCGCTATACAAGCGCATTTTAGGATTTTGTTACCTTGTTACCTCATTTTTGAGTAGGTGTATACACAAATATTTTTATTTTTTTATTCTTTTATTTTCAAAAAAACATGTTTCTCTCGCGCGTATATATAAAGTTGAGGTAACAAAGGTAACATCGGTAACAAGTGGCTATTCATCAGCGTTTCGGGCGTTACCTTTTTGTTACCTTGTTACCTTTTTCGATACTAAAGAGGCTCAATATCTGTGATCTCAAAGCCGCTCACATCGCATCGCTCTTTCAATATCGAAAAATCAAGAGTCCAAGCTTTTTTTATTTCATTCCCGAAACGCATAGTTTTATTGCTCTCCAGAAAAAAGTCACTTTGCCTCAACTGCTTCAGAAACTGGTTATACGGAAGACATTCCCCTGTGATTGCATAGTCGCGCCTGTACTTGGTATAGCGGTCATATACATCGCAGAAACGTATCCCGATAACCTTGCCGCCTTTATCAAAAGTGTAATCTTGGTTTGGAGCTAGTTTCATCCGGGCCATGATTTCCAGCGTCTGTTCTACAATGGTCTTGTTATTGCTGCCGCCATCCAGCAAGTACTCCTGCACACCATTCCGGAGATAACGTGTACATGCCCCTTTGTTAATAGGAAACACTTCAGACCATGTAACATTAAGGAATTCACACAATTTGTTAACTAGGCTCAATCCGGCATAACAGCAGGCAAGGTTATTGACGATACGGGATGGAAACTCATCAGATATCTCCGACTTTGCTTCCTCATACCATTTCTCTACCTCAGCAACCGATACTCTGAGTGCTATATCCAGCAGGCTCCGACCGAAGCTGCCAAGCAGATCAGCTTTTGCACACAACTTATAAAATGCTTGTCTATGGCTGGCCGGTTTTAAGTCCTTCTTACTGAAAAGCAATTCTATGCTCCGTTCTCTGATAGCCGCTTCTTCCGGCGATTCCTCACCAGCTACAATGATGGGTGCCAACAGTTCATAAGTAACAGCACTTTGATCCGCCCGGCCGCGGACACCTTCATGCCCGTCATATGCATCACGAAGATGGTTGTATAAGGCATTTAGCCTTAGCTTGTCTATCTTTGAAGGTTTGAACTCATCCATCAGCTGTGGTATCAGATTCGATGATGCAGATTCTTTCATCAATGTAAATGCGGTAACCTGTGTAGCCGCGCGGATTTTACTACATGAAAATACCGGCAGAATAACCCGCTCCAATGTATTACTCTTTCCGCTGCCCTGTTCTCCGACAAGCAATAAATGCGGAAACTTAATGCCTGATTTTTTAAGATGCGGTTTAATAAAGCATCCGGCTACCCAGGCCATCACTGATACCGTTTTTATGGGTTCGTTATAGCTGAGGATCCACTCTCCAAGTTTGACAAGCTGTTCCTTTGTCAATGGCTCAAAGGTTAGGATATCGGTTGTTATGCTTTTATACTTATCAAGCTGCACGATATCTTCAACAATTTTACCTCCCGCTTCAATGGCACCATCCGTTGAAACATATACCATCCGGCCGCCATGCTCATATATTCCAAGAGCCTTGACCCCTGTTTTTCGTACCCACTCCATTTCGGATATATAACCTTTCAGCAGCTCTAAATCTCCTTCTGATCCAAAATAGCCTAAGGATATTGTCCGGCGGTTCAAGATGTTTTTGAACTTTTGAATATTATTGAAGTCGGTAGTCATAAAGGTCTGGCGGTATATTTCATCGCGGATTGTAATAAGATCGGCAGTCATCTGCGTTTCATCTTCTGATACAATCATCTCCACCGGCTGAATGATAAAGTTTGTTATAGGGTACACACTTTCGCCTCTGGTGCGGTAATACCTGCCCTCATGTTCAAAGATAACCGACTCGCTTTCGCGGCTGTATACGTTCTCTGTAACTTCAATGGCCTTCTCCAGTGTCTCCTGCCCATATGTTGCTCCACTTGCATGATGCACCGTATCCCATTTTTCCCGGAATAACCCGGACTTTCTAAACAGCCTGTCCATCTGCTCTTTGTTTTTATCTGACCAGAAAGCCAGCATACAGCAAAGAGCAAGGTCAGCTTCGGACTGGCTGGGATACCCGGCTTCCTGCCATTTTCCTTCCCATAACAGGTTAAATTCTTTATGGTTTTCGGCTGTCCGGGCTTTCTCCTGAATTTCTTCATCTGTAAGCGGCTCTAACTTAACCCCCTTACGGTCTTTCTTGCTTTTTCCTCTCCGCTTCTTGCTTTTGATATAGTTCTCATGTATCCAGGCCAGTGTTCCGTTATCTTTAGCAATGCTATCAGGTGTTCCGGGCAATTGATCGCCAGTCATTGTGAAGTATCTACTGTGGGCATACATTTCAACACCGGTTTTAGTGTTTTTATTGCCCTTGGCAGGCATCTCCCCTTTATAGAAAATATGAAGTCCGGTTCCTGAAGGACTGATTTCCGTATAGGACGGAAACCGCTCAAGGATAGCCTTGGCGGTATCGTTTAATTCTCCAGTGTTTTTATCGCGGCAGTGATCGATGTCAACTCCTACTAAGCCTCCACCTTTTGCGAATACAAAACCCAATCCGGTATAGAGGTATTGTTCTTTTGCCGCAATCGCATCGTCAAGGGTCGACCAGTCGTTTGGGTTAGTGCTTGAGGCTTTCCTGCCGGTTAATGGGTTATAAGGGATTTTACTGTCTTTTCCGTCCTTTGTGTTGGGTTCCAGACGCCAGCATATCCATTGCTTCCGGTTAGCCAGTTCTTTAGGGAATGAGATGCTCACTTACACTGCACCTCCTCGCATCGTTCATTAAAATACCGGATCGGAATGCTGCGCTGCTTTGCCTTCTCAATTTCAATGGACATTCCTTTAGTAATTTTTCTGCCAAACACCCACACTTCTGAGCACTTTGACATCAGTACCATGCCAAAGAACAAGCCCAAATTTCGCATTTGTTCATCATCGTCGTCCATAAACTGCGGAAACAAGAGGTGCGGAGCAATAGGTATGCAATTCTTGCTCACTGCAAAGCGGCAATATCCCTGAGCCTTACGGACATTACGTTCAGTATCACCAGCATATGGGCTGCATATAAACACCATCGGTCTATAAGGCGCTTTCCTGGCCTCTCGCTCAATCCTAAGCAGTGCTTCATAGGGTGTGGGGTCGTAATATCCTTCCGCGTTAAACTTACTGATACTCATGCTGTTACCCCCTGCCTATGCACTTTTTTGATCACGTTCGATTACAGGCAAAATACCTTTCTTGTTTTTGAGAAGGTCATAAATAAATAACCTTCCTTTTTGTGTCCAATATGTGTGCATTACACTTCTTTCTGCATCAATAGCATGGGTCTTGGATTGCGTGTATCCTTGATCGGCGTACTCCTGATATAAAAGCCAGCAGTTTCCCATTTTGTACTGTACTCCAAGCTCATGAAGCAGCTTATTGAAAGCGCGGCCATACATTCCGTAATCCTTGGCAATCTTACTGATCGGCACAAGGCTCTTATTTTGCAATATGAGATCGTAATAACTCGCCTTGGGCCTTAACTCGCTGATAATCTGTTTATTCTTTGCGTTTTCTATTTCTAAAGCTTTCCGTCTGTCGCGTTCTGCCTTTAGTTCAGAGAAAATCTTGATACCATACTCCGGATTAGAAATCATCTCTTCGATTACTTTATCCGTAGCATAAACTCCATATTTTCTGATCGTGGGCAGCACTTCATCAAAGACCCATCTCTCAAAACGTTCAGCGGTAGGAAGTTTTGATTTAACAATTAATCGGAAAAGATCTCCTTCCGGAATGAATTTAATTTCCTGCTCACCGCCGCTCGTAGGGACTCGGTGTTTCACCGACCCCTTTGTATGTCTGTTAATTGCATCGTAAGGATCTGAGTATCCCAGCATCCTTGCACAATCTGTTGCAGGGAAGTATTCCTTTCCATCAATAACGAGCACTTTAAGTTCGCCAAATTCTGTATTCTTAAAAATCTGTAAATTATTCATAACATCAATCCTCCATTTCTTTCATTTCTCCAAAATTTCTTCCTACCGAGGCCTCTGCCACGATAGGTACATCAAATTCTGGGAAGGGTTGTGTTTCCATACACTTTTTTATAAAGTCAACTGCTTCATACACCTTATCTTCCGGCAATTCAAAAACCAGCTCGTCATGTATCTGTAGTAGAGGTTTCAGCCAGAGCCTTTCGGGAAGTCCACTGATAATGCGCCCACAGGCAAGCTTTAAAATATCTGCCGCTGTACCCTGAATAGGTGTATTTAATGCGCACCGCTCGGCAAACGACTTCTTGCCCCAATCGGATGACCGAATTCCCAGCAAGTATCTTCGTCTGCCCAGCCATGTTTCTGTGTAGCAGCTTGCAGCAGCCCGCTTTTTAACTTTATCCTGCCACCGGGCAAGACCGGGATATCCGGCCTTCAAGTTTTGAATGATGGTCTCACACTCGGACAAAGTTGGGTTTAGGCCAGCTTTAAATTTTAGTGTCCTCTGTAAGCCAGTGGGAAACAGTCCATAAAACACACCAAAATTGCAGTTCTTTGCGATGGTTCTGCGCTCTTTATAATGTGGAGCATTTTTATCTGCTGCCTCCTCAAAAGGAATGCGGTAAATAACAGAGGTAGTCTGCGCATGGATATCACCACCTGTACGGTAAGTTTCCAGCATACGTTTGTCCCTGCAATAAAATGCTCCGACACGCAGTTCTATCTGTGAAAAGTCAAGGGATAAAAGAACCTTTCCGTCCGGTGCAATGATAAATTTCCGTACGCCTATTGGGTCATTGTCTTTCTGCGGACAATTCTGCATATTCGGGTTTCTTGACGCAAATCTGCCTGTCTCTGTCCCCAGCGGCATAAGGTCCGGATGAATCCTGCCTGTATCCTCATCAATAAATCGAAGATAACCGTCTATATAGGTGGATTTGAGTTTTCCCCATTTGCGGTACTCCTGCACCAGATCAAATAAGCGAACAAGCTCAGGTCTGCTAGATTCACACCATTCTTTTAACAGAATCATGGTTTCATCGTCGGCAGCTTCCTGATGTTTTGCGGTCGTTTTCATAACAGGAAGACCGAGATCCATAAAAAGATACTTCTTAAACGCCGAAGTTGAAGCATTTGCCCCTATCTCCACGTTGCCGATAATCCCGGTAATCTCATTCCTGATGCTGACGATCTTTTCCGCGGCTTCCGCTTGTTTCTTCAGCATGGCTGACTTGTCCACCAATATGCCGTTATACTTCATTATCCCGACATACACTGATGTGGGCGATTCCACCTCTTCCACAATGGTTCTGTGTTTAGGTAAAAACCTATCAAACCACTGATTGAAAACATGGTATAGGCGAAGAGTATAATCACTGTCAGCACAAGCGTAGCGGATAGTCTTCTCATCCTGAGGGTTTAATTCATCGAAAAATCGACCGTCAGTAACCGTTGAGAATTCTATCATTTCCGCTTTACACAGCGCGGGTGCAAGCGTCTTAAGTCCGCTGTCAGCAAGGCTTCTGAACTCCCACTTGCTTTTTAATGTAAGTTGTGATGCTGCAATAGTGTCATAACAAGGCTTTTGAAGGACAATACTTCTTGCATAAAGGAACATAGACTCAAAAGCCAGATTATGAGCAACCTTTATTACATCTTTGGATTCGAATAGTAATTTCAGATACTTCCATATTGACGTCTGGTTCTCTGCGTTTCGTCCGCTGCGATGTTTAAGTGGAACATAAATAGCGGTTCCGTCAGATACTGAAAAACTGATCCCTGTAATATCGGCTTTATGAGCATCAAGAGTAGCACTTTTCTCGTTCCTCCATTTATCGCGGGGCGACGTTTCAAAATCGAAAGCAAATAAGGCAATGTTTTTCAGATACTCTTGTATTTCAGATAGTGTATAAACACATTTGTATCCCATGCGGTTCTCCTTTCCGCCCTATCGGAGATAGAAGTTACTCTCCGATAGGGCCTTTGATCACTTAAGCGGCTCAGTAATTTCACCTGATTCAGGGTCTACATTTATTACCTCTTCACTGGCAGGTTCAGTATCATGGCCGACTCGGGTACTGAATGCTTTGACCTGCTCAGAAAGCTTGGATATCAACGCGAATTCGTCAGCGGTCAGATCCCGATCTACAGTAAACTGAGCCTGTGAATAGGTAATACCGCTTGAGTTGGTTGCCTTTTTCAAAGAAAAGCGAGTAACCACGCTGTTTGATTTTTTGCCTTTAGAAAGCAGCCTTTTGATGTAGCGGGAAAACTCTTTCAACGATCCAGTAGGCAAAGAGAGTATTAACGGGAAAATTTCCCCTTCACGCAGTACATATATCCTGCGGCGGTTTTTGCAGGCTTTGCTGCCGTTTTCCCCTGAACCAAACTGATTATATGGACATTTGGCACAGCTTCCTCCGGGGTCTCCTTCGCCGGTTATACCATCAAAGCTTCCGCAATCCGGTGGGTTACTACCTCCGGTATACTTGTCCTTGTAGTATGCATAAAGTGGATGATGATAAAGAATTACCGCTGAGAATTCTTTGACATTATCCGGCTCTCCGGGATTCTCACCAGGCACTTCAAATACTGTGCTGCCTGCGGACGGGATTTTTATACGTTCAAAAGTCAAATCGAGACCATCAAGTTCTGATTCCATTGCCTCGTTTAGATTAAAATCAGCGAGCTGAAGAAAACCTGCATTTTCGCTAATAGTTACGAGTTCATTGCTTTTCATGCTTTTATACCTCCGTAAATATGAATTTGAAATGTAATCTATATCATTGTTCTTTGAAACTTTGATCTTAGAACCGTTATTCCTTGAGCATTGCACTCTGAACTTATTTATCTTGCTGCTTTCCGCACAGTTACTGTTGTCTTTTCGAAGACATTCACAAGGCCTTTCAACCAGTCCGGAAGCTCGTCCCCATTCTCGGCAATCTGTTCTTTAACAAATGCCGACAGAGAGTTTGCATTGACTGTTTCATAGATGAGTTCTCCAAAGCCTTTACTGCGTAGTGCGTCAAACAGTTCCTCCTTCATGCCTGCGGCAGTACTGGCTCTTGTTGTCGTTGAAAGGCAGAACATTGTTCCTGCTCTTGTAAAGTTTTGCGTCTCGCTGCTGATCATCAGCTCAGACAGGTGATATTCAACATCGTCAATCTCCGCATTGATGCTTTTCAGTTCATCTTCCGCGGCCTTCTTCGCCTTGCGCAGCTCCTTAAGGCGGTCAGCAAGTTCAAATATCGCATTATTGCTCACTGCTTTCACCTCCCTCTGGGGCAAAGGGGTTTGCACCTTTGCGGTAGTCGTCTATCAGCATTTTTGCAAGATCTGCTTTATTGCGCAGAACAGTCAGGATTTTTGAGTCTACAGTACCCTTGGCGATAAGGTAGATATATGTGCAGCCGTTCTTCTGCCCAACTCTATGGATCCGGGCTTTTGTCTGCTCAAAATTCGACATGGAATAATCAAGTGAGTAAAATACCATTGTGCTTGCAGCGGTTAGTGTAATACCGAGGCCAGCAGTTGCAATCTGGCCAACAAACACCATGCAGTCAGGATCATATTGAAACCGGTGGACTTGCTCTTGGCGACCCTTAGTCGCACCATAAATACACGCATAGCCAATGTTCTTCTTCTCCAACAGCCTGCATATGGCATGAATTTCAGGGATAAACCTTGCTATGACAACCAGCTTATGTCCTTCTTGAATGCTGCTTTCAAGGATATCTTCAAGAGCATTTAACTTGGCATCACTGACTTGCTCGATTTTCCCGCCGTCATCGCTTCCGATGAATCCGCCGGTTAATTGCGAAAGACGAAGCAAGCGTGTTAGTATGTTTGTAGCTGTTACTTCTCCTGCTGAAAGCTCAGTATAGCTTTGTTTGACAAGCTCCTTATATTTCTTCAAAGTTACAGGCTCAAGCTCAATATGGCGAATGATATCGGTGGTTTCCGGCAAATCCAGACACTCAGCTTTGGTTGCCCGGAACGCAATGCTGTGGATCCTTTTCATCAAATCCTGTTCCATTGATTTTTTCAGCACCGGCGTATGATTGCCATAGCCGACCATGTTGAAATACCGGTTTCGGAAGGCATAGAAGCTATTTCCAAAGATACGAGGATCAAGAAACTTATACTGGCTGAATACATCTATGGCTTTGTTGGTTATAACCGTTCCTGTCAGTAAGAGCCGATACCGGGCAATCAAGCCCAATCGGTGCATTGCTTTTGAAACCGCTGTATTATGAGTTTTAATTTTGTGTCCTTCATCGGCAATGATAAGGTCAGAATTCCAGTTTGCCAGTTCCTTTTCCATTCTCCATGCAGATTCATAGTTGACCACCACTACATGGACACCTTCGCCAGTTAAAAATCTTAGCTGTTGGATTTTCTTTTGAATCATGCCATTAAGGACTATAAGCTGATATGGAAAATCTGCGAACCGTTTAAACTCATCTTCCCACACTCCAAGTATGGAAAGCGGCGCAACAATCAGCACACGTTTTATTCTTCCTGCAGCAAGCAATGCTCCTATAATGGCAATTGAGACAAGAGTTTTCCCGGTGCTGGTCAGCCCATTTCCATCAGGAGCGCTGCACCCCATCCGGAAATGGCAGAAACACCACCACCCTTCAAAAGTCCAAATAGACTGCATATGAAATTGAAAGCACGAACCTGATGCTTGTATGGTCTGCCCTTTATGGGCATTGAAACTATTGGCTGCACTTTTGCATTGTTCATTGAGTCTTGCATCTTATATCCTCCATCCTTCGATTTTGAGGGTTGGCCAACTCTCTGACTCAATGCTACCTAAATTGCAAAAGCCTGTCTGGACATCTAAAGTCCATGTTTTAGGCAAAAAAAATAGCCATTATGCAGAAAGGTTATTTCGCCTTTTCGCATAATGGCTGAGAATCTCATTATAATAGCCTGTTTTTAATTAAAAAAGTTGGACTTCCGAAGTCCAACAATTTTTAACTTATCATTTCTTTATATGCCTTTGCACAAAGAGGAGAAAGTCCCAAGGCTTCCAAAACTTCATTACATTCATATATTGTATGTCCTCTGTACGAATGAATCAGCTTTTTATATGCCAATTGTTGTGGGGTGTTATTGAGAGTATAGCCGGCAAGCCTTAATATCTCTTCACTGTATGTAGGGCTTAGCTCCAATCCGATGCAGATTGCAACAACGGTTTCTAAAGTTGGATTATTAAGTTCGTTGTTTTTTATTCTGTCATATGTTTTTCCTGAAAGCAAAGTCTTTTCTATAAAAACAACCTTATTGTAGCCTTTCCTTTTGATATGTCCGTATACCGCTTGGGAAAATGTCTGGGTTGTACGGCTCAAATGCTGACCTTCTTCGACGAATTCTTCGTGAAACTTCTTTAGCTCTTCTGAACGATTAAATACTTCCATATTATGCTTGTCCGGATTAAATGTCGGCACTCTGTTATAATCCGGTGTAGCTTTACGGAACATTATAGAATCAAGGTATACTACAATGTCCATTTTGGAGGCTTTATTCAACTTTAAATCAAACAGAAGGCAACATTCATCTACATGCAGTTTTGCATAATCTGTAAGATCAAGGCTTCCATTTTCTAATCTTTTAATATACTTGGAGTCATTAATTACGTAATGACCATCAACATAAATAAAATTGCCGCTGTCTATAATCTTTGCGAATTCCGGATTTGCATAGTATTCAAAAAAGGAATCGCTTAGGCTAATGCTGTATGTTTGATTCTTATGTAATGAGTCTGCCTTAAACGAATAATTGCTGATAAAATGGTCATCTACGTAGGTATATACACCTTCAACTTCCTTATATCCAAGGTCAAGCATCCTTATTTTGGCTGCTATCCTTGACACCTGGAAGAAGTCAGCTAATTCATACACGACATTTTCCATTACATTTAACCTGTCGTGAGTACCAAAAAGGAGCTCATTCTTTCTTATTAGCTCCTCGATCTTTTTGATAGTCATTGATTTAGGCATAAGGATTCGTGGTGCAATTCCGTTAGCATGCCATTCCATCCAGTCTTCTGGCGTCCATTGCTGTTTGTATTTAGTTGTTTCGTTTACTCTGCAGCTTATGAGCAAAGCATCGCTGTTATACGTCTTAACTAACTCATGGTATTTTCTATGCTTATACCAGTGGACACATTCATGAATAATGGTATTGTTCATGCACCCTACGTTTCGCATGAAATACACATTGGGATCCACAAGGATTGTTCCCCTTGAAACCTCCAAAGGCTTATATGTTCTTTCATTTCTGTCGTAATACTCTATCGTGCAATCGCCAAAAACTATTTGACCAAATATAGTGAAATGCCTTGTCAGCTGGACTTGCTTTACCTTAAGCCCCATTCTTTTCACTACCTCATCAACGGGGATAGGCATAGGGGTACTTAATGCTTCTGGGCAAAACTCACTTAGAAATCCGGTCGCAACATCATCAAACTGTTCCTTTTCTATAATTGGCACTAAATACTCAGATAGTCGCCCTAATTTGCTCTCTCTGTACTTATTGTATATTGAAACAGACTTGATTTGAAAATTCTGAATTCCGTCATCAAGGTCAGCTTTACAGGAGATACGGAACCATTGTTCTATACCTTCAGTCTCGCGATTCCTTCGTACTGTTTCTGCTATTTCAACTTCTGCGGAAATAATTACATCAAATAAAATACTGTTACCTGGCGAGTCGGTTATGTCTATCATTATGATGTCAAAGTCGGATAATGCCGCTTCATCCGGTGATTGCACACGGTATGAGTTGGATTCAAGCTTATCCGGGTTGTCCTCAATATATTCGGACAACTCGTCAAAGAGTTCATTATAATACATGTTTGCAATAACATCTCTGAACGAGCTGACACTTGCCATAACGTACCTCCCTAATAACATTTCATCATACAGACCAGATATTTCCTTATGTAAATTATAACATAAATTGCGTATAACACAATATTAAATACGCGAACTCAAATTTTTATTGCGTTTTGGTCTATTTTATGGTATTCTATAACGAGCGAGGTGACAATTATGGTCGTAAGCTATAAAAAACTATGGAAACTCTTAATCGATAAAGATATGAAAAAGAAAGATTTAAGAGAAGCGGCTGGTATTAGTACATCTTCTATGGCAAAACTGGGTAAAAACGAAAATGTTACGACCGATGTGCTTGTAAAGATTTGCAAGGCATTAAAGTGTGATATTTCCGATATTATGGAGATTCAGCCAGATGAATAGGTATCAACAGCTTTTACTTAATAGTTAAGCAACAATGACGCTAATTGAATTATTATGAAAAAACTTAAATTAATAAAATTTTAAAAGTGAGGTTATAAAGATGTATAATCAATTTTTTAATACTGTTCTTGAAGTACTAAAATAAGATGATAAAATGTATTCTGATTACTAAGAAGGTAAGTAATTATATATAGATTTCTTTGCTTACTAAATTGGAAAGAGATTGCAGCCCAGAGGTTGTACGAGGCTGTTCCTGCAGAAAAGGATGGAAAAATTATGAGAAAATATATAGGAAAATTAAAATCGTTATCATACCCACAGATGATAGCACTTGGCTACTTTCTGATAATAATTGCCGGGACATTTTTGCTGTCATTGCCGATAGCCAGCCGCAATAATTTATTTCCCGGATTAATTAATGCACTTTTTACAGCAACCTCTGCTACTTGTGTAACAGGGCTTGTTGTTTTTGACACCTATACACAATGGTCGCTATTTGGACAAGTAGTTATTTTACTGCTGATTCAAATAGGTGGCTTAGGGTTTATGACGGTTGTCACAATATTTTCTATTTTTTTAAAAAGAAAAATCGGGCTGAAAGAAAGGGGACTTTTACGTGAAAGTATAAATGCTATGTATATCGGTGGGATTGTACGTCTGACCAAAAGAATATTGCTTGGCACTTTGCTGTTTGAAGGTATTGGTGCAGTATTGCTATCATTGAGGTTTATACCCAAAATGGGCTTGCTGGAAGGTATATATAATGGCATTTTTCACTCGGTTTCAGCTTTTTGCAATGCCGGGTTTGACATTATGGGAAAGTACGGCAAGTATTCATCGCTAACAAATTTCGCCGGGGATGCGGTTGTTAACTTAACAATTATTTCACTCATCATTGTCGGAGGAATAGGGTTCTTTGTATGGGATGATATTGAGAAAAATAAATATCATTTTAGAAAATATCAGCTACATACAAAAATAGTTTTAACGATGACCGCAATTCTTATAGTGTCAGGGACGATATGCTTTTATATTTTTGAAAGAAATAACCTTCTTTATGGGATGACTACAGGAGAGAAAGTTTTAGTCTCTCTCTTTGGCGCAGTTACGCCCAGAACAGCAGGCTTCAATACTGTTGACGTTGCATCATTAACCTCTGCAAGTAAGCTTCTGACTATTGTGTTGATGTTTATAGGCGGCAGTCCCGGATCTACTGCCGGTGGGATCAAGACTACTACTTTGGCAGTTATCATGATTTCGCTGTGGTCAAGCTTGAAAAATAGGAATGGTGATAATATATTTGGCAGGAGACTGGAAGATAATGCACTAAAGAGGTCGTCTGCCGTTGTGACAGTCAATATACTTCTTATACTGAGTGCGGCTTTACTTATTAGTGCTACAAATAAAGCTTTAGGACTTGACGCTGTTTTGTTTGAGGTTACATCTGCAATTGGTACTGTTGGTCTTTCTACGGGAATCACAGGTGGTCTGAATACCTTTGCAAAAATAATTATCATACTATTGATGTATAGCGGCAGAGTCGGAAGTCTTTCTTTTGCTTTGCTGTTTACAGAACATGGAGTGACGTCATCTATACAGAATCCGGTGGAAAAAATAAATATAGGATAGGGGTATTGGTATGAAATCATTTTTAGTTATTGGAATTGGACGTTTTGGGAAACATTTGAGCCGTAAGCTGGTTGAGCTTGGAAATGAAGTCATGATTGTTGATAAAAATGAAGAAAATATAAGAGAACTTTTACCCATCGTGACAAATGCACAAATTGGTGATTGTACGAAAGAAGAAGTACTTCGTTCACTGGGCATTGATAATTATGACGTATGTTTTGTCTGTGTTGAAAATGATTTTCAGAGCAGCCTTGAAATTACCAATCTGCTTAAGGATTTTGGCGCTAAATATGTAATAAGCAAATCCAGTCGCGATATCCAAACAAAATTCTTACTACGTAATGGTGCCGATGAAGTTATAGATCCTGAACGGAATATTGCTGAAAAACTGGCGGTGCGCTGCAGTGCAAACCACGTTTTTGATTATATTGAGCTCACAAATGATATCTCCATCTATGAAATTCCGCCTGCAAAAAGCTGGATTGGGAGAAGTATAAAGGAGATAAATTTCAGAGTAAGATACCATGTAAGTATACTGGCAACAAAAGCTGGGAATGATATTTCACCTTTACCTGTTGCCGATTATATATTCAAGCCCGAGGAACATCTTTTAGTTATAGGACGCCGCAAGGATGTAGAAAAGCTATTAAAACATATAAACTAAAAATATGGTAAAATACTTCTACGAGGTGATAATATGAGCAGTAAATACTATTTACGGATGAAAAACCATCCTTATCTTGTTTTCCTTTGTATTGGCTCAGAACTCCGGATACACTGACAATATCATACTAGCACTACAAAAATTGAATATTTTCATGAGAAAATTAGAGAAATTTTAGGCGAAGAGATGAATCAGGAAATTGAGCGTTTGCAGCAAATAATTGATCAATATGATAAAGAAATAAATCGCCTTAATAGAAAAATTAAAGAAACTGGCTTAGCTAAGGAAATGTCAGAGAGAATACTATCACAGTGTGTTAATGTTCGTGGCATTACATCAAACGAGGAACTTGATAGAATTTTTGATACGGATGCTGAGCGAGAAGATTAAATTATACATCCATCCTGTATCCTCAACCCCCTGTAAAAAAGGGGGTTATCTAATCTGGTAACTCAACTATTAATTTTCGGGACGGTTGATATGTTCCCGCAAACAATAAAAATAAGGGTTTCCTGACATTGCCACATCCAGCAGATCGGCCTCGAGAAAAACTAAATGTCTGGAAACCCTTTATTTACAAGCTTTTCAGTTTTTTATTTCTCAACCTTTGACATCAATGTCACGCACTCCACATGTGATTTTTAGGCTATTTGGGGAACATGTCCAAAATCAACGAAAACGCTTGATTTTAAAGACTTTTTCGTTAGTCAATCCATTTCTTGTTATCTAACCTATCGCTTTGTCTGAGTAGGCTATTTCACTTTTGTACAGAGAACAAAGTGGAATTTATCTTCGTAAATAATTCTCGTAATTACTCAATAGATCATAACAGAATTGTTTCAAGTAAGTCTGGTCAATTTCATTTTCAAAATCTAGGACTTGTTCTGAACCAATTCTATTGACTTTATAAAGATGACCCTTAATGGCAATATGCCCTCTTCCATTACCAACAAAAGATAAATACATATGCTGACCATAAGGTTCTTCAAGTCTTGCTTCACCATGTAAAGTCTCATAGATATGACACAAATCATTGCCAAACTTAGCCAGGCCTTTTATGTCGATATCCATTGTGGTATTCGCAGAAAAACCATCGCTTTTTACCTCAATACTCAGTATTGTATTTGTCGAAAGATTTATATCTGCTTCAAATATCTGCGGTTCAATACACAATGTAAAATTTTCTGATTCAAGAATATGCTTCATAGCTTGTCACCATCAAATTAAATTTTTTTATTTCTTCTTCGAACTATATTTCTTACTCCTGCGATGCTTTCCGTCATCACCTATGACTATATTACTTCGCTTCTTCTTTTCTTCCTGAACCGCTCTGAACTCGCTCTCCGTTATAATCGGCGGATGGCACTCTTTCATCTGATATTTATATTCCTGTGTGGCGGAATCCAAAAGCGTAACCGTACCTGTGTATTTCTCATTTTCAAGCATTTTCTCTATGGAACGCTTGCTCCATGTTCCCTTGCCGCCGGGGGAAGGAATGCCTGCGTCCGATAATTTCTTTATGATACCAAGAACACTGGCTCCATCAAGGTACCATCTGAAAACATCCCGTACCACCTTAGCCTGTTCATCGTTAATTACAAGCTCTCCATCCTTATTCTTTGTGTAGCCGTAAAGCTTTCGTTTATAGAGTCCGGATGTACCGTTTGCCGCTCTCATGGCAAGTCCCATACGGATATTCTCGCTTCGGCTTTCATTTTCAGCCTGAGCCAAGGATTCCATCACTGAAATCATAAGATTGCTGTCGACTTCATCAGTGTCCAGATTCTCTTGTTCAAAAATAATCCTGACACCGGCTGCCTTCAGCTTGTTGATTGCTGATAAAGTCTCTACAGTATCCCTGCCGAATCTGCTAATGCTTTTAGTCAGGACAACGGATATATTGTGAGCTTCGCATTCTCGAAGCAATCGCTCAAATTCACGTCGAGGGATTTCTCCCTTCGCTGATGCAATATCGATAAAAACATCTGCCAGTCGCCATTGGCTTACATTCGCAACCGCTCTCGTTAAGGCAGATATCTGTGCTGCGAGGCTATAAAGCTGTTCTTTTTCATTTGTACTTACCCTGCAATAGATTCCGACTTTCTTTTCCAAGCCGTCATTCCTTGCCGGAATATACCAGATTTTCGAATCCATCAGCCCACCTCCACATCTTTAATTAGCCTAATCATATCACAATTTCGTACTGATGATAAGTAGGCAATTCATGTTTACCAAATGAGTAAAAACGCAATATATTGATTACATGATTTTACAAACCGCTATATATTGCGTGTTATCAATGCTACCGTCTCAACATGTGCCGTGATAGAAAAATGATACTAAATCGCAGAAATATTGGGATTAGACCCCCAAGACCCCCTTTAGATTTAAGAGGGTTGTTTTTATAGAGTGTGGGAGTGGCATTAATACATTCGTTTACACATCCTAAACGTTCTTTACCCTTATTTTAGATGCTCATCAAATCTAATATTGCAGCTTCATCCTTCCAATAAGAACTTATGAATTCAAACTTTTTTAAAGGGAAATTGTTATCAGCTATAAAAACATATGCTGAACCAAAAGGTAATTTATCCTTTGGTAAATTGGTTATGTCATCATAATAAACCTCAAGGCTTGCCATATACATAAATGCCCTTAACACTTCTATATCAGTATTTTCGGTAAGTCCTTCTACAATTATCAATTGTCTATTATCTGAAACATAATGAAGTTTCTTTCTAATTGAATAAGGCATTCCGTCTTTATAAATAATTTCGGATTAACCCCTTCGTTTTGGACAAAACCTAATAAATTCTTGAATTTTCTTAGATTTAGACTCTTATTTGAATATTAGTTTGGTTCTCTCCAAAATGAAGGTCATAAAATTCATTTGGTGCCATAAACCTTAAGCTGGAATGAAGTCTCCTATTATTGTAAAATTCCATGAAGTCGTTTACTGTTTCATATGCTTCTGCATATGTTTGAAATTCATTGATTTTTAAGCAATCATCCTCAAGTATTCTGTGAAATGATTCTATATGTGCATTCTTATTTGGCGTTTTTACAGGTATCCTTTCATGTTCTACTTTAATTTCCTCACAGCATTCGCTAAACTTATAGTTTACAAACTGTGGGCCATTATCAGTTCTTATTACAGGTCTACTAGCTCCTTCCTCAAATAGATTCCTTTTTATCAGGCATTTTCTTAGCAATGCTGCCGCATCTTTAGCCTCGCAGTGTAATCCCATGTGGTAGCCAATAATACTTCTATCAAAAACATCAATTAGGTTTAGCAGGTAGAAAAACTTGTCCTCACCTTGGACATATCCATACTTAATATCCATTTCCCAGAGCTGATTTGAGCCGGTAATAGTTCTGTTTACTGCAATAGTTCTCTTTAGTTTGGGTTTAATCACTCTTTGATCCTTAAGTATGCCAAGCTCTTTACAGAGCCTATAAACCTTCTTCTGGTTAATCTTTAGGTTGTAGTACCTTCTCAAATGATAGGTTATTTTTCGATATCCATAATTAAGAGCATCGCCATCGATGGACTCCATAATAAACTCTTTAATCTGCTCATCGCAGATCTTTTTATATTCGTTGTCTAGGCTATATCCCTTTGGTTTTCCACCTTTAGGTTTAGCCTTCTCCTTACCTTCTACGCTTAAGCTGTAGTAATACGTTGACCTACTAAGCTTAACTGTCTTTAGTACAAAAACAGCGTTAAATCCTTTATCTATATAACTCTTAGCTATTTCTACTTTATCTTTAATTGAGGGTTGGATTTTTTTATTAAATCTTTAAGAATTGCTATTTCTAAATCCTTCTCTCCTAGTAGCTTCTTAAGCTGATCATTCTGTTTTGTTACTTCTGTTAATTCATTTTCTAGTTCTTTTTCTCCCTCAACTAAAGCCTTTCTGCCTGGCTTAACCTTAATTTCATTCCTTTTCTCAGATTCTCTTATCCAAGTAAATATTGTTGATTTTGATATTCCATGTCTCCTTGATACTAATGAAACATTTCCTACCTCTTGTACCTCTCTTAAGATCTCTTCCTTTAATTCTTTGGTATACGTTTTTCCTCTCATAGTTTACCTCCAATCACTTTCTACATTATAATAAATGTATAGGTAATTGTCCAAATCCATTTAGGGGCTTATGAGATTTCAAATTCTCCTTTTATATCATCCGTATTTAAATTCTTACCATCTAACATACAAATTTCTAACTCTTTTTCATTACAATAATCTTTTAATTCTGTTATAATATTATTTTTATTGGTATTAACTTTCAATATAAGCAATCTCTTTTTACCAAATAAAGCATCCATAAACATATGCAGTTCACAAGGTAATTGTGAATGTATATCCTTAATTTCTGCTATATTATTACTCAATTTCATCATCGCTTCTAATAAATTATCTGTTTTAGCATTATCCAATAAAATCATCTCCTATTTCCAATGTATAATTCATAGCAATAAATGTATCGCTATCCGTTGTAACAAGTTCATCAAGGTAATTTTTATCTATTTTTTCTAACACTTTGTTGTATAAATCTGATGCACCTTTACTTTTGCGAATATTATTATCTTTAGTGTTAATAAAAGCTACATTTAAATTTTTATTTGAATTAATATTTCTATAATTCCACACTATAATATTAGCTTCCTCTGCTTGCATTATATCTATATTTTCAATAATTATATTAAGCTCATATTCGATAACCATTCCTAAGTCGTATGGAAAAATGTGATAACTATTTAAACAATAATATAGGCTATAGATTATTCTTAAGGCCTGTTCTTTATCCTTAATAATTATATTATCTTTTCTAATTCCATCCACAAAAGAATTTTCCAAACATATTAAAACACCTTTAAAATACTTGCATTTAATAAATTCTTCTTTTGAACCTACAAAGCATATTTCATAATTATCTTTAACCATATCATTAATCTTATCTCCAATAATTGATTGGATTTTATCTTCGTCATAGTATTCCAGATCAAAAGAAAAATCTAATTCATCACTGGTATTAACTTCTTGTATTTTCTTCGTACTGTATATTTCTATATTGGAAAATTTACTTTTATTTATCCTTTCATTAATAGAGTCATCATCACAATATAGGTGTATTTCTAATATTGATGGTTCAAAACATGCCATTTTATTCACCCTTATAAAAGGATTTATAACTTGTGACAATTGAATTAATAATTCTGTCCATTTCTTTTGAGAAGCTTTCACTATCAAGCATATTTATGACATTATCATTAAATTCTCTTAAAGCATATACTCCTTTACCTTCAGTATAAATGTAATCCAAGTATATCCAAAATGAAGACATTATATCTTTTTTATTATAATTATTCAAATTAAATAAATTCATTAAATTATTTCTATCTTCAGGAGTGATTTGATTTTGACTAAAATTAAAATAAGTACCATCTAAAGTATTTTTCAATTTCAATCCCAAAACAAGAGTTCCATCGTTTCTATTATCACTATTAGAAATCTCAACTACAAAAACTACACTGAATTTTGACCCATTTAAATTAAAATCTTTCATTATATTTATTTCATAGTTAATTAATGTATTTGAATTACTAAAGAATTTTTTTGGCTCAACAATTTTTAAATTTTCATCTGTAATATTTTCAAAGATTAAGCTATTTTGTTCAAATCTCTTTTGAAGTTCCTCGCAAAACTTTTCAACAAATTCTTGTTTCATAATATTTTCTGATTTTTGAAGCTCTTTAAAAGCTTTATAATTTTCTTTTTTCATTAAAATTGAAACCATCTGCTTTTCTACTCCTTCATTATTAATAATCTTATTAACAAGCTCCCTATACTGCTTAAGTGCATCACGTACTTTATATTGAACTGGTGTTTCATCAATACACTTTTGTAACCACTCCAAGATATGTTTTTCAAATGATATTAAATAAGGTTTTCTTTCCATACCTTCTTCACTCTGAGAAGATGGCTCTTTACCATCTAAAGTAAGATAAAATATCTTATAATCCTTTCCTCTTGTTTTTGCATAATCTTCATATCTTTTAAGTTGATGATCTTGATCACCAGCATCTATTTTCATTTCAATAGCAAAAAAACAGTCATCATTGTAAATTACAAAATCTATTCTTCCATCTTCAAAAGGCCATTCTCTTTCTACATACCATTTCTTATATATATCTGCTCCTTTAATACCTAAAACAATATTTAAAAATAATTTTAAATATTTATCTTCCATAAAGTGTCCACTTTGAGAGTTTAATAAAGAATATATCATATTTGAATGGGTAAAAACCTCATCTCTTTCAATTTTTAAAATACTAAAAATATTAAAGTCGCCACCACGATTTTTTTTTGCTTCATAATTGTTTTTAATAATTGTTTTTGCTTCCTGCAATAAATTTTCAGCCGAATTGTTTATATTTCCCATATGTTTTACTCACTCCTCTTTACACATACCATTTTTGTCATGATACATCTGCTATGCTTTTTATAAATACAATAAGAAAGAAGGTATATTCAAATGTTTAATCTATTTATGTTTTTTGTTTTCATTTTTGACGGTTTAATTATTGGTGCACTCACATGTTACTGGCAAGTACTTTTGGAGAAATTTCGGCAAATAATTTTACCGAAGTTTTTCCTTTTTATTTCCTAAAATATTGACTGTCTATGTTCAAGCCTATAACTCTTTCCTGTCATATTAAAAAGTTCACATTTATGCACAAGTCTATCAAGAACTGCTGTTGTTAAAGCATCATCACCTAATAGCTCAGTCCAATCTTCAAAGCCTTTATTAGACGTGATTATTATCGAAGCCTGCTCATGAAGTGCAGATATTAACTGAAAGAACAGATTTGCTTCTTCTTTGTTTATAGGAAGGTATCCTAATTCATCAATTATGACAAGGCTAGAAGATAGTATGCTATTGACTTTACCTTTAATTTTTCTTGATATATCTTGAGTTTTTAGTACATGCATAAGATTATCCATTGAAACAAAACTAACCCTATAGCCGGCCTCAACGGCTTTTAACCCCATTGCGATAGCAAGGTGGGTTTTTCCCACACCTGGAGGCCCTAGGAAGATAAGATTAAACATCCTATCTATCCATTCTAGTTCCAAGAGCCTGTTAATTTGTCTAGGTGTTATAGACTTCTGAAAGTTTAAATCAAAATCTTCTATGCGCTTAATTATAGGAAACCCGGCATTTTTAAGTAGCCTTTCTTGAGCCTTCTTCTCTTTTAGATTTACTTCACTCTTAAGTATATCCAGTAGCAAATCTTGATACGATAAGTCATTAACATCAGCGTTTTCAATTATTGTTGATGCGTTAGCACTTAAATTGTTAAGTTTAAGTGTTTTTGCGCAACCCTTTATCAATTCTAATTTTTCCATTCTCTATTATCCTCCTTCAAAGCCATTGTATACTCACTTATTGCTCTAATTTCTGTCTTTACACCCTTGCACTTTGAAGGGATGGAGGAATTGTTTAAAGTAGGTTTCTTGCTTGAATTTTCACTATTTTTCATACTAAAATGTTCAAGTGTATCCTTAAACATTCCGGCACTCCAGAGCCTTCGGCTTACACAATACTCTATTGCCTTTTTTACAGACTCTTCATCATAATTAGACGCAGCCTTAACTATAACACCTAATTGATCCTTAGCATACCTTGATCTTTCCTTTCTTATATTATCTAGAAGTATCTTGGCACTTTCCGTGCCACCAAGCACTGTGAGTGCTTTAAAGTACATTTCTTCAGTAGTTTTACTTATATATCTTTCCGGATGATCAAGTTTAACCAATTCACCTTTTTTACTGCTTATAACATGATGTGCTATAATCTCTCCGGTTTCTAAATCTACTATATCCAATGAGTTATCTTTAAGTACTAGTTTCACCTGTTTTCCAGGTTCGTAAGTTCCTTTCGGCACTTGATATCTATTTTGTTTATAAAAAACAATATTGTTTTTTCTCACGCTATAGATTAAACTAGTATCATTGGATTTTTTATCAATTGATTGAGGTACTGGTTGTAAGTGTTGTCTCTCCGAAACGAGCACTTCTGCTGGTACCTTTTTCGTTATATCATGTACCTTTCCATTCCCAGTCCTGTCAAGCCATTTCAGGCAATCCTCATTGAAAGAATCTATGTCTACGAACACTCTATGTATAGCAAAGTTATATTTAACAAACTTAACTACTGCTTCTACTTTACCTTTGCTTTCCGGGTCATAGGCTCGACAGAGCCTAGTCTTAAACCGCATTAGATTAATATAGTTTTGAAATTCTTCGGTGTACACAACGTCACCGAAATTTTCATCTACTGCAAGTATTCTATCCTGGTCATAAACTATTTCCTTCGGCATACCTCCAAAATACTCAAATGCTCTATCATGAGCCTCAATGAAAGTTGCCGTAGTAAAAGGCTTATCCAACCAATATACATACTTAAATCTTGAATGAGAGAGTACCATAGCAAAGCAGTAAAGTTTTATCCTCGAGCCGTCAGGCCGATGAAGCCAAGCCTGTCCAAAGTCTACTTGTGCTTGATATCCCATGGGCAATTCTGGTACCTCCATATATTGCCTATCACGTGCTGCCTTCGGCAGGTTAAAGTCTTTTCTTAACTTCTTAACATACCATCTCAGTGTTCTGTCCTTAAAATCTAACTCTCCATAACGTTCTCTTAACCAATCATGGATCTGAGCCGTTGATATATCTCTAAATTCTCTTATCCACGAAAGTATATCACTTTTGTACTTGTCTAATTTCTTTGCTCTGTTCTTTGCCTCCTTCACTAATTCTGCATATTCTTCTGGCTTCATATTCCAGTATTTCGTTACTGTCTTGTAGTTGATATTCATTATTCTCTCTACTTGAGATTTGTTCAATCCTTTCCTTTTAAGTTCTTGTATTTCAGCAAACACTTTCCATCCCTTCATTCTGCATCCCCCTCTGATGAATAACTCTTTTATTCTATCAGAGGTAGGAGTAATATTAAACTATACTGGGAATTATTCTCCCTTTTTGTTTGCCGAAATCTCTCCATTTTATTTTACCATTAACAACTCCATTGAATAAGCTTTTAATAGCGGTTTTTTCATTTCTAAAAGAGATGGATACTCCATTTCAGTAGCACACGGAACTATTACATCTCCAAAACCAATATCCATTTGCAATACTTTTTTAGTACGGTCAAGAAACGCTGTTACCTTTACCCTAACGCCCTCATAATCAGCATCTTCTTTTATCTTTTCTACTGTAAGTGTATTCAAATCAAATTCAATAGCATCATCTTCCTTAATTTCGCATACTGATTTAAAAATTGCTTCCACATTCTCTAAAGAATTATTTAATTGTCTTGCAAGCATATCTATATCCTTAGTAGCTCTAGCCTTTTCCTCCAAGACTATATATAACAGCACTCCACCTTTTAATACAAATTTATCAGCATATTCCGAGATTGATATTGTTTTTAGCAATGATAAAGTACCGAAAGGTACTATTTTTTTCTCACAATGCCCTTCCGCCGGAACTGGAAATAGTGTAGGATAAAAAAGTAAGAGCACCCTCAATATGTCCTAGCTGACATAAATATGAATGAGAGTGCTCCACCTAAGCAAGATGATAATATTATATTTATTCAAGGATGTCAACAGCTATTCTGAAAATATTCATAAATATAAGTATGGATTAGAGTATCTGAGGTTAAAGTGTCCTAAGTGTGGATGTATATTATGTTATTGGGGTTCTTATGAAGTAAATTATGTTGATGATGACTGTGAAAGAAAGCTTCTAATACTCAGAGGAATGTGTAAAAAGTGCGAACAGTCCCACTCAATAAAACCATGGTTCTTACCGGGGAAACATCAATATGCATTACCTTGCAGAGAAGCAGCTGTGCTGGCGCACAGGAACGAGAAGGTAGGACTAAGACGAGCTTTGCGAGCAGGATTTAAGAAGAAAGAAGTGTCCTTAATGAATCTCAAGTACTGGATAGAGACTACAGCTAGGAAGTGCAGCATTTTAATATCTAAGATACTTGCAATAGTACAGAAACACTTCGGAAATGAAGATACCATATCCACTTACGTTAGAGAGATAAAAAGAAATGATAACTTTGAGTCAATTTACAGGCTAAGCAAGTGGTACATAGAATTAATTACCTGTAAAGCTGTTTCTGATTGTCCCGAAAGCTGGTTTAATATAATTAATACAATAAGCAACATAGAATGTACCGGGTTGTATCTTTGAACAAAATCCACATAAATTCGTAACTTTTCCTGTAAAAGGCTATGGCCTAAACTAAAATCAAAGGTTTTTACAAGAAAAAGGAGGACAAAGTTATGGATGATAACAAGAAAATGGAAATTGCACTGTTCCGGTACGGCTTAATCTTTGATCTTGTTAACGACAATTTGAGTAAAGAAGAAAAAACTGCTCATCGCAGGAAAATAATATTATCAGAGCATAAAATTCCCTACTCAACTCGTACCCGGATTGATGAAAGAACACTAAGAAAGTATTGTCAAATGTATCGTGAGGGTGGCTTTGAAGGATTGATGCCAGGATTTAGAGCAGATAAGGACAAAGTTAAGGCTGTTACTGAAGAAAACCTTATTAAGGCGATTCAATATAAGAAGGAAGTACCGGAGCGCAGCGTAAGGCAAATCATTCAAATAATGGAGCTTGAGGGTGTGATAAAAACGGGTGAAATAAAGCAATCAACCCTTTCCAGGTTAATAAAAAAGTACTCTGAAGTTTATGAGTCAGAGATAGTAACTAACAATAAAGTATTCAGGCGCTATACCATGGAAAGAGTTAATCAAACCTGGCAGAGTGATGTTAAATACAGCGTTTATCTTCCGGATCCTAATAACCCGGATCGGATGATTCGGACATACCTAATTGCATTTATTGATGACAAGAGCAGGTACATAACACATGCCCAATTCTACTTTTCTGAAAGCAGCGAATGCCTTGAAGACTGCTTTAAGAAGGCTCTTCTCAAATGTGGAGTGCCGGAACGCTGCTATATGGATAACGGTAAGATATATACAAGCAAGAGGCTGGACGCCATTTGCGCTCAGCTTGGGAGTAAAGTAATTCATTGTGCTCCATATTCGCCCGAGGGAAAGGGAAAAATTGAAAAATTCTTCTGGTACGTTGATAAATCCTTTGAACCTGAAGTGAGAGTATCTAAGGTTAAGACTATAGATGAGTTAAATGTGCTATTTGCAGCGTGGTTAAATAAAAACTATCATGAGAAAATACATTCCGAAATTGAAAAGACTCCAAACGAAGCTTTTGCAGAAGGAGATGGGTATAGAAAATTCATTGCTCCGGAGGAGATTTATAGAATCTTTCTATACAAAGAGGAAAGAAAAGCTAATAAGACAGCTGTTATTAGTGTTTGTGGCAACCAGTATGAAATTGATCCAAGACTTGCACGAAAAACAATTCAAGTAAAATATCATCCTTCAGACCTGACAAAAATTGAAGTATACTACCAAGGTGATAAGTTTGCTGACGCAAAGCCTTTTCAAATAACATTTAGAACCTATGATGAGTATAAATCCGGTGTAGTTGCATCACCACCAGTTATTGTTGAAGGTCAACTGAGCTATTTGGACTTGCTAAAACAAAAACAAGAGCAGGACCTTGTAGACAAGAAAAATAGAATGAGTTTCACTAAACTCTATGGTAAGGAAGGGAGGGCTTAGGATGTATGAATCATACTATGGTTTCAAAAAGACTCCCTTTATGCGAAGCATAGATACTAAAGAGCTCTACCAGCATCAAGACTTTGTAGAAGTCAAACACAGACTTAAATATGCCATGGAGAAAAGAACCTTCGCGGTAATAACCGGCCCTGTCGGTGCCGGCAAAACGACAGTTTTAAGGTGTATTCGTGAAGAGCTAAATAACAATATTTACACTTATATATACATATCCCAATCAGCCCTTACTCCAAAGATATCCTACAATGAGATACTGAAACAACTGAATTTAAACACTGTCTACGCTAAGCCGGAGGCAAAGCTTATGGTGAATAAAGCAGTCCTGTCCATGTTTAATGCAAATAAGATTCCAGTCATTGTAGTGGATGAAGCACATCTTCTAAGTGATGCTATGCTTGAAGAAATAAGATTTCTTATAAATTTCGATATGGATTCAATGTCTCCACTAAGTTTGATACTAGTAGGCCAGCCGGAACTTAGACAAAGGCTTAAGTTAAGAACCCTGGAAGCTATTGCTCAAAGAGTTATGGTAAATTACCACCTTGACGGACTAGACAGGCCTGGTACAGAGGACTACATACTAACTCATCTTAAAGTTGCAGGTTTAGGAACACCATTGTTTACTGATGAAGCTATCAATGAGATATTTCAGTATACTGCAGGGATACCTAGAAAAATAAACAATCTTTGTGAGAAATGCTTGTTGGAAGGATATATACATGAGAAAAAACTTATTGATGATATTTTAGTAAAGAGAGTTATAAAGAACGAGTTTGAATAATATCTATGCTGCCGTTTAGGCAGCATTTTTTTAAAATAAAATTCCGCTAGCGCTTCCAACTTCTCTGTAACAATTGGAAATTCTAACGGAATGATATCGTGGAAAAATTCCGGCACAGTAGTGTGAGAAACAACAAAATATTAATCCATTTTCCGATAATAAACGATATGCAATACGCAGTCTTTTTTCTATAAATGATAGCCACTTTGAATGTCTAAATGTATCGTCCGTCCCAACAAAGTCGTCATTATATACAAAGTCCTTATTTCCAGTATTGTAAGGTGGATCTATATAAATAACATCAATCTTCCCTCTATGTGTCTTTTCTAATAATTTCAAGCTATGAAGATTATCCCCTTCTAAAAGGAAATTGAAATTAGGATTATTTATATCGCCAATAATCTCCTTATCTTTAATTTCTGTGAAAACAGGAATATTTTCACGCATTTGTATATCTACATTCTCTTCATGTTCTTCCCAAACAAGACCGTATTTTTTAGATACTAGTTCATTTTCAATTTCATATATAGCCTTTAAAGCTTCATCATTATCTTTATGTTCCTCTTTTATTATAGTTAAGAAATTAAGCATTCGCTGCCTTTTTTCTTGAGATAGATTAGCCATTGTTAATTCCTCCATCTTTATTTATTTCAAACTCCATAATATCCCCTATATTACAGTTCAAACATTTACAAATTTTATATAGGCTTTCTAAATTTACTGGTTGGCATTTACCAAGCCGAGCTAAAATATTATATGTAATCCCTGCCTTTTCCTTCATTTCTGTCTTATTCATTTTCTTATCAATTAAGAGTTTCCATAATTTATCATAGCTTATAATCATAATCCTCCTCCTTAGTTTTTCGACAAGAAACATACCATTTATTACATTATACAATACTATAAACAAAAATTAAAGAATACCTTATAATATAGTGAGATTTTCTAAGGCAAATTACAAAATCATTTTATGAGCAGTAACTCTTAAACCCAATAAATATTCATATGTTTTAACTATACTCTTATATGTTGGGTCCATTTTATATTGTACCTATATCTTTTTACATGATGACTTACAATTATCAAATCTATACTGTAGCCTTTTAATATTTATTATATAATGAATCACATATTCTAAAATTCATTCAACTCACCCACTTACCTTCTTTTACATCTATCCCACCTACTCAAGCTCCCCAACATCTAACTTGCCTACTCAACTATAAAAATACACTACCCACTAATATGTTCCATCTCAATATAAAAATAAGGATTTCCGAATCAGAAGCACACCATCACAAAACTGATAGTTTTACTTCCAAGCTCTGAAACCCTTTATTTATCAGTGTTTCACACACTATTTCTTTATTTTTTTTGTTATCAATGCTACTGTCTCAACATGTGATAGTTAGACTAAATAAAGCGGCAATATTGATGTCATATTTACTTTTAAAAAAACACCCTTAAAGCTTGTAAAATAGCCATTTCTTTAATATTCCTATTTAAGCCATTACTATTTATAGCTTAAATTTTTGCAATAAGGTTGAGTTGATAATATTGATGTTAACTCAAATTCATATACTTATAACTCTAGGACGCTTTTCCCAATCACTCAACTCCACAGTCCAATACCCTGCCCATTCTCGCATTTCTTTATATTCTGGGGAGTTAGGATTCCTTATAATCTCATGAAAGTCAATAAATCCTGGTACTCCTCCCACATCCTCTGGTGGTGTTTGACCACTTGCCTCTAACAAATATGGTGACTCTTTATCGTACTCATCTATTATATTTATAAGCTGAATTTCGTGTTTCCAGTTGTCTCCCATATCATAGGTATAGATTATATATTTTTGCTCAGACAAAAATTCTGACAGGGTGTGACTTCCCATCAAAATTGCTTCTTCATCATATTCTAAGTCTTCCTCAAAAGGAACAATTCTGGTAATCAGCTTACTCTGATCTGCATCAAAAACAGTAAAGTCATATAGATGATAGTTCCTCCAGTCAAACACTGACTGCAGCACCTTATGTAATTGTTTAAATTGTATATCTGCAGGTACAATAATTTTCCTTACCGCCTTGTATATATCCAAATCAAGTGTAACAAGTAATTCAAAGGCACGGTATCTATAAGCTTGCTTTCCAGTAACCCCACAAAGTGCATTAATCATTTCCTTGTAAGGGTAGAATCCTTCTTTATTAGTACCAGAATAATTCACAATCATTCGATTTGCAGCAACACCTATTGTATCACTAAACATTTTTTCAATGCCATTATATTCATTTGCTACATAAAATGCACATTCTGTTCCCGCTTTTGTTACCCATGATGCTGCCTCTCTGCTACTATTTTGAACGAATTCCACCTCACCTGACAGTCGCATATATTCTTCTACAAGCTCTGGGTTTAAATTCATGGAAAGAAGTGTGTTTGAAATAGCTACCTTCATCATTTCAGCTACATTTTTCAGCGAATTTCTCTTAACTTGATAAATAGCAACAGTAAAGCGTGTTGCATTGTTCACTAAAACAAGCATATCCTCTGTCCTACGATTATCCCAAACTTTAGTCCAGTTTGCTGTCCATGAAAATAGAGGGTTAATAACCTCATTACTAGGTTGTGGATTTATTCCCATGGCAGTTGCCAGTTTTTTTGTTAGTGCAATTTGCATATTTTCTCCTCACTTTCATCAAATTCAAATCCATGTACTCAAATGGCTAATTAAGTGCCTGATAAGATTAATTTTTCTTTTCTTTCTTTATACTATAACGAGTTTCTTTTCTTTTAATTTTCCCTTCAACAACTTCTACATTGCTTCTGCGTCTCATCTCTTCTTGTACCTGCTGAAATTTTTCAAGTTCTATTATTGACTCATGAGCATCCTCCAGCAAATATTTTTCTTGTTCACCATGATTTATTTGCTGTTTATTATTTGGAAATACACCTGTATAAGTTTTGCCTAAAATTACATTTCCTATATATTTTTCATTTGTAAGTATGGTTTGAATTGCACGTTTAGACCACTTATCTTTCCCTTTGAGGATTTGATATTTTTACACTCAAGCTCTTTTATAATTAAGCCTATACTGTATCCACTTAAATATAAGTCAAATATTTTTCTTACAACCTCTGCTTGCGCTTCATCAATTACTAGTTCTCCTTTTTCGTTATGTTTATAGCCATAACACTTTCTAGAATAAAGTTTGGATTTCCCTGATTCAAATCCACGCTTTAATCCCCATTTGATAGCCTCACTTGTTGATTCGCTCTCTGCTTGTGCAATTGCAGTTAATGCAGCTACAAGTACATCATTATCAACTTCACTGGTTCTAATATTTTCTTTATCAAATATCATTTCAATTCCCATACTTCTTAGCTTATTTACTGTTTCAAGTAAATCTACTGTATTTCTAGCTAGGCGACTAATAGACTTAACTAATACAATATCGATGAGATTTTCATAACAATCAAATATCATACTTTGAAATCCAGAACGAAATGTATTACCTCCTGAATCTTTATCTGCATAAACTTTAAATAAACTCCACTTAGAATTGTTTTTTACAATCGTAAGCGTAAAATAGTCCCCACCTATTATTCAGATGGGGACTCTGCTATACTTGTTTTGATTTACAGTATTTAGGTAAGGTAGATGACCAAGGCAATAAAGAATCTAAAACTTCAGAATCATTTATATCAACATTTGGAAACTGCTCAAATAAGTATTTTAAGTATTCAAAAGGATTAAGATCATTTTCCTTTGCAGTTTCAATAATACTATAAGTAACTGCACTTGCCTTTGCTCCCTGCGGAGTATTGGCGAACAGCCAATTTTTTCTCCCAATGACAAATGGCTTTATTGCCCTTTCGGCGCGGTTATTGCTAAGTTCCAGCCTGCCATCTTTGAGTATACTCATCAGTTTATCCTTCTGATTGAATGAGTAATTGACAGCTTTCCCGTAACTTGATTTGGGTAGTGCAAGAGCGTGTTCCTTTTCAATCCATGAGAAATAAGCCTCTAGCATTGGTTTAAGTTTGCTAAGGCGTTCATCATACCGGTCTTCAGATGACAAACTTGATAGTTCTTCCTCAAGCTTAAACATTTCATCAATATATTTGACTCCTTGATAAGCAGAGGTATACATGTAGCTTTCTTTATCAGTCACTGCCTTTAAGGTATCAGTGAAATACCTCCTTGCATGTGCGAAGCACGCTACGAGAGTAACTTCCATGGCACCGCCGGCTTTGGAATCTTTCAAAAGTTTGTCATAACCGTCATAGGCATCAACATGAAGATAACCCTTAAATCCATTTAAGAAGGTTTTGGCATTATCTCCTGCCCTTGATGGCTGATAATCGTATAGAACAATAGGATCATGCCCATTGCCTGTACGGTACATCCACATATAAGACCTTGTTGTGGCCTCACGGCCCGGCTCATTGAGAACTTCTAGTTCTGTTTCGTCCGCATGAGCTACATCATAGTCCGTAAGGTATTTACGTAGACGCAGGTACAAAGGATTCAGCCAATCTTGTGCAGCCCGAATAATCCAGTTAGCCATGTTTTGACGGTTAACTGGTAAACCACGCCGCTTGTATTCTTGTTCCTGCCTATAAAGAGGAGTAGCATCTACATATTTCCTAGTCATGATATATGCTATTATAGAAGGGGATGCTATACTTCCCTTAATGACAGGCTTAGGGGTTGGCGCCGAAATCATTGGGACAGTTATATCTTCCTTTTCACATTTCCGACAGGAATAAATCATGCTGTGGATTTCTTTTACGATAATTTGTGCCGGGATGACCTCCAGCTCTCTGCGGATTTCGGAACGCACCTCATGGAGTTGACCGCCACATTGAGAACAAACCTGTTCTTCAGCTGAGAGCTTATATTCAACTATTTGCTTAGGAAGATCTGAAAGATCTTTTTCACGTTTTCCTTTAAGCTTTTTAGCCTTGGATGAAGATTGTTGTTGCTTTGCACAATCATCTAAATTAGGCTCAGCAGTAAAAGGCTGTCGCTCACTTTCAGCCTCGTTAAATATTGGCATGTTAATCTGACCATCTATATTCTTTTCACTGGATTTACCAAATAGTCTCTGCTTGTTGAGCTTGTATTGCTCTTCATACCATTTTAGTCTAAGCTCAGCCTGCTCCTTTTCAATGCTGAGTTTTATGAAGGCATCCTCTAGCTCTTTACGACTGTAATTCTCTAAGTTAAATGATTTTACTTCTGTTTTACTCATACTTATATTATACACTTTTCATACAAAATTATCAAGAAAAAAAGTCGTAAAAAGCTAGTGTTTTCAACGGTTTTAGAAGTTTTAAAGAGTTGGAAATTATCCACTTTTTGATTGGATTTTTTCGGGTTATCCACAAAAAATCAAATGATTTTTCTCTGCATAATATCACGATGTACTCCCTTTTGGTTAATATCCAGTCCATCTAAAAGCCAGCGGAGCTCCCGCTCCGTTACATGTATAACTTTGTCTTTAGAATTATTAGGCCACTTAAAGCGACCTTTTTCCAAACGGCGATAGTAAAGCCAGAATCCATTCCGCTCCCAATAGAGCAACTTGAGTTTGTCGCGTTTAGCGTTGCAGAATACAAAAAGTGCATCAGAGAATGGATCTAACTTAAAATTCATCTGAACGATGATGGCGAGACCGTCAATAGATTTTCTCATATCAGTACTTCCAGCAGCCAAAAATACATTAGAAGTCTGCTTTAGGTTTAACATAAAGTTAATAGGGATTGGACAACATCTGCAAAGAGTTCTTTATCGAAGTCTTGCGAAACTGAAATTTCAGCCTTACCGACTTTTACAGTAATAGATGTTGTTGTTATAGATAAATTTGTTTTTACTGAAACCCACTGCTGTCTTGGTTCTTCTTTAAACTCTGCTTTGTTGAATTTGTTAATCCAATAGCGTAATTTGTGTATACTCAATTGTTTTTGCTGACACCATACCGGCCCGGTAAGGCCGCTAGATCTATAATCAGCAATGAGCTGCTGCCAATCTTCCATATTTAATTTTGTCAATAAAAACACCTCCGGAATTTTATTCTAGAGGTATTATCTCACAAGATTTATATTCATAAAATGTGTGGACAGTTTGACGCTTACAAGTCCAATGCTCATGGCTATGTAAGAGGTGCAGAATACTACGGAGGTGGCAGGTATGATAGGTGATGAAACAAAACGCAAGCTTCGAGAGTTAAACCTTGATGAACTGGTTGATATATTTAAAATACAGGATGACGATCAACCGCTCTACTCAGCCATGACCTTTGACGAAAGAATTACTTTAGCTATTGATAGTCTCTATCAGGATAAAAACAATAAGCGCTCAATACGTCTAATAAAGCAAGCCAAATTCAGATTTACTGATGCAGATGTAAACTCAATTTACTATGCGGATAGGGGGCTTGATAAAAATCAAATTATTGAGCTTTCAACCTGCCAATACATGCGTAACAACTTTAGCCTTGTGCTTAATGGCTTCACAGGCTCTGGTAAGACTTTTCTAGCTTGCGCATTGGGCAAAGCTGCATGCAGACAGTTATATCGAGTACGCTATATAAGATTGCCAGAGCTTCTGGAGCTTCGTGCTGAGGCAACTTTACAAGGCAAAGGGATCAGTAAGCTAGTAAGCAAATTTTCTAACTACAACCTCTTGATTCTGGATGAATGGCTCCTTCAAGAATTATCCGATGATGATGTCAGATTCATTTTTGAACTTACTGAGAAGCGCTATGATTGTCACTCCACCTTGTTTTGCACTCAGTACAAAGTGTCAGATTGGCATACTCGCTTAGGGGGCGGGACCATGGCTGATGCTATTCTAGACCGGATCGTACATAAATCTATTCGTATTGATACTGGGAACATGAACATGAGGGAACATTTCTCCACCAAATAAATTAAGTTATACAGGCACCGCCTTCAGGCGGTGCTTATAAGTGAATAGATGGTTTCTTTACTGTGAATCGATAGTTTTGAAAATATGAACCTACGGTTCTAATGGAGCGTAATAATCACTTAAATCTTTATTTCTCATAGCAACTCCTCCTTGACCGTTCAATTTTTTATGTTATATAATTACTATATATTCATTATAATTGATAACTATGTTATCATTCAATAGATAACATTACCGATTGTTAACAGTTTAAAAAAGTAAATTTGCGTTTAATCCTTGATAACATTACGCAGAAAGAAGGAACTATGATATGGCATTTACTATAGAATTTGATGATGCTAGACTTACCGAAAGAATATATGATCCATATAAAGGTGTAGATGAAACCGATACCCTTGGTATGTCTTTTGTTGATTTTTTTTCATTAGGAAAGGATTTATCTAAGAGGAATCATATTTATTTTAACTTGTTAGATGACCCTGATATGTATATAAATGATGACTCTTTTGTTTACGTGCGCATAAAAGAATTTATTGATATTTGTATAAAAGACTCTTCACTTTATACCATAGAGAATCTTATGTTTTTCTTGCACATGCAAGGTCTATCCATACCTCAGCATCATCTTAAATACTATTTTGACCAAGATATGATAATTGAAGATTTAGTTAATCCTTATATGGAAATGTCCCCTATGGAAAGAGCTATTAGAGGCTTTGTTAAGTGCACTAAAACCAAAAATGCCATCACCAGTGTTTATACCTGTGACAGCATTGAAGACATATGCATTGCTACGCTTTATCATTTAATAAAACTTAAAACCACTATAAAGATATGTACTAACTGCGGTAAATACTTTGTACCACTGCACCGATCCGATGCAGTTTACTGTGATAGGACTAGTCCATTTAATCCTGCTAAAACCTGTAAAGAGGATGGTTCTCAAAGAACTTATGAAGAGAAATTAAAAATGAATGAAGCAGAAAAGCTTAGACGTAGTGTCTATCAAACTCTACAAATGCGTATTAGAAGAAACCCTGAGGATGAAAATCACAAGGACTATTTTGAAAAATGGAAAAAGGATGTAACTAGATGGAAGAAAGATATTAAAAGTGGGAAGAAAACCACTGAAGAGTTTGTCCAGTGGCTTAAATGGAGTAAGAAGAAATGAATTTGTAAACTTCACTTTAACTGTAAAAATAGAGAGATTCTTTAACAATTCTCTCTATTTTTATTAATCATTAATATTTAATTTTCTTTCACTATTTCCATCTACCTTCTTGTAAGTTCCATGTTAAGGAAAACTCTTTATTTTCAATAATTGAATCATAAATTGGCTTTAAAAATTTTACCAGTCTATCTATAACCTCAAAAAACTCTAATTCTTCCTTAGACGAAATTCGCTTTTTAAATGCCTTCCATTGCTGTTTCTTTTCCTTAGATTCTCTAAAGTCACTTGTAAATATTGTAGGAATTAATTGCAACGGTGTTTTCCTATGTTTAAAAGTAGTTTGAATTGCTTCTTTAAGTACTTTACCTTCAAAATTATATTTTTGTGATAAAATACAAATATCATAGAAATCCTTCATCCTACTATTGGCTTCTGCTAAATATACCATTGCTTCAAATTTTTCAGCGATTACAGACTCCATTGAATAAGCTTTTAATAGCGGTTTTTTCATTTCTAAAAGAGATGGATACTCCATTTCAGTAGCACACGGAACTATTACATCTCCAAAACCAATATCCATTTGCAATACTTTTTTAGTACGGTCAAGAAACGCTGTTACCTTTACCCTAACGCCCTCATAATCAGCATCTTCTTTTATCTTTTCTACTGTAAGTGTATTCAAATCAAATTCAATAGCATCATCTTCCTTAATTTCACACACAGATTTAAAAATTGCTTCCACATTCTCTAGGGAATTATTTAATTGTCTTGCAAGCATATCTATATCCTTAGTAGCTCTAGCTTTTTCCTCCAAGACTATATATAACAGCACTCCACCTTTTAATACAAATTTATCAGCATATTCCGAGATTGATATCCTGTATAATAACCTTTCAATTAAATACAAAGTAAGAAGATAATCAAAGGACTTTCCCTCTTTTACTGCTATATTCTTTAATTTAGCCTTTATACTATCAGAATTCATTACAAAAGCACCTCCACATATGGTTTTATATATTTTTTAACTCGAAGCTTTGTTGCATATTCAAAAAGGAGCTGCAAATTTTTATTTTTTCTAAGCATATAATTTTTTATAACTTCTAATGCCACATCATTTCCAACTCTTGAAGAATATTTAAAGAAATCACATACCGTCCTTTCTGCATTATAAACCCTAACCTTCATATGCTCCATAACATGCTCCTCTATTCCTAAATCTAAATTATCATTTGAGGTAAAAAAAAGGTCTACAGGTGGGTAATCTGGAAGCTTAGGTTTAAGCATTCTAGATGCAATGGTAACATTAATGTCCGTAGGATTAACTGTAGTCATTTCATGTATTACTGCTGCTGAAAACATGCTAATAACTCCAGTTGGTATTATTGACTGCACTATTTCAAAATCATTTAAATCATCAAATCCAGAGTTCCAGCAATAGTATCCTGTTTTTATTTTTATCACATAACCTTTATCTATAAGTTCTTTAATATCTCTACTGCACACTTTATTTTCTCTTAATATTGCAGCCTTAACAATTGGTCCATATTTATCAAATAGAGTTTTAATATTATTAATTCTTTCACTGGTCATCTTTTCACCACCAAAACATAGATTTAATATTTTGTATCTATTTTTTTATACATATAGTATATCCATATTCTATATAAATATCAATGAAGTTATAGAATTTAATTTTGTAATAGTCTTTATACCTTCTAAAGAAAACTTAAGCCATTTCGCAAATATCCAATTCCTCCTAATTTAGCGAATTTGTATAACCCCCTAACCCTAAAATCCCCTCAAATCCTTAGTCTACGGAAACATAAAACACACATGAAAAAAAGGGGCAAATTGCCCCAAGCCTTTGATTTCAAGCTATTTCTTCTCTATCTTCACGACACACTCCACGTGTGCCGTGTGAGGGAACATATCAACGGGCTGCACTTCAACGGTCTTGTATCCCAGGGTTTCAAAAATTGCTAGGTCTCTTGCTAGTGTAGCAGGATCACAGGACACATATACAACTCTCTTTGGGCCCATTTTAGCTATTGCTTGTATGAGACTTTTTTCACAGCCCTTCCTAGGTGGGTCTACCACCACTACATCCGCTTTCTTGCCTTGAGAAATTAGTTCCGGTATCACTTTTTCAGCCTCTCCAACAAAAAACTCCGCATTTTCAATTCCGTTTAAAACCGCATTTTGTCTTGCATTTATAATAGCGGCTTCGATAATTTCCACTCCATAAACTTTTCTAGCCTTCTGAGATAAAAATAGGGAAATTGTTCCGGTTCCGCAATATGCATCAAAGACAACCTCATTGCCGGTGAGCTGAGCATACTCTAAAGTCTTGCCATATAGTACTTCTGTCTGAACCGGATTTACCTGAAAGAAGGACAAGGGTGAGATGTTAAACTTGAAGGGTCCTATGTAATCCGTTATTATATCGCTGCCCCACAGAGTAATATTCTCCAGACCTAAAACTACATTGGTTTTCTTAGTATTAATATTTTGTATTATGCTCTTAACATCCGGTATGTTTTGAACAATAAGATTTATAAATTCCTCTTTATGCGGAAACTTAGCTGTATTAGTTACCAAAACTACCATAGCTTCACCGCTTTTAAAACCTTTTCTGATCATGACATGTCTAACGATACCACATCCAGACTCTTCATCATAAGCTTGTATATTATATTCTTTCATCCAGCTTCTGGTTAACCGTACAACTTCATCACCAACTTGATGCTGTATGTAGCACTGCTGTAAATTTATAATTTCATGGCTTCGTGCAGCATAAAAACCTATTGCTGGTTCTGTTTCCCCTCTTCCCACCGGAAGCTGAACCTTGTTTCTGTATCTTAAGGGATTATCCATCCCCAATGTAGGATGAATTACAACATCTTTTAGCTTGCCAATTCTCTCTAGACAGTCTGTCACCCTATTTTTCTTAAATCTGAGCTGTTCTTCATAGCTCATGTGCTGAAGCTGACAGCCGCCGCACCTTTTATAAATGGGACAGACCGGTTCAACTCTTTCTTTAGATGGCTCCAGTATCTCTATTAGCTTACCGTATCCATGATTCCTAGACACCTTTACTAATCGGATCTTTACCTTTTCACCCTTCAAGGCTCCAGGTACAAATATGGGGAATCCTTCTGGCTTTGCAACTCCTTCCCCCTCATATCCTTCTGAAATAATATCAACTATAAGTTCCTGATTTTTTTTAAAATCTAACATTTAAATTACCTCTTCCCCCTGTTTATATGTAAACTCTGGGCTATCCAGTATTATGTCTTAAGCTGTTATTGCTTGTGTATTATACATAATATTTTGATATAATTCAATAGCCATAAGTAATTCAAAATTAAAAATTCAGCGCATTAAAACGCTGAATAAATAAATGCCGTTATTAACCTTTGTTTGATTGGATTTACGGAGTGAAGGTTTCACAATAAGTACCGTCACTGGAGTTGGCATGGGCTCCCATGATAAGCACTCTGTCCGCTTCGCACTTCCTATCATTGTTAAAACGACATCTTACTGCATTACAGGCTACTTCCGGATACATGTGAATGCCATCATTGTTAAACAACTGTCTTATCTCTCCTGGTATATTCATATTTGTCAGGTGCATCAATGCATTTTTTATGCCTTTTTCCGCAAAAGTTTCACATTGAGTGCCTGTACTGGCTTGTGCACTCAATCCATTTACTAATATTTTATTGGCAGAGCATAATCCACTAAGATTATGTACACAATTTACTGCACTGCAGGATAAGCTGCCATTCATACTATCCCCTCCGGTAAATTAATCTGATTATATTTTGTGGATTAATATGTTTTTTATTCATACATCTATATTTATATATAAATCATGCAAGGACATGCCACAATATAGTTTATATTACTACATGTAATTATATTGACATTTTTGAGATTATGTATTAATATATTAATTAAAATACTTTGATTATCAAAGTATTTTAATAATTAGAAATGAGGTATAAACCATGGAAATAAAACCATTGATTCTTGGAAATATCAAAGCTTCCATACCTATCATTCAAGGTGGAATGGGTATAGGAGTTTCTTTATCCGGCCTGGCTTCTGCAGTTGCATCCTGTGGTGGTATAGGTATTATTTCAGCGGCACAACCGGGCTATAACGAACCTGATTTCGAAAAAAACTCTCTTGCCGCCAACATAAGAGCCTTAAAAAGCCATATAGTGAAGGCTCTAAAAAAAGCCAGTGATGGGATTATTGGAGTTAATATTATGTGTGCCATGAGGAATTATGAACTGCTGGTTAAAGCCTCCATTGAAGCCGGTGCCCAAATGATAATTTCCGGAGCAGGACTCCCCACAAATCTCCCTGAACTCTGTAAAGGCAGTGATATCAAGATAGCTCCTATAGTTTCTTCAAAGAAGGCCGCCTCACTCATTCTTCGGTTGTGGGAAAGAAATTACGGAGTTACCGCTGATGCTGTGGTGGTAGAAGGACCAGAAGCAGGAGGTCATCTTGGTTTTAAGGAAGCTGACCTGCCAGAAGCTAGTAGAGATTACTTTGAAACAGAGTTGGTTGAAATTATAGATACGGTAAAAACCTATGAGGAAAAGTTTAATAAGTCTATTCCGGTAATTGCTGCAGGAGGTATTTATACCGGTCAAGACATTGCTAAATTACTGAAGCTTGGTGCCAGCGGTGTACAAATGGCTACCAGGTTTGTAGCTACTCATGAATGTGACGCCCATATAAACTATAAAAACGCCTACATACACTCCACTGAGGAGGACATAGTAATAGTTAAAAGTCCTGTGGGCATGCCCGGCAGAGCCATAAAAAATGCCTTTGTGGAAAGGACCTTCTTGGGGAATATCAAGGTTGATAAATGTTATGGATGCATACACAAGTGCAATCCGGTAATTACCCCATATTGCATATCCCGCGCACTTATCAATGCAGTTCAGGGCGATGTTGACAATGGGCTTATTTTCTGCGGCAGTAAAGCCCATAAGGTCGATAAAATAGTAAGTGTCAAAGAATTGATGGCTGAACTGGTGAATCAAATCAAAGAGGCTTGATAATTAATAGTGCAAAAAATCGAGTCCAAAAAACTCTTTCAGTTTATGGACTCATTTTTTATTATGTCAATTATTCAGTTTTTCAGTGCTTACATGCAATATTAAAGTTTAGTAAAATTCATGGTATGATTTTAAGTAAAAATGGTATGATTTTAAGTAAAAAAAGTGCACCGGATGGTGCAAAAATGAATCAGTTGCCTATATTTTTCCATTGTAATATTATTTCCAGTATATTTAAATAATATTCATCTTTTAAATTATAAGAAGATATATACCACAAATCCAATAATTATTAAGGATATAAAATTATAAATATGAAATTTAGTTAAATAAGCTTTACTGTTATTAAAGCTTTTTACATATAGCTTATAAGCTATTACGCTGGCAAGGGAAGCTATTAAAGTTCCCATGCCTCCCACATTTACCCCCAACATTATTGGACGCCATGAACTGGTAAAACCAGACAAAAGCACTGCTGCAGGCACATTGCTGATAAATTGACTTATAATTATAGAACTTAAATAGGAAGCAGAGTCACCGCTTAACAGTCGCTCAGCCGCATGCCTGATTGGCTCAATGGAAGAAATATTTCCTACTATTATAAAAAAAGTAACAAAGGTTAATAGGAGATAATAGTCTACCTTTACAAAAAGGCTCCTGTCTGCAAGTAATGTTACTAAAATAGTAATGATAAGCATTATCCTATAGTCAATTATTCTAAATACCGACAGAAATATGCAAATGAACAGTGCTATAAAAAGACACAACTTTTTCTTGTCTTTAATTTCTATTTCTTCAAGATTATATCGCAGCTTGTCCTTTTTCATAAAAAAATTAATTACGACCAAAGCAATTATTCCAATGCCGGCTACTAGGGCCCCAGCTTTCAAAAACTCAAGGGTATCCACATTAAAGCAGGAGTAAATAAATAAGTTCTGTGGATTTCCAATGGGCGTCAAACTACTGCCAAGATTAGCAGCCAAAGTTTGAACAACTATTATCTCAAGGGGATTGATGTCACTTCTCTTTCCAATGATTATAGTTAGTGGCACTAGGGTAATCAGTGCAACATCATTAGTTAGCAGCATGGATGCAGCAAAGGTAACAGCTGTAAGCACATAGGCTACAGTCCTTCTATTACTACATTTTTTTAAAATGGCTACGGCAATCTTATCCAAGAGTTTTAACTGTTGAAAGGCACTAACTACTATAATCAGGTTAAACAAGGATATAACCACTTTAAAATCGATATATTCTAATTTAGGAGTATTCACAAAGCAGGTTAATACTGCGATTATTACTGATACTACAAATACAGTTTCCTTCTTAAATAAGTTTATAAATTGCTTCTTTAAATATATAATATATTCCTTCATATTTCCTCCTAAGACATGGCTAAAAGCGGCATTTAAAGCCGCTTTTATGGTCTGTTATATTATATTAGCCTTGCCTGAGAATACTATGCCTCTTGCTACGTCCATTGTTATAAAGCTTCCAGTCTTTAAGATTTCCATAGCTCCTGCTGCTCCAGTGATGAGTGGTATTTCTCTTCCAATACACTCAATGATTATATCGGAGGAAACACTTCCTTCAACAATGATACCACCAAGCTTGTCAAAGACTTCAATATAATCCTTGCTAAGTTCTCTAACAACCATTATACTGCCAACTTCAGTCTTTTCAAGAGCCTCTTGTGCACTTTCTACTAAGCTCACAGTTCCTGAACCAGGTCTGGTGCCTTCCCCTTTTCCTTTAAGCAGTATGTCGCCAACAATGTGAACTTTCATCATGTTGGTGGAACCCACATAGTTTACAGGAATACCTGCAGCAATAACTACCAGGTCGCCCTTCTTAACAAGTCCAGTTTCTAGGGCTATGTCTGCTGATTTATTTATAAGCTCATCTGTAGTTTCAACCTTTTCTGCCACAACAGGATATACACCCCAGATAACTGCTAAATTCTTAGCTACTTGTTCATATGGAGTTACAGCAATAATTGGACACTCCGGTCTGTACTTTGAAACAATCTTTGCAGAATGACCGCTTTGTGTTGCAGTTATAATCGCAGAAGCATTTAACTCCATTGCAGTGTTGCAGGTAGCCAAGCTGATTGCATTAGGTACGTTAGGAATGTGTGCTTTTCTTTTTTTCTTTAAGGATGCTTCATAATTTAACTGGCTTTCTGCTTCCTCTGCTATTCTTGACATTGTCCTAACTGCCTCTAATGGATATTTTCCATTTGCAGTTTCTCCACTTAGCATTATACAATCAGTTCCATCAAAAATTGCATTAGCTACGTCTGAAGCCTCAGCTCTTGTTGGTCTTGGATTCCTGATCATAGAGTCTAACATCTGTGTTGCTGTGATAACAGGCTTTCCTACATAGTTACATTTTTCGATTATCATCTTTTGAACAAGTGGTACCTGCTCAATTGGAATTTCTACACCTAGGTCTCCTCTAGCAACCATTATGCCATCGGAGAATTTAAGTATTTCATCTAAATTATTTACACCTTCCTGATTCTCAATTTTTGAGAAAATAAGCACATGCTCTCCACCATTTTCATTTAATACTTTTCTGATGGCGAGTACGTCAGATGCCTTTCTCACGAAGGATGCAGCTATTATATTCACACCTATTTCAATACCGAATTTTAAATCCGCAATATCCTTTTCTGTGATTGCAGGAAGGTTGATTGATACACCAGGAACATTTACTCCCTTGTGACTGCCAACCATACCAGTATTCTTTACGATACAATGTATGTTGGTCCCAACAACCTTTTCAACTTCCAACCCAACCAGGCCGTCATCGATTAATATCATATTGCCAGGAACAACATCCTGATATAAGTTCTTATAGGAAACTGAACACTGAGTTTCATCTCCGGATATGTCCTCGCCGCAAACTATGGTGAAACTGCTGCCTTCTTTAAGTTCAAGCTTTCCTGCAGCAAATTTTCCGGTTCTGATTTCAGGTCCCTTGGTATCAAGTATTATTGATACCGGTTTATTTAATTCTTTACTTAATTCTTTAACGAGCTTAATTCTTCCGCCATGTTCTTCATGATCGCCATGGGAAAAATTATGTCTTGAAGCATTCATGCCTGCTTCAAATAGTTTTTTTAAGGTTTCTCTATCTTCACTGGCAGGACCAATGGTGCAAATTATTTTAGTCTTTCTCATACTTAACTCTCCTTAGAACAATAAATTTTAGTAGGATAAGCATTTTGCTATTTCATATAGGTTAGTGTCAAACTTTCTAGGAAGGGCTAATGCTTCGTCTATATCATCATCAATTATAACTCCGCCTCTAATTCCTACAACTCTAGAAGATTTACCCTCGATTAAAAGTTCAACTGCTCTGGCGCCCAATCTTGAAGCAAGTATTCTGTCAAATGCAGTTGGACTTCCACCTCTTTGTATGTGACCTAATATAGTAGCTCTTGTCTCGATTCCAGTAACTTCTTCCACATGCTTAGCAAGCTTTTGTGCTCCACCAACCCCTTCTGCCAAAAGTATTAGATTATGAAGCTTTCCGTTTCTCTTGCCTTCAAGTATTGTCTTACAAAGTTCATCAACATCCATGCCCATTTCAGGAACTATGATGCTTTCTGCACCACCGGCCAGACCTGCAAATAAGGCAATATCACCACAGTTTCTTCCCATAACTTCCACAATACTAACTCTTTCGTGGGAGCTTGATGTATCTCTTAGTTTATTTATTGCATCTAATACAGTATTTAACGCAGTATCGAAGCCAAGAGTGTAATCAGTATAAGATAAGTCATTATCTATAGTTCCTGGGATACCCACAGTTTTTACACCAAGCTTAGATAATAGCTTGGCACCTGTAAAGGAACCGTCACCGCCAATAACAACAAGGCCATCGATACCAAAAACTTTCAGCACATTTACAGCTCTTTCTCTGCCAGCTTCAGTCTTAAACTCTTCGCATCTTGCGGTCTTTAAGATGGTACCACCCTTTTGAATTATATCTGACACAGAATTTCGGTTCATCTCAAAGATTTCCCCATTGATTAAACCATTGTAACCTCTTTCAACACCCATTACCCTTAAGCCCTTACTAAGGCCCATTCTAACTACTGCTCTGATGGCAGCATTCATTCCTGGTGCATCTCCGCCGCTTGTCAAAATAGCTATTGTTTTCATATTAACTCCTCCTGTTCCCCGTGGGACAAAACTCGTCCCACCATGGTCAAATACGTTACATTGATAATAGCTTTGAGCATATTTTTAATAACTATCACTATTGTCCCAACATAATATTACTACAAAAATATTTATCACGCAACTATAGTATTACCTGCAGAAATAAAAAATAAAACGAAAAAAGTCTAAATTCATGAAAATACGTTGGAAATGATCAAATATCGAGGAGTAATAGCGGGACAAATAAGGGGACGGTTCACAAGAATTATATATATTTTCTAAAAAAGTATATAAACCTTGTGAACCGTCTCCTTTAACAGCAAAAACCTCAGAGTCAAGCGGATCGACTCTGAGGTTTTTTACTTTCTTGTTCTTTATTGATGATTGGAAAAACTAAACTACTTTTACGTTCTCTTCTCCAAACTCACTCTTTAAAAATTCTACTACACCAGATTCAGTATTAACCCAAAATTCTTTATCCATTCTGTAATTCTTTCTTTCCTTTCGGATAAACAGATATACCGGTGTATTTCCCTTATACCTGTGTAGAGCAAGTTTTAAATTATTTATGATTCCACGGGCTGTCTTATCATCTTCAATTGCAATATACAACTTAGAGGTATTAATGTTTATTAACGGCTGTATATCCTCGCAAAGAATTTTTGGCCCTTCATCTTCTCTTATACTTACCCTACCTTTTACAAGGATAAGGGCATCTTCAGTAATGAGGCTAGATACCTTTTCCATAACTTTGGGGAATACAACAACTTCGATGCTTCCATAAATATCTTCAAGGGTTATAAAGGCCATCCTATCATTATTCCTAGTAAACTTTCTGCTTACAGAAGTGATTATACCACCAATCATAATTTTCTTACCGTCATAGATTTTTTCGTTTTCCTTTATGGATACATCGTAGCTTGAAGCATCCATTCCAGTCGTTAATTCATCCTCTAAAGTTGTTTGTTGAGCAGCTGCTTCAAGGATATCAATGGTTCTTGTATCGGTATGGAGCTTGAGAGCTTCTTGGTATTCTTCAACAGGATGGCCTGATATATACATACCTGTGATCTCTTTTTCCATGGCCAGCAAGTGTCGCTTTTCAAACTCTTTAATGTTTGGATACTTGATCTCAGCCTCTAAATTGACTCCACCTAAGCTTGTAGCACCTAAGTCTCCAAAGAGACTTACCTGTCCATCAATGTTCCTCTTCTTCTCGCTGCCTAGTCCATCTAATATTTTTTCATAAACCGAAAGCATTTGTGAACGGTAAACTTTGAAACAATCAAAGGCTCCAGACTTTATAAGGCTTTCGATAACTCTTTTATTAATTACTGATAAATCTATTTTATTACAAAAATCGTATAGTGAAGTGAATTTACCCTTTTGCTCTCTGCTGCTAACGATGCTCTCTACCACATGAATGCCGGCATTTTTTATTGCAGCAAGACCAAACAGTATTGTTTTCTCATCCTTGACCGTGAATTTAGCATAGCTTTCATTTATATTAGGTGACTTTACCTGTATTCCCTGACTTTCAGCAAACCTTATATAAAATACAACCTTATCTGTTACTCCCATAACACTGTTTAGCATTGCTGCTATGTATTCTGCAGGGTAATATCTCATCAGATAACCTGTCTGATATGCCACCACAGCATAGGCAGCAGCATGGGACTTGTTAAAGGCGTAGGAAGCAAAATCCATCATTTGATCGAAGATCTTGTTTGCTACCTCTTCACTAATGCCATTTCTAATACATCCAGGCACCTCAACATTGCCATTTTCATCAACTATTCCATAGATAAAGTTCTTTCTCTCTTCCTCCATTACCTTGTGCTTTTTCTTTGACATAGCACGTCTAACAAGGTCACTTCGGCCCATAGAGTATCCTGCAAGCTTTCTTACTATCTCCATAACCTGTTCTTGATAAACCATAACGCCATAGGTAACACTTAAGATGCTTTCAAGTTCCGGAGTCAAGTAAGTTACCTTCTCTGGAAAGTTCTTATTTTCAATATATCTTGGAATTTCAGCCATAGGGCCTGGTCTGTACAAACTTATTCCCGCTATTATGTCCTCCAGGGAATCCGGTTTCAGCTCCTTCATAAAGTTAGTCATCCCGGCAGATTCCAATTGGAAGACCCCAACAGTCTTACCTTCACCTATCATTTTATAGACTTCATGATCATCAAAGCCAATTTGGTCTAAATCTATATCAATACCTCTTATATCCTTGACCATCTTTATGGCATCACGCATAACTGTAAGGGTTCTCAAGCCTAAGAAGTCCATTTTGAGTAGTCCAAGCTCCTCTAAAGTCCCCATAGGGAATTGAGTTACTATCATATCTTCGTTCCTTTGCAGCGGAACAAAACTTACTAATGGCTGTGATGCTATAACTACTCCTGCCGCATGAGTTGATGAGTGCCTAGGCAAGCCCTCAAGAGACCTGCTGATATCTATAAGCTCCCTTACTCTTTCTTCTTCATCATAAATTGCTTTTAACTCCGGATTTAAGAACAATGCTTTATCAATAGTTATACCAAGCATAGTGGGAATCATCTTAGCAATTTTATCAACCTCAGCATAAGAATAATTCATAGCTCTTCCAACATCTCTGATACAAGCTCTGGCAGCCATGGTACCAAAGGTAATTATTTGTGAAACATTATTTTCGCCATATTTATCTACCACGTAGTCAATTACCTTCTGTCTTCCTTCATAACAAAAATCCGAATCTATATCCGGCATACTCACTCTTTCAGGATTCAAAAAACGCTCAAAAAGCAAGCTGTATTTTATGGGATCGATCTTTGTAATTCCAAGGGTGTAGGCTACAATTGATCCTGCAGCGCTACCTCTTCCGGGGCCTGTTGGTATGCCATTCTCGTTAGCATATCTTATAAAGTCCCAAACTATCAAGAAATAGTCAACATATCCCATCTGATTTATTATATTTAACTCATAGTTTAGTCTGTATGTGAGTTCTTTGGCATCTAGATTCTCTTCTGATATTTTCATTACAGAAGCATAAATCTCTTCTTGCGATAGATCCCTTATAGGTTCAAAAACCTTGTACCTATCTACTAAGCCTTTGAAACAGGTATCCCTCAGATATTCGAAAGCATCATATCCTTCTGGTAGTGGGAATTTGGGCAGCTTTGACTTATGGAATTCATAATCAAATTTACATTTCTCTGCAATTTTGACGGTATTGTTCAAGGCCTCAGGCACATAAGAAAACAAGCCATACATTTCCTCAGGGGACTTCAAGTAGAACTGATCCGATGGATACCTCATTCTGTTTTCTTCGTCCACAGTCTTGCCTGTCTGAATGCAGAGGAGTACATCATGGGCCCGATAGTCTTCCTTTCTTATATAATGGACATCATTAGTAGCAATCAATGGCACCCCAATTTCTTTTGAAAGCTTGATAATTTCTCCATTTACCTTCATTTGCTCCTGCATACCGTGGTATTGAAGCTCCAAATAAAAGTCCTCTTTAAATACTGACTTATAGAATAATGCAGCATCCTTAGCCTTAGCATAATTGCCCTCCAGCATATGAGCTTGAACTTCACCGCCTAGACACGCACTAAGTGCGATAAGTCCCTCGCTGTGCTGCTTTAGGTATTCATGATCAACTCTCGGTTTATAATAAAATCCCTCTATGGAAGCGGTAGATACAATCTTCATCAAATTATTATAACCAACCTCATTTTTTACCAGTAAAACAAGATGGTATGTTTCATTTTCTTTGTCCATATGCTTAATCTTCATAGATTTTGGCACAATATATATTTCGCATCCTATTATTGGATGTATTCCTTCTTCTACAGCAGCTTTATAAAAGTCCACGCAACCATACATAACTCCGTGATCTGTAATTGCCAGGCTTTTCATGCCTAGCTCTTTAGCTCTTTTTACAAGCTGCTTCATTTTACCTGAACCATCCAGCAAACTGTATTCTGTATGTACATGAAGATGAACGAAATCAATATTTTTCTTATCCTGTTCTTTATAAGGCTCCATATCAATATTATCCAAATTATCTTCTATATCGAAAGTTTCATCTATATTCTCCACATAATCACCTCTTTGCCTTATTATCTTTTTATTATTGACAAAATTCATCTTTTTAGTTACCCCTTTATTATATACCATCATGGTGAACTAGGTAAGAGGGGACGGTTCACAATTCATATAGTAATTTTAGATTTTCTTATATTGAACTGATTTTATAATCAAAAAGCTGTCAATAATTTAGCTATAATAATTAATAGATATGAGCATAATTAAATAAAAAATAGAACAACAAAAGTTAAATTATTACAATTTTTACTAAGCGTAGCTTAAATATCTAAAATGGAACTTAAGTTGAAATGAAAGAAACAAAAAAGGGTAGACTATCCCCTTGGTAAAATTGATGCTTAAAAATTTTGATATAACTTAGTTTAAGCTGTCCTTTTTAATCCCGATAGGGATTTGTATTTATCAACACAGCCAGATTTTATAGCAGCAATTGCAATAGTTAAAAGACAAATATGTCCGATTGTATTTAAATTAGTAACAGAGTTAATATTTCTAACATAAGCTTGCTCGGTATTTAGATTCTTCCATCTAGAATTGTATCTTTCAGATTCAGTTCTAAGGCTGTATATTTTCTTAAAAAATATAGAATCACGATTTATAGAGGATCTATAATCAGTGCCAATGCTTATGTATTTTACACAACCTCTGTTCTTCTTACCGTTAAAGAATTTTTCGTGTTTACATGGACATAAAGAATCATCTTTAGAAGTCCTAAAAGGACAGCAAAATTTTTGTTTAATATATGAATCAAAATATTGTTTGCCATCTTTATGCATTGCTAATCCGGCATCGCATATTACATTGCCTGTTGATGTTAAGTTTTTAGGTTTTGAACCACGTTTATTTAATGCAATGAAGGCATGGCCTTTAAGGCTATTACGAATAAAATCATGATTTTGCTTTGAGTCATAAGCTTTATCAGCAATAATATAACTACCTTTTAGTGGAAACCACTCATTGGTATCAGAAAGTATTTCTGTAAAGTTAGAAATTTCATTAACATCAGCGGTTGTAGTAAATTCAGCAATTGGGAGACCGGAGATAGCATCACAAATAACATGATTTTTATATCCCCAGTAAAATTCACATTTTTTCTTTGAATTATTGGGTTTATCTTCGAAAACTTGAACATTCATAGAGTTATTAGCAGTATGAACACCTAATTTACAATCTTTATCAGAAGAAGGATGATTATTTTTAGAAAATTTGTTATTTGCGAAGCATTTAGGATTATTAAATTTAGTATTAGCCTTAACAGGAGTGGCATCAACTGATATAAAGTTGTTGTCAATAAAACCAAGTTCTTTAAGAATATTAACTTGGTGTTTCATGACTTCTTTAAGATAAGAATTAGATAAATTTTTTATAAATCTCTGAAAAACCGAGTATGAAGGTAAAGGTTTAAAAATATTGAAACCGCAAAGCTGAGCAATTATTAGATTATTTTCTAGAAAATCTTTAAGGTCAGTAATTTGGGCAAATTTTTCACATTTCATGACAATGAAAGCTCTAAAAAGAGCATGACGTGAAAACCCAGTAGGACCATATTTTGAAGGTACCCTATCGGGTAATGAAGATAAATCAAGATTATCGAAGATTTTTGTATAAAAATTGATAAGCTTTTGAGAAGTAAAAAGTTCAATTATGTTAAAGATTTCTTGACGTTGGTACATAGAGATTTCCTCCTTATTGTTTTTATATTATGTGTGGTTATATAGTATAATTCGACAAAAAGTGAGGAAATCCTATGACATATATTTGAGTGATAAAAAAAAATTAGCCCTTACGGGCTAGTAATATCAAGGCATTAGAATTATGCTCAAGGCTATAATAATTAATATTAGAGAGGTGACAAATATGCCAAGAACAGCAAGAAAAAAGTTCCCAGGTGCAATCCTTCATGTTATGGTTAGATCGATTAGCGAGGTTTCTCTTTTTAGGGATAACAAGGATAGGGAAAAGTATCTCGAACTCATTAAAAAGTACAAAGACTTGTATATGTTTAATGTTTATGGTTATTGCCTCATGACAACCCACGCTCACATGATTATTGATTGCTGCGGTTCCGATATAAGTAAGATCGTGAAATCAATAAATCAAAGTTATGTTCAATATTATAATAAGCGCTATGGTAGACATGGCCATTTATTTCAAGATAGATTTAAAAGCAAGATAGTAGATAATGATAATTATTTGATTGCTTTATCAGCGTATATTCATAATAATCCTAAAGATATCAAGCTTTACAAAAATGATGTCTCAAAGTATCCTTATTCAAGTTTGGCAATATATTTAGGTATAAAGAAAGACCATCACAATATTCTTAATACAAGCTTTATCCTTCAACATTTCAGCTGCGATATTATAAAATCAAGGAAAACTTATGTTGAAATTATGAAAAAAGCTTATAATAATATGAATTCAATTGAATTAGCAAAGGAAGTTGAGTTTGTATCTGAGAAGTCTGAATATAGAAGTGCTAGAGGTTTTATTTTAAGAGAAACACAGCCTGAAGATATAAAAGAATTTATATCTTCTTATTTAGGGTGCGATGTAAATCTTCACCTAAAATATAGCCATAAAAATAATGAGTTAAAATCCTTATTCATTGTTATCGCAAGGAGTTTTTCTAACTTATCACTTACAGATATTTGCTTAATGCTTGGTAATATCACCCTATCCAATGCTTGGCGGCTCTCCCAAAGGGGTTCATTACTTATACAAACTGTTCCGCAGTATAAAAATATTATTCAGGATTTTATTAGGCAAAAAATTCCTGTAAATCCTTAATCTAATACTTTTTAAAGCTGATTTTTGATAATTTTGTTGCTTAAATTGGATTTTGAAATTTTTGTAGTTAATGAGTTTCATTAATTGGATAAAAAAGATGGACAACTCTTATGTCATGCAGACTGAAGTTGAATTGAATCAAAGGGGACGGTTCACAAGAATTATTCATTTTGATTAATTCTTGTGAACCGTCCCCTTTAAATTTAAATAAATTTAAATTTTAAATTTTATTTTAGTAGTCAACAGCTGATGATCCTTTCAGCATTGGCCTTAATTTTTTCAATACTTCATTGACATGGTATGGATGTACTTGATATTCCTGCATATCTTCTAAGGAATCAAATCTTGTAATCAAAGCAATATCATAGGATCTTTCTGTATGTAGAACATCTACTCCCACTTCTATATACTTTAGTTGTGGAATCTTACCTTCCATTTGCTCAAGTATGTTCTTGGCACGTTCCAAATTTTCTTTACTAGGATCATTTAACTTGAAAAATACTATGTGCGTAAACATTTAAATATCCTCCTCTGAATAAGACTTAGTCCTAAGTTAATCAAACCTTGTGAACCGTCCCCCACTATCTTTTTATCTTTTTATTACTCTGGCGGAGAGCATGGCTTTTGCTATGTGCTCCTTCTCAGAATCGTACATATCCACTTCAACCTTGCAAAAGTTTCTGCCGATATCGATTACGTTTGTATATATATGTATAAAGCTGTCTACCTGTACTGGTTTCATGAAGTAGGTCATCATGCTGTCCACTGATACATTGATGTTGTTTTTCTGTCTAAGCGTTGATAAGCCTACCGTGGAAAGCAGCATGTTCAGCGCACTCCAGGAAGCTGTTCCGATAGTATCTAGCATCTGAGGAATTATATTACCGCAGAAATGTGCTACTCCATTTTCCATCTCATAGCTGAAACTCTTTAATATTAGGTCTTCTAAAGTGTCACTTACCTGAGGCTGTCTCGAAACGTATTGCAGCGCCTTGATAACATCTCTTCGGGTGATTATGCCCACCAGCTTCTTGCCGTCCACAACCGGTGAAATTTCTATGCCTTCCCAAGCCATAACGTGGGCAGCATATGCCACAGTTGTCTTCGGAGTCACAGTAATAGGAGTTTTGCTCATTATTTTTCCCACAGGATCATCCGGTGAGCAGTCGATCGGTAGGTCCTTTAAGGTTACTACTCCCACAACCTTGTTGTCATCACCAACAACAGGATATCTCTCATGTTTTGTTTCATTCATGAGCTCCTTCCACTGCCTTATAGTGGTGCTGGCTTTAAGACTGATTGGATTTGGTATCATGATATCCTCTACCAAAATTATGTCCTTTTTGATCAGGCTTTCAGATATTGCCCTATTTATCATAGTAGCTATTGTAAAGGTATCATAACTGGAAGATATTATTGGAAGACATTTTTCATTTGCAAGCTTTTTAATTCTATCATTACAGGTAAATCCACCACTGATTAAAACTGCTGATTCATTGTTAAGGGCTAATTCCTGCGCTTCTTCTCTGTTTCCCACTATCAGTAAACATCCTGGCGAAATATATCTCTGCATTGCATCAATGGTCATAGCACCAATGACAAACTTATTAAGAGTCTTATGGATGCCTTCCTTTCCTCCTAAAATAGTACCTTCAACTATGTTAACCACTTCTGCGAAAGTTAATGCTTCAATGCTCTTCTTTTCAACCTTTTCTATTCTAACGGTACCAACCCTTGGTATGGTGGATACTATTCCAAGGGTTTCACAATCTTTTATGGCTCTGTAGGCTGTTCCTTCACTTACCCCTAGGGCTGAGGCAACGCCTCTTACAGAAATTTTATGACCAACCTCAAGGGACAAAATATGCTTGATTATCTCCTCGTGCTTAGACATACTTTCGCACCTACCTTTCTTCCCTTCTCAATTCATCAGCAATTTTTTCAATTCTTCTCAGTCTGTGATTTACTCCTGACTTTCCTACAGGAGGATCCAGCATTTCGCCTAATTCCTTCAAAGATTCGTCAGGGTAGTTTAACCTCAGCTCCGCAATTTCCCTTAAGTTCTTGGGTAATCTGTTGAGTCCAATCTCCTTTTGGATAAGTTTAATGCTTTCTACCTGCCTTACTGCCGCATTAACTGTTTTGCTTAAGTTAGCCGTTTCACAATTAACAAGCCTGTTTACGTTATTTCTCATTTCCTTCATTATTCTAATATTTTCAAGTTCCAAAAGGGACTTGTGAGCTCCTATAATGTTAAGTAGGTCAACTATCTGTTCACCTTCCTTGAGATACACAATATAGCTGCTCTTTCTTTGAATTACCTTAGATGAAAGTCCGTAAACATTGATTAACTTACTTAGGGCTTCAGCATATTCTAAATCATGGGTAACAAACTCAAGATGATAAGTCTTCTCAGGGTTACTTATACTGCCGCCGCCTAAAAAGGCCCCTCTTATATAAGCTCGTCTTGTTTCATCAGAATCAACAATACTTTCTCTTATGCCGTAATCGAAAGTAATCAAACTATCATCATCGGCAAGGATACCTACTTCTTTCAAAATTGATCTGACACCCATTTCTTCTCCGATAACTACCATATAAATATTGTTCTTCTTTAGAGAATTACTCTTTTTTACCATTAACCTAGTATTTATATTAAAGTAATTCTTAAGCATCTTAAAGACCAATCTGGCAATTCCTGCATTTTCCGTGGTTATCCTAAAATTTATTTGCCTGTTAGCTGTAAAGGAAATCGTACCACTGACTTTCATTATTCCTGATAACACAGCAATTGCCTCTTTTTTACTTAAATCCGTAAGTCTGCAAACTTCTTCTTTAACTTTTGATGAAAATGACATAGTACCTACTCCCTAATCTTTTTATTGTCTTTTAATCTTTCTGATAGATAGAAATATTCAATGATCTTCTTTCTATCGAAGAATAATTTTTTCTCCATAATTGTCTCAATGAGAATCGCTGCCAGTTTTTCAGAATCATGTCTTATATATCCATTTCTGACCTTGATTAGGTCCCCCTCAATGATTCCAACTCCAAGCTTTTTCAGCTTATTATTATCAGTTACCACCAACTGAGAACCTTCTGATTTGTACTTTTCCTCTAACTCAGCATCAATTTGCCCTGAATTTACTATAATATAGTCTAGTATATCTTCTTTCGAATGCTTATAAATTGCATTAATATGTTCTGCAACATCATACCCATCAGTTTCACCGGGCTGAGTCATTATATTACAAATATATATCTTTAAGCCATCCGCTTTGCTAACCTCATCTGCTATGTCCTTAACAAGCAGATTAGGTATTACACTGGTATATAAGCTTCCCGGTCCCAAGATAATTGCATCTGCCTCTCTGATAGCTTTTATAGCTTCATCCAAAGGCTTTGCATCCTCTGGATCAATAAAAATGCGATCGATAGAAGTCCCCTGAGCTAAAGCTACTTCAGGTATTAAGGATTCTCCTTGTACTATATTTCCATTTTTAAACTTGGCCTTTAAAACCATATTCTCCAAAGTAACTGGCAGAACCTTGCCGGTCACCGCCAAAACTGAGCTCATCTTCTGCACCGCTTCTTCGAAATTTGAAGAAATTCCATCCATGGCTGCAAGAAACAAATTACCAAAGCTTTGATTCTTAAGTCTTCCATCTTTGAATCTGTATTGCAGAAGCTCCTCCATCAAGGGTTCAGTATCTGCAAGAGCCAATATGCAGTTTCGGATATCACCAGGAGGTAGTATGCCCAAATCCTCTCTTAAATCTCCAGAACCACCACCATCGTCAGCAACAGTAACGATAGCAGTTATGTTTGAAGTGTAATATTTAAGTCCTCTAAGCATAGTCGATAGACCTGTTCCACCACCAATTACAACTATTTTAGGTCCCTTTACCAACAACCTTTTCTCGTAGATAAGACTTTCAAGTTTTTTAGAATCCAATCTTACATTTATATAGCCTTTATTAATGAGGGCTATTATGGACCTCATTCCTTGGGTAATGGACACATAGATTACAAAAATGCCAATAATATTTAAGAAAAGCCAGAAGGCCTTGTAATAAATATTGTAAAACTGCCTTTCAACTATTTCCACCAGACCAAAAAATATTAGGAACACACCCATGATACCAAAGAGTATCCAGCGCTTAACCTTTATCCCCGGCTTTAGCCAGTCTGAAAACTTCATAGCTTCATACCACCTCTATTAATATCCTCATGAATATCCCTGTGCTCAATGGTTACCTTGTGGCCTTTAGCTTTCAATCTTTCATATATAGCGTTGGAGATGGCCACTGAGCGGTGTCTTCCACCGGTACAGCCGATGGATATAATAAGCTGTCTTTTGCCCTCTTTTATATAGTTAGGAATTAAAAAAGTAAACATGTCGTCAAGCTTGTCAATAAACTTAGTGGTAACTTCATGCTTCAGAACATATTCCTTTACCGGCTCATCATTCCCTGAATACTGTTTTAGTTCATGTATATAGAAAGGATTAGGTATAAATCTCACGTCAAATACTAAATCCGAATCTACCGGTATGCCGTACTTAAAGCCAAAGGAAAGCACTGTTATCATCAGTTCTACTTCAACCTGGCCCTCTTCTCCATAAATTTCAGTAATCTTCTGCCTTAAATCCCAAATGGACAGCTTAGTTGTATCGATGATGTTGGTAGCTCTGTTTCTGAGTTCATTTAGCTTGCTTCTCTCCAGTTCAATCCCCTGAAGAACTCTGCCTTCAGGCGCTAGAGGGTGCTTCCTTCTGGATTCTTTATATCTCTTTATAAGTACTTCATTGGAGGCATCCAAATAAAGAATTTCATATTCGTATTCCTGAGACTCCAGGTGCTTCAAACTTTCGAAAAGGGCATCGAAAAACATTCCACCTCTAATGTCCATCACTAATGCTATCTTATCTATTTTCCCACCGGTCTGGAAACATGCTTCTGCAAATTTTGGTATTAATGTAGGAGGTAAATTATCTACACAAAAATATCCAATATCCTCAAGGCTCCGCATAGCCTGTGTTTTTCCTGCTCCTGATAATCCAGTAACAATTACAAATCTCATATAAATCCTCCTTTACGCAAATACTTACATAAGTACTCTCTTACTATTAATGTCTATAATATTTTCAAGCTATAATGTATTCAATCTATAATATGTAGTAATGGCTATAAAGAATCATAAGTTGTCTATAAAATCAAAGTATTTTAACTACATATTTCTATTAGCTGTACCATAATTTTAATACAGATATATTTTTTATTATAACACAACGACTAAAGAAATAAATAGCATTTGCCAAAGAATTAGAGCAGGTAGAAGAGGTGGGGACGGTTCACAAGGTTTATACCTAATGGCTTATTAATTAGTGCAGCTTTGTTTTATATTATGTTTAAGCTGTTATGCCAAAATAATAAATAAAAGCAGCATAATATTATAATAAATATCATGCTGCTGTACTAATCAAATATATAATTATTGAGGTAATAGTATAAATCTTAAGATAAACAATCCTGCAAGAACGTACATTATAGTATGTACTTCCTTATGTCGACCTGTAGCCAATTTCATTATTGGATAAAAAATTATTCCTGCAGCAATACCATTGGCTATGCTGTAGCTGAATGGCATGATTGCTATAGTGAAGAAAGCAGGCAGGGCTTCTGTAAAGTCACTGAAATCCACATCTTTTATAGATTCCATCATAAGTATCCCCACAATAACAAGGGCCGGAGCAGTTGCCTCTGAAGGAACAATCCCAACAATTCCACCGAAGAATAAGGCTAATATGAATAATATAGATACAACAGTAGACGATAAACCTGTCCTACCGCCTTCTGCAATTCCGGCTGTAGACTCAACATATGTTGAAGTAGTTGTTAAGCCAAACATTGAACTTATTGTTGTTGCTATAGCATCTGTAAGTAGTGCCTTTCTCATATTTTTTATTTTCCCGTCAGGTAATACCATGTCAGCCTTTTGTGCTGTTCCAACTAAAGTCCCTATGGTATCAAATAGGTCAACTAAGCTGAAAGTAAGTACAACCATTATTACACTGGTTAAGGCTCCTATTATACCAGAACCATTGTGGCTCAATAAACCTTTAAAATCCATGGCCATAAAAGTTGGCGCAAAGGATTTAGGCATACCAATAAATTGTATATTACTAATATCCGTAACTCCTAGTGGAATTCCAATTATTGTAGTAATGATTATTGAAAGAAGCATGGCTCCTTTCACCTTTCTAGCCATCATAATTCCCATTAAAGCTATACCTATTATCGTTAATATGGGTTTAGGTTGAGTAAAATCGCCAAAGGATACCAATGTATCCGGATTAGATATAATTAAGCCACCACTTTTTAAGCCAATCAAGGCTATGAACAAGCCTATTCCTGCTGTAATGGCAATCTTAATGTTTTTGGGCAGGCAATCTACTATTTTTTCTCTTAAAGACGTAACAGTTATTAAGATAAATAATAATCCTGATATAAAAACAGCTGCCAAAGCCTGCTGCCATGTAAATCCAAGAGTCATACAAACTCCATATGTGAAAAAGGCCGTTAGTCCAATTCCCGGTGCAACGGCAAAAGGAAGATTAGCATAAAGCCCCATTATCAGGGTACTTATTGCTGATACAATACATATGGCTGTAAAAGCTGAAGCCACATAGGGGTCATTGATAATGCTCAAATCTTGTGAACCGTCCCCCATAATTCCAGCTGCGTTCATGCCGGAAATCTTCAAAACATTCGGTATAACCAATAATGCATAAGCCATTGTTATAAATGTAGTAAATCCCGCAATAACTTCTGTCCTTATGGTTGTACCATTTTCTGATAGCTTAAAGGTTCTTTCTAATAAGCCACCTTTTCCATCTTTTGTACTTTGTTGTTTCATTAAACTGTCCCTCCTAAATGCTCTTTTGATACGCTTTGAAACTTCTTTAGTACTTTTTAGTGCTTTCTTCTTATTGGTTCTTTGAGAACTGTTTGGACCTAGATACTAAAAAATAATAAAAGAATATGATTCAAAGGAAATAATAAAAAAATTATTAAAATCAAAAATTCCACCAGAAAATATGGATAAATCTCATGGTGGAATTGCATCCGGAAGATTACCCATAGGGAAGCATTATCGGTGCTTCGTAGAAACGTCTGAACCCTATTATCAGACTTATATGGATGGAATTATTTAGCTTTTACTTTTTTTCGCTTCATTTATATTAACACCTTGTTCATAATATATCAATGCAAAGAATATGTATCTTCTGTAATAAAAAGGTTTTACCAATAAATCTTGTAAAAAAGAGCCTGAGAAGTCCCAAGCTCTTGGTCTTAATTATTAAGTTCCTCGCCCATGATTCTTACCTCTGTATGAAGCTCAACGCCAAACTTTTCAAATACAGTCTTTTGAACGTAGGCAATTAAGCTTAAGATATCTTTTGCTGTGGCATTTCCGGTATTTATAATGAAACCACTGTGTTTATTGGAAACTTGCGCACCTCCAATGGACACACCTTTTAGGTTGGAGTCCTCGATAAGCTTTCCCGCGAAATAGCCCTCAGGGCGCTTAAAGGTACTTCCTGCAGATGGGTAATCCAGTGGCTGTTTGTCTGTTCTTCTTTTCTGCAAATCATCAATGAGAGTTTTTATGTCATTGTAATTTCCTGGTTTTAAGTTAAACACTGCTTCCAAAACAATAAAGCCCTGTTTTAGTATAATGCTGTTTCTATAACTCAGTTCCAGTTCCTGCAAATCCAATCTTCTTATATTGGCATCATTATCAATGACAAGTGCATTTTCTATTACATTTTTCATTTCGCTTATGTAGGCACCGGCATTCATAGCCACAGCCCCTCCTACACAGCCGGGAATTCCGCAGGCAAATTCGAATCCTGTGAGACTATGGTCCAAAGCACATGTGGACACATCACTGAGAAGAGCACCGCTTTGGGCAATAATTTTGTTTCCTTGAACCTCTATTTTGTTTAAAGCCGTAAGTTTAATAACTACCCCTCTTATCCCACCGTCTTTAACTAAAAGGTTTGAACCATTGCCAATGATAAAATAGGGTACATTCTGATCCTTGCAAACTTTAACTAATTGCTGTACTTCCTGATAGTCCTTTGGTATAACAAATATGTCTGCCGGGCCCCCCACCTTAAAGGAAGTGTGGTTTTTCATCGGCTCATCTGCTAGAACATTACTTTCTCCAACGATTTCCTTGATTTCACCTAATAGGTATAAATAATTCTTCATATTTCTTCCCCTAACACATATTGTTAACTAAACATATTAAGTCTAAAGACACCAACATCAGTATACATTATAGCAAACTAATCCATCAAGTATATTATTCAATTATTCTATACTTATCAGTATTAACCATTTTTTTGCCTTTGATACGTAAAATAGCATTTTATACTTTCCGCTGCCCTTCTATCTATAGAAGGTGTCTCCAGTAATTCTTCTATAGTCGCATTTTTGATATTTTCTACAGACCCAAATTTCTTTAACAGTGCAATCCTTCTCTTCTCGCCTATATTAGGAATCTCATCCAGCACTGAATGAAGGGTCCTCTTATCCCTTAGGGTTCTGTGATAGGTAATAGCAAATCTATGCACCTCATCCTGGATCCTTGTAATCAACTGCATAACCTTTGAATTAGGTTTAATGGGAAGCTCAATATTATTATATATTAAACCTCTTGTTTTGTGACTATCATCCTTTACCATGCCGGCAACGGGTATGTTGATGCCTAGCTCCTCCAATACCTCAAGGGCCACATTAACCTGGCCCCGTCCTCCATCCATCAATATGAGGTCTGGAAACACGGAGAACTTCCCATTGCTGAACTCCAGCTTTCTTTCCTGAATATTTTTGACTTCTTCAAGGCCGTGACGGAACCTTCTTTCTAATATTTCACGCATGCTGTCATAATCGTTGGCACCTATTACAGATTTTATTTTAAATCTTCTATAATCGCTGTTCTTGGCCTTGCCTTCCTCAAAGACGATCATACTTCCAACGGAATCAAAGCCCTGAATATTTGAAATATCATAACTCTCTATTCTGTGAGGCAGCTCATCCAGCTCCAGTAATTCTGCTAATTCCTTGAGAACCGTCCCCTGTATTTCTTTATCCATGAGCAGCTTCTGCTTGAACTGTTCCAGAGTCATCTTGGCATTCTTTTTTACCATCTCAAGGAATTGAACCTTTTCTCCACGCTTAGGTACCTTGAGAGATACCTTACTCCCCTTCTTAGTTGATAGCCACTCCTCCAGCAGGTCTTGGTCCACAATATCATGTATGTATATATGGGATGGAATAAAGGGGGTGCCGCCATAAAATTCTTTAATAATCTGGGAGATAATTTCTCCTGGTTCTTCACCGGCAGTGTCTTCAAGAATAAAGTGTTCTCGCCCTACAACCTTTCCCTGTCTCATAAAGAATACTTGAGCACAGGTATCTTTTTCATCGCTGTAGATATCGATATAATCTTCATCCTCAAAGCTACCGGTAATGATTTTCTGTCTTTCTTGAATTTTCTCCACAGCATTAATTTTATCTCTTAAGGCCGCCGCTTTCTCAAACTCCAGATTTTCCGCCGCGGCTTCCATATCCTTTTTAAGTTTTTTCAATACCTCCGTATCCCTTGCGGATAAGAGATTTATTACATCCAGGACTATCTTTCTATATTCCTCTTTTGATATCAGCCCTGCACAGGGAGCCTTGCACATGCCTATATGATAGTTTAAGCAGGGTCTTGTGACTTCTCCGTTTTCAACTATATTTCTCTTGCAGTTTCTTAGGGGAAATATTTTTCTTATCAATTCTAAGGTCTCATAAACTACAGACACATCGGTATAAGGGCCGAAATACTTATTTCCGTCCTTTACATAATTTCTTGTGGTGAATACCCTTGGGAAATCTTCATTGGTAGTTATCTTAATAAAGGGATAATGCTTGTCATCCTTTAATAAGATGTTATACCTGGGTCTATACTTTTTAATTAAATTACATTCTAGTATGAGGGCTTCACTCTCAGAGTCTGTCACGATGTACTCAAACTCAGCTATGTTTTTAACCATAGCCACAACCTTCGCAGAATGGTTGGATGAGTTTTGGAAGTATTGTCTGACTCTATTTTTCAGCACCTTTGCCTTACCTACATATATAACTTCACCCAGGGAATTCTTCATGAGATATACTCCCGGTTTATCCGGGAGCATTTTTAATTGGTATTCAAAATCAAACATTTCTCTCACTTCCTTAAAATTAAAGAAATTATCTCTTCTCTAGTGCCTTTTGAATAACTCGGGAGGCTATCTTTGAAGCAGCCCCGCCGCCGGTACCTCCTTTTTCCACAATAACCGCTATAGCTACTTTAGGATTTTCGTAGGGAGCAAAGCCGATAAACCAGGAATGAGGCTCACCTTCTTCACTATGGTCTGCTGTACCTGTCTTACCAGCTACCTGTACACCACTTACAGCGGCAGCTTTACCGGTACCGCTGGTAACAACGTCCTTCATGTAGCTGCCTATGGTATCTGCTACTTCCTTGGAAGTAGCCTGTGCCAATTTTTCATCGGGTATGACCCTTATACTCTCATTTTCAAAGGTCAAGACTTCACTAACAAGCTTTGGTTTCATCATCACTCCGCCGTTGGCTATGGTAGCTGCTGTCAAGGCCATTTCCATAGGAGTAGCCAATATACTGCTCTGGCCTATACCGCTTTGAGCCATATTTCCCGGCTCGGTCTTTGGTATCTCCGGGAATCTGCTGTTATCCACCACAATACCATCGCCCTTAATGTCCCGGTTAAAATAAAACTTCTCTGCCACGTCCTTTAATTTATCATTTCCTAATTCCATGGCCAAGGTTCCAAAAACCACATTGCTGGACTTCATAAAGGCAGTTCTCAAATTGATATTTCCCATGACACTGCCACCATAATTACTCAGTGAATACTTGCTGTTAAAAACAATCTTTCCCTTGTCTTCAAAGATCCTATCCTCTACCCCTTCAATATTTTCCAGTGCTGCAGCGGCCGTAATTACCTTAAAAATAGACCCCGGAGGATATAGGCCTGAAACAGAACGGTTCAGCAGTGGCCTATCCTCATTTGCATTTATATCCTTCCATATCTCTTCCAGATTATTAGGATCAAAGGAAGGCTTTGAAACCATAGCAAGAATTTCTCCGGTCTTAGGATCAAGCACTACAACAGAACCTTTACGGTCTCCCAATAAATCATAGGCTGCCCTTTGAACATCTGAATCCAGAGTAGTTTTTATGCTGTGGCCTATTTTTTCCTTAACTTCCCCCTTATTTCTGATCAGCTCAAAATATGAAAGAGAATTATCTGCCATGAGCTCCTGATCATAAGTGGCTTCCAAACCGGTTATTCCATATCTCTGGTCCACATACCCCAGAGCATGGGCAAATAAGGCCCCACCGGTATATTCTCTCTTTTGAGTTAAAGTACTCTCCTTCTCACTTTTAGTTAAGGCATTACCATCTCTATCATAGATAGTCCCTCTTAAAACTTCATTCCTCTTAGCCCAAAGTCTCTTATTCTGTGAATTGTTTGCGATGGCCGGCCCCTTCACTGCTATAAAATAGCTAAAATAAGATATCAGGGCCACAAAAAGCAACAAAAACACAATAAGAACTTTCTTTATATTAACAGACAAATCGCCCATAATAACCTCCTTATCCGATTAAAATCAACCTTCTTCCGAAATCTTCTGTATTATACCTAATGCAAAGAAGGTAGCAAACATGGAAGTACCTCCATAGCTGATAATAGGCAGAGTGATTCCGGTAAGTGGAATGGCACCTACCACGCCGCCTATAATCACTAAAACCTGACTGGCTATCATAGCACTGTAGCCCACTGCCAGCAGCTGAGAAAACTTATCTTCTACATATAGTGAGGCTCTCATGCAGCGATAGAAAAGAAGGAAGAATAAGATTATAATTCCAAACCCCATAAAGATACCAAATTCCTCGCATATGGCTGCGAAGATAAAGTCACTTTCAACCACAGGTATAAAATTTGGATGGCCCATACCTAGTCCCGTGCCAAAAAAGCCGCCGGAAGCTATGGCCATTAGTGATTCCACCAGCTGATAGCCCTTGTTGGTTGGGTCCGCCCAGGGATTTATCCAGATGTCTACTCTTGTCTGTACATGAGAGAACATCTTGTAACTGATAAAACCACCTGCCAAGAACAGCAGCAGACAAACAGCCACATACTTAAACTTAGAAGTGGAAATATACAGCATGGTCACAGAAAATCCAAAGAATATGAGAGCAGATCCCAAATCTCTCTGAAGCACCATGAAGCCCAAGGAAACCATCACTATGAGCGCGGGCTGGATCAGGGTTTTTATGTCCTTATAGTCCTTTAAAGCCGACGCCAGATAGGCAATGAGAAAGAGTTTTCCAAGTTCTGAGGGCTGAAAGCCGATGGGGCCCAAGGATACCCAGTTTTTTGCACCGCCTCTTTCCGTTCCTATAAAGGTAGCCATGGACATAAGAATTAATGTAATTATCAAATATAGGTACTTGTACTTGGCAAAGGTCTTTACATCCGGCAGCAGCACAACCAAAGCAATAAAGCCGGCCATGCCCAGGGTATACCACACCACCTGTTTTATTGCCAAGGCAGTATTAAGCCTATAGAGCATTCCAATGCCTATAACCGAAAATATTGCCGTAAACATTATTATGAATTTGTCCCCATCAGGAAAAAATTTTCGGATGATTATGTAGCCATAGGTAAAAAGCAGACATATGATAAGGGCCATTACCAGGGCCCCTTTATCAAAAGGCTGCTTTAATACAAATAGGTTTCCAAAAATAGCAAAGCATAATAAATAGGTCATGAACAAAAGCCTGAGTTCTCCTCTTCTGCTCTTCAAGTAATCACCTTCTTTTAAGCTTATTAATCTGCATAAATAATACTGACATTGAATTATCCTATTACCTTAAACAAGGTAGTACCAATGCGTATCTCATCTCCAGGTTCCAGCATGACCTTGCCTTCAACCTTTTCTTCATTTAGCAGAGTACCGTTGGTACTGTTCAGGTCCTCAAGATAGTAGTCCGTATTTCTTACATACACCTTTGCGTGATAGCCGGAAGCATAGGGATCATTTAAAATAACCATATTGTCTTCCTTTCGGCCAATGGTAATCAAGCGGTTTATAGGAATAATGCTGCCTTTGCCCAGATTGGAATTCTCAGGAGCTGCAATTACTTCTAACCCCCAGGACTTTTTTAAAATCTTCTTTTTATCCCCATTTTTAACATCCTTATACATAATCCTTAAAGCCATAAATATAATAATGTATATAATCAGTATGAATAGAATAATAAAAATAGGCCTGAAAATACTTGCATAATCTATCATAATATCACCTGCCATAATAATATTTTAAAGACTAGCATTAAATACTTTATGCTAGTCTAAAATTAATTATAACATCTTTTTAAGATATTGTCCCGTATAAGAATTTTTATTTACACTTATTTCCTCCGGTGTACCGGTGGCAATGACAGTTCCACCTTTAGCTCCGCCTTCAGGCCCTAAATCTATGATATAGTCAACACATTTTATAACATCCAGATTGTGCTCGATAACTATAACAGTATTGCCTGCATCTACAAGCCTTTGCAGTATTTGTATCAACCTTCTGACGTCATCAATATGAAGACCGGTAGTAGGTTCATCCAAGATGTACAGGGTCTTTCCGGTGCTTTTCTTCGAAAGCTCATAGGCCAATTTAATTCTTTGAGCCTCTCCTCCGGATAGTTGTGTTGAAGGTTGGCCAAGCCTTATATAGCCTAAGCCTACATCATATAAGGTTTGAATCTTATTTTTTACCCTTGGAATATTTTCAAAGAACTCCAAGGCCTCTTCTACAGTCATGTTTAAAAGGTCATCTATATTTTTACCCTTGTACTTCACCTCAAGAGTTTCTCTGTTATACCTCTTACCCTTGCAGACTTCACAGGGTACATAAACATCGGAGAGGAACTGCATTTCTATTTTAATTATACCGTCTCCGGAACAGGCCTCACAGCGGCCGCCCTTCACATTAAAGCTGAATCTTCCGGGCTTGTAGCCTCTTAGCTTTGCTTCTGAAGAGTTGGCATAGATTTCTCTTATGATATCAAAAACACCGGTATAGGTGGCAGGATTTGATCTTGGAGTTCTTCCTATAGGACTTTGATCTATGTCGATAATCTTATCTATATTTTCATACCCAAGTATCTCCCTGTGAGCTCCCGGGATGGCTCTTGACTTGTTGATCAGCTTATATAAGCCCTTATACAGGATTTCATTTACCAAGGTACTCTTTCCGGAACCGGATACTCCGGTAACTGCAGTGAATACCCCCAGCGGGAAATCCACATTTATATTCTTAAGGTTATTTTCCCTGGCCCCCTTAACCTTAATCCAGTTTCCATTTGGCTTTCTCCTCTGGTCCGGTACCTCTATCTTCTTTTTACCGGTCAAATATTGTCCTGTAATAGATGCTTCAGTGGACTTAATCACATCCAGTGGACCGGCTGCAATTATATTACCACCATGCTCTCCTGCTCCCGGACCGATATCCACTACAAAATCCGCTGCCCTTATGGTATCCTCATCATGCTCAACAACTACAAGTGTATTACCGATATCCCGTAAATGCTTCAAGGTTGCAATGAGCTTATCATTGTCCCTCTGATGAAGTCCTATGCTTGGTTCATCCAATATATAGAGCACACCTACCAAGGATGAGCCTATCTGAGTAGCCAGTCTGATTCTCTGTGCCTCTCCTCCGGAAAGTGTTCCTGCGGTTCTGGCCAAGTCCAGATAATCCAGCCCCACATCCACTAAAAATTTCAATCTGCTGCTTATTTCTTTCACAATCTGATCACTTATAATCTTATTCTTCACAGAAAGTTCCAGATTATTTATGAAATCCAGTTCATCTTTTATAGAAAGTCTGCAGAATTCATTTATATTTTTATTTCCTACAGTCACAGCCAGAGCTTCCGGCTTTAATCTGGCCCCCTTACATTTAGGACATGGGTTGTCACTCATGAACTGCTCTATTTCTGCCTTTATATAGTCGGAATTGGTCTCCATATACCGTCTCTTTAAGGAGTTAATTTCCCCTTCAAAGCTGTGCCAGAATTCACCGGAAGAAAACTCTTTATCATACTTTACAAGGACCTTTTCACCTTTAGTACCGTAAAGCAAAATGTCCACAATTTTATCAGGCAGTTCATTTATTGGAGTATTTAAATCGAATTTATATTTTTCACTCAAGGCTGTCATTACGCTGTAAGTCCAGGAGTCTTCCTTTAATCTTCCCTCCCCCCATGTGGCAAAGGCACCTTCTAAGATGCTCTTGCTCCTGTCCGGCAAGACCAGGTTCTCATCTATCTCCAATAAAGTACCTAGACCATCACAATGGTCGCACTTTCCGAAAGGTGAGTTAAAGGAAAATAATCTTGGAGCCAATTCATCTATACTGATGCCGCATTCAGCACAGGCAAACTTTTCACTGAATAAAATATCCTCACCGTCCATGACATTTATAATTACAAGTCCTTCTGCTAATTTTAGGGCGGTTTCGATAGAATCTGCCAAACGGCTTCTTATGTCTGCCTTTACTACCAATCTGTCTGCAACTGCTTCAATAGTATGCTTTATATTCTTTTGAAGCTTTACTTCGTCTTCGGACAAGTCGTAGATTTCCCCGTCAATTCTGGCCCTTACAAAGCCATTCTTCTTTATATTTTCGATTACTTTTTCATGTTCTCCTTTTCTTCCTCGGACTATAGGAGCAATGACCTGTATCTTGCTTCTTTCAGGAAGCTCCATAACCTTATCTACCATTTGGTCTACTGACTGCTGCTGGATTTCCTTACCGCACTTAGGACAGTGAGGTATACCTATTCTGGCATAGAGCAGTCTCAGGTAATCGTATATTTCTGTAACTGTACCAACAGTGGAACGGGGATTTCTGCTGGTAGTCTTTTGATCTATGGAAATAGCCGGTGACAAGCCTTCAATATAGTCCACGTCAGGCTTATCCATCTGTCCTAAGAACATTCTTGCATAAGAAGAAAGTGATTCTACATATCTTCTCTGGCCTTCAGCATATAGGGTATCAAAGGCCAAAGAAGACTTACCCGAACCGGACAATCCTGTAAATACCACAAGCTTATCTCTTGGTATTTCAAGGTCCACATTCTTAAGATTATGAACTCTGGCCCCCTTAATCTTTATAGTCTCTCTCATGTATTTCAACCTCAATTCTCTCTCAATTAACTTTTACTGATCCTGTTCAACTTTTTCCTTAACTCAAAGATTTGATCTCTAAGCTGTGCCGCCCTTTCGAATTGCAGGTCTTTGGAAGCGGCCCTCATCTCTGCTTCAAATTTTTCTATGGTCTTTTCTAAGTTTTCCTTGGTACCTTCCAAGGCCTCTTCAAAGCTGCGGTATTGTGCCCCTTCCTCGGATACCCTGGAAACTTCAATGATATCTCTAATCTGCTTTATTACAGTAGTTGGTGTAATTCCATGGTCTTCATTATACTTCATCTGGATTGCTCTTCTTCTGTTAGTTTCACTTATGGCCCTCTGCATGGAATTTGTAACCACGTCAGCATACATAATAACCTTGCTTTCACTGTTTCTGGCCGCTCTACCGATGGTCTGTATCAAGGAGGTCTCTGATCTTAAGAAGCCTTCCTTGTCAGCATCCAAGATAGCCACCAGGGCAACTTCAGGAATGTCCAAACCTTCTCTTAAAAGGTTTATACCAACTAGAACGTCAAATTCACCTGCCCTAAGATCTCTGATAATCTTCATTCTTTCTATAGTATCGATGTCAGAATGAAGATAAGTTGTCTTAACATTAAGATCCTTTAAATATTTAGTCAGATCCTCTGCCATTCTCTTGGTCAAGGTTGTTACCAGTATTCTAAAGCCCTTGGCTATGGTTTCCTGAATATTGGCATACAAATCGTCTATCTGACCTTTTACAGGCTTGAGTACTATCTCAGGATCTAACAGGCCTGTAGGTCTTATAATCTGTTCTGCAACCTCACTGGAATGGTCAAGTTCATAGGCTGCAGGTGTAGCACTGACAAAGACAACCTGCTTAATCTTTTGTTCAAACTCTTCAAATTTAAGAGGTCTGTTGTCAAAGGCAGAAGGCAGTCTGAAGCCATAGTCCACTAAAGTGTTCTTTCTGGACCGATCACCGGCATACATGGCTCTTACCTGTGGAAGGGTAACGTGGCTTTCGTCTATAAACAGCAGAAAGTCTTCAGGAAAATAGTCTAAAAGTGTCTGAGGTGGTGTCCCAGGGTCTCTTCCATCCAATATTCTGGAATAGTTTTCTATACCACTGCAGTAGCCAACCTCTCTCATCATCTCTATATCAAAATTTGTCCTTTGTTTTAATCGTTGAGCTTCCAGCACCTTATCCTGGGCTATTAGTTCTTTAAGTCTCTCCTCTAATTCCTCTTCTATTTTCCTTATGGCCACTTCAAGACGTTCTGCTGAAGTAGCAAAGTGGGAGGCCGGGAATATGGATACATGCTTTAGGTCCTTTAAAAGTTCTCCAGTCAATATATCAAATTCCCGGATTCTATCAATTTCATCACCAAAAAACTCCACCCTGATTCCTCTGGATACTGAGTTTGAAGGTACGATGTCTAACACGTCCCCCCTAACTCTGAAGGTACCACGGTGAAAATCTATTTCATTTCTTTCATATTGTATTTCTACAAGCTTCTTTATTATTTCGTCTCTATCCTTCTGCATACCCTGTCTCAAAGAAATAGTCAGGTTCTTATATTCTTCCGGATTACCCAAGCCGTATATACAAGAAACTGAAGCCACTATAATTACATCTCTTCTCTCAAAAAGAGCTGAAGTGGCAGAGTGTCTTAACCTTTCAATTTCATCATTGATAGAGGCATCCTTTTCTATGAAGGTATCTGTCTGCGGAACATATGCCTCAGGTTGGTAGTAATCGTAATAAGATACGAAATACTCTACGGCACTGTCCGGGAAAAACTCTCTAAACTCTGAACAAAGCTGTGCAGCCAGGGTCTTATTATGGGCCAAAACCAAGGTAGGCTTCTGAACTCTTTCTATAATATTGGCCATCGTAAAGGTCTTACCGGAACCGGTAACTCCCAAGAGGGTCTGCCCCCTATTGCCGGCCTGAATGGATTTAACCAATTTATCTATAGCTGCCGGCTGGTCACCGGTAGGCTTATAGCTGGATTTAATCTTAAATTCTCCCATACCACCATCTCCGCTTAACTTATTCTCTTTACATTATAACCTACTTTTAAGTGTATAATCATGAATAGAATCACGAATATAAGTTCGTCATCTAATATTCTATCCTTTTGCATTTTATATGTCAACTAATTAATTGTATGATAATGAAATTTGTTAGTCCACAAGTAAGTTGTGGTAATGGGGGCCTTAGATTAAATTAAAACGGAGCTGATGCATTAACGATTTTTTATCTCTAAAACATAAGCCTTGTTCCACTCTATATATCACTATAACAATAGATTTTGCATTTGCTATTCTTAAAATCGTTTGTCTGTGCATAAAACTTATTTTTACTATCTATTGCAATACTAACAATGCTTTCATTTTGTATGATTTTAAAAAATGCTGCCTAAATGGCAGCGTAGATATTATTCAAACTCATTCTTTATAACTCTTTTTACTAAAATATCATCAATAAGTTTTTTCTCATGAATATATCCTTCCAACAAGCATTTCTCACAAAGATTGTTTATTTTTCTAGGTATCCCTGCAGTATACTGAAATATCTCATTGATAGCTTCATCAGTAAACAATGGTGTTCCTAAACCTGCAACTTTAAGATGAGTTAGTATGTATTCCTCTGTACCAGGCCTATCTAGTCCATCAAGTCAGAATAGCTGTTGACATCCTTGAATAAATATAATATTATCATCTTGCTTAAGTGGAGCACTCTCATTCATATTTATGTCAGCCAGGACATATTGAGGGTGCTCTTACTTTTTTATCCTACACTATTTCCAGTTCCGGCGGAAGGGCATTGTAAGAAAAAAATATTACCTTTCGGTACTTTATAATTGCTAAAAACACTAATTATATAGTAAAATAATTACAAAAAATAATTAGTTTAATAGGGTGATTTATATGTTGAAGAAAGTAATGGCACTAACACTTGGATTACTCTTAATCACGGGAGTAATGATTGGTTGTCAGACGAAAGGAAAAACTAATGAAAGCTTCCAGAACAAAGCTTCAACGGAAACTTTAAGTACCACCAATGATAAAAAGACTAATGATTTTACATTAAAAGATACATTAATCAATGGTAAACCAATTCTACAAGCTAATTACAAAGACATAATAAGTAACTTGGGAGACCCAAAGGAGATAAAGCATTATAAAGTTACTCCACCTGCCTGTTCAGAGCCTCAATATTTTGCAGTAGCAGTATATGACGATATAGAAATAGATTTTGACTTAGGCTTTGATAATAAAAAAATAGAGGATAGTAATGCGTTAAGATATGTGATTACAGGAAGTAAATATTCTATTAATGGTGTTAAAGTAGGAGATAATATTGCAGATTTAAAGGAAATGAAGTTCAAGTCATTACCTAAGAACGCTGACAATCAAGACGCAAATATATATATAGTTTTGCACCAATTAAGACCAGATAATTACTTTAGCGAATATAGTGAAGGTACTTATATGGGCGGTATTATTACCGAAGACGAGATTAAGTCATACAACTGGAATATGTCAACTTGTATGGGATGTGTTTTATTAGTTAAAGACGGGAAAATAAATAAAATTGTGTTAGGTTATCCTACAGCAGCTTAATGCACTTAATAAAAAAATCCCCTAACGGGGACTCTCAATAGAGTGGCTAACGCCACTCTATTGCTTTTCAATGTCACCGGTAAAATAAAAGTCTGCATTACAACGAGGGCATACCAAAATAGGCATTCCCAAATCTTCACATTTAGAGTCTTCCTCAAGAATCTCATCCATGTATGCAATCTCATCTACCACAAAGGCTGGGGCCCACTCTTCGAAACCGCACTTGCGGCATTGATATTTGTACACAATTTCTTTCTCTATTGGATTGAGTTCGTAATAATATTCGTCTATTGGATCCATCTGGTTTATCCTCCTTATAGGTTGATTCCCTTATATCATATATCAAACCATAGTCATCATGCCAGATTTTCCATAATTCCATTTCTTTTTTACACTTTCTGCATTCTAATGGATTTCTATCAAAAGTCTCTATTATTCTCTGCTTCCACCTCTTTTTTTCTTGTTTCTTTTTTCTATTTAGAATATCTGAAATCTTTAACTGTTTAACAAACTTATACAAGTGTATTATTTCTTTAGCCAAAGCATTTTTCTTCCTTGAATATAGACCATACCTTCTAACGCACTTAAAGCCTTTTTTATGAATTTGTTGTACCAGCTTTCCAATGAACGTTAATACATCCAATGTAACTTTTATATGTTCACCGGTATCATGGTCTTCGTACCAAAAGGTTACATTCTCACCATCATAGCTTTCAATTCTATACTCTGCTATCGCAGCTCTTGCAAGATATCTCCCTATGTATTTAGTGGCTTTTTTCATATCTGTAAGGGCTCTGTCTGCATTAACATAAAAACCATCTTTATATACCCTGTACAAGGTACTAATTAATTTTCTAGTTTTATAATCCTTAAAATATTTCTTTATGATATCTAAAACAATTTTTTGCCAAGACTTCCTTAGGTATTCATATGGTATATATTCTACCGGCTTCCACCAGCTATATTTATTGTTAATAGCCCCTTCAGTAACAAGTGCATGCACATGAGGATTCCATTTTAAGTCTCGTCCAAAAGTATGAATTACCGCTATTACACCCACCTCATAACTCTTGCCCTTATGTTTTTTGTACCAATAGTCAATTACTTGATAGACTCCGTCCATCAGGTCTTTAAGCATCTCTCTTCTTTTATAAAAATAATTTCTAAGTTCCTCAGGTATAGTAAATACGCTATGTCTATGTACTACATTTAGCATATTCTCTTGCTGCTTTTCTACCCATTTCAGCGTGTATAGCCTTCCACATTTCACACAGAACTTACTTTTACAAGTGAACCCTACTTTAATACTCTCTCCACAATTGAAACACATGTACTCAGCGTAACCTTTATTAATTTCTCCACAATGAAGAGATTTTTCAACGACATTAAAGATATGCTCTCGCATATCTTTAGGCAATCTATATGATAACTTATCTTTGAATTCATACCATTTATGTTCCAGAATCATTTTTATGGTTATCTTATTCATAGCAATCACCTAGATAAATACAGATACACTTAAATAATCGAAGTTATCCACAATTTCTTAAATACATAATTTCCTATAGAGTAAAAAATACCGGAACTGACCTCCAATCAGTTCCGGTTCATCACCTTTTAATCCTCGTTATTTTCATCCTCGTCTTCATCTTCATCATTTTCTTGGATTTTGTCCATAAAATCCTTGAACTTCATATTTTCATAGCCCATTACCATACCTTCCTTTGGCACATATCGTGGGACAAATACTACTCCCAGTCTCTGACCTGCAGCAAAGGTTCCATATTGAAGCTCTTTTACAGCGCCATTTACCTGTTTGATCTTTACTTCCATCTTGCCCAGGGTTTGCTTTATGCCTTCAAGTACATCCTTTTCGCTTTCAATTATGCGGTTGTTGATTTCCATTAACCTGTCCCCGGCTTTGATTCCCATGTGAGCAGCCGGAGAATTTGGCGCTACCTCCAGCACCACAATTCCATCTTCGTCGCTGACGTATTTTGCTTTTCCCCTGACTTCCTTGAGAGCCTGAAGTTTTAACATAAGCTCATGGGCCAGAGGTGCAAATGCCACAACAAATAAAGAAATTACAATATTGTCAAACCTAGCAAGCTGTGCTACTGCAGTTAGTACTATGCCATATATAAATATATACAGGCCAGAGCTTAATGCCTTTTCCCTCTTGGTCTTTGTAAAGGTTACTGAACTATAGCCTAACATAGCATATATGGGAGCAGCTGCTAATACAGCGGTTTCCAGAAGTTTTGCCGCATGACTGGTCTTTATTACTGGCCACCAGTCCGGAGTCATTATGGTGGTAGTGGATACGTCGGTGCCATCTCCTGCTGTTACAACTGTAAGCAGCATCAAAACCACCGGGATTGGCCAGTATCTTTTTAGAGCATAGCCGCCGGCAATTTTTCCATTGGTGTTTGAAAAGACCGGTATGGCTCCCCTGTTTCCATCTAGTGCTACTAAAAGCCCTTCTACTATATGGAGTATACCAACCATAGTCATCAAGGCTGTAATGTCCAGTTTTAAAAATCCCTCTAAGGCCGGTTTTCCGGTAAAATAAATATATATATCATTGGTTAGTAAGGATAGGGCTCCAAGAACCGCCCCCGAATAGGCAAAACATATAAATCTGGGTTTTACAAGAGTCAAAACCACAGATGTTAAAAATATAAGCTCTATGCCAGACTTTTCATCAAACATGACCCCGGAATAGGTAAGAAGTATGCTGCCGAGGGCTCCACCAAGGATACCCAAAACCACTTGAGAAATTGTTAGTTCAAGAGGAGAGTTTATACTCTCCCCTATTATAGCCTTTTGCATGACAGCAGTTTTTCTATTTTGAAAGTAGAGAATCAGTGACAACATTATTAAAATAGTTGTATATCCAGAACCTACAATAGCCTGTGCTACTGCCTTTACCGTATATATTGCTAAATCCATTAATAGTGAATCCCCCTTATTTTAATTTGCTCTTTATAACCTCCACTGCCTTGCTAAACTGAGGATCTGTTGCTCTGTCATAGGTCTTAGTTAACAATTCCTTAGGATATTCAGCTTCAATATGAGGGTTAATACCAACTTTATCTATATTTTCTCCGTTAGGTGTATAGTATTTTGATATAGTAACCTTTAAGGCAGTTCCTGATCCGGTTTTTACTATTGTCTGAACCACTCCTTTTCCAAAGGTCTTGGTTCCCACAAGAGTTCCTATATTATAGTCCCTGATTACACCGGACAATATTTCTGAAGCACTGGCACTTCCTTCATTAGTAAGCACTACCAGCGGCATACCTATAAGCAAGCCTCCGTCATTAGCTTTGGTTGTGGATTCACTTCCGTCCTTGAACTTTTGAGATACGATCAGTTTCCCTTTCTCAACAAACTGAGAGCTGATATTTACACAGGTTTCCAAAAGTCCTCCTGGATTGCCTCTCAGGTCTAATATTAGTCCCTTCATTCCTTGAGCCTTCAGTTCTTTAGCAGCTTTTATAAAATCCTCATCGGTTTTCTCATCAAACATGCTCAGTTCTATGTATCCGATATTGTCCTCCAGCATTTCACCCTTCACTGTCTGGATTACTATAGTTGCACGTTTTACTGAAACCTCTATAAACCCGGTGCCTTCTCGGTAGATTGTCAAATTTACGACTTCTCCCTCTTTTCCCCTCATCATTGACACCGCTAATTCCAGGTCTTTTCCCGTAACGTCCTTGTCATTTACCTTTGTAATGACGTCACCGGTCAAGATGCCTGCTTTTTTTGCGGGAGAATCCTCAAAAGCAGAAATAACAGTTATTTTTTCATTCTTGACCCCAACCTGTAAGCCTACACCAACATAGGAGCCTACGGTGCCGGTATTGAATTCTTCATATTCCTTCTGATTCATAAATACAGTATATGGATCCTCCAGGGATTCTGTCAAGCCTTTAATGGCCCCTTCTATCATCTTATCTTCATCTATGTCTTCATAATAGTATTTTTCCAGCAGTTCCTTAATCTCAAAGAGCTTTTTAAATTTAAGTACTCCGCTGTACTGGCTCAAGGCCGCATTTAAATCTTCATTTTCCTCCTTATCTATAACCGACTCCAAGTCCTTTATTTTGTCATATTCCGATTTCTCCACCGCAACTTTGGCACCGGTTGATACAGCAATCCTATTGCCAATAAATACTGAGAATATATTAGTAAATAAAAATATCAGTACAAGAAAGAGTATCCTTCCCCTTCTGCTGGAAAGCTTCAACCTTTCTTTGTTAAGTAATTCGTCTTCTTTTTCTTCAATTCCGTTGTAATGCATCATTAACACCCCTATTCTTAACAGTATAGTAATACTATACATATTCTATATTTTATGCCGACTTTTAAAATATTTATTCCTTATTTTTATATTGTTCCATATTTAAGCCAAATTTATTTTAGCACTATTAATTTAATTTAGCTACAAGATTTTTATCAATGAGTAATTAGCAGTGAGTAATGAGTAATTAAAAAGAGATTTTTCCCAGTGAAACTGAGAAAAATCTCCCCAACTTAAAACTTTCAATTAACACCTATCTCACGTAATAATTCAGTGCATCCACCGTTTCACCGTTTGTCTTTCTTATTTCAAAATGCAGATGAGGGCCGGAGGATAGGCCTGTGTTTCCTGAGTAGGCAATAAGTTGTCCACCTTTAACCTGAGCCCCTTCATTTAGAACCAGGGAGGAATTATGTGCGTAGAGACTTATTATGTCGCCATGGTGTATCATTATTACCTTGCCGTAACCGCTCATGGTTCCTGAATAAACAACTACACCATCTTTCAAGGCGTATATTGGTGTTCCTGTGTATACTCCAATATCAATTCCTGCATGAAATCTATATGTACCTAGTACAGGATGAAGTCTGTTTCCATAGTAGGACGTTATGGTGTAAGGTTTTCCCGTAACGCAGTACATCTTGCCGTTACTCACCTTTATCGCCTCAAGCTTCTTGATCTTCTCTTTTAAAGCCTTGGCCGCTGCTTCTTCCTCTTCTATCAATTTTTCGTAGGCTGCCTTGTCATTTTCAAGCTTTTTCATGAAGCTCTTCTTTTCATCGGATTGCTTGTCCAATTCAGCCAGCTTTTGAGCACTGATAGCTTTAGCCTCTTCTAATTGGGCCTTTTTTACCTCTAAACCTTCCTTCTTATCCTCAAACTGCCTTTTGTTTTCTATTATGGACTCGATGAGCTTCTTATCCGTAGCTGCTATTTTTTCCACATATATAGTCCTCTGAAGCAGTTCTGAGAAGTCAGCAGAAGTAAAAATAACGCTCAAATAGCCTAAATTCCCCCTTTTATACATGGCAGAAAGCCTTTTATCCAAGAGTTCCTGCTGTTCCTCTATTTCTATAAGCTTAGCTTCAATTTCAGCCCTTATATTCTCAATCTCTTCACTGGTTAAGTCAATGCTGCTTCTCAGCTTATCAATTTCATCGGAAATTTCATTCATTTTGCTGTCTAAGGACTTAAGCTGCTCTTCTGTACTCTTCTGTTCAGCCTGTATGTCCTTTAGCTTTTCCTTGTTCTCTGTTATTGACTTCTTAGCTTCTTCTAATTGTCCCTTTGCATCTTTCAGCTCATCTGCAAAAACCTTAACGGGCAGCATAACTGCCAAAATGAAAACCAGTAAGCAGCTGACAGACTTTTTCATACTCCCACCACTTTTCTAATTAAGAATTAAGTTAAATTAAACTACCAGGAATTTTCTCAGGGCAATGACGCTGCCCACAGCTCCGATTGCAGCTCCTGCAGCGGCAAACTGCCAGGAAATTGTGTTTAAAACATATGAAGGATTTATAAGCTGAATCATTATTAAAGTTCCGCTGGTTATTCCTTTCACCGCATAGCTGTACACATAGTATAGGGAACCAACAGATACAGCTGCTCCAATGACTCCAATAATCACGCCCTCAATAACAAAAGGCCATCTTATAAACCAGTCCGTAGCTCCCACAAATTTCATTATTCCTATTTCTCTTCTTCTTGAGAATACGGTTAATCTTATTGTATTTACTATCAGGAACAGAGATACTCCGCCAAGCAGCAGGAATATGAAGAGGCCTATCCATTTTAAAGCCTTGGATATTGCAAGGATGCCCTCGATAAGCTCCCTGTCATTACCAATGGAGTCTACCCCCGCCATATCCTTTACTCTGTCACTTACAGTGTTAGCATATTCCGGAGACTTCAGCCTAACTATAAAGGCTGCAGGGAAGGGATGATTATTTTCATCATAACCGCTTAATAGGGCTTCGTTTCCTTCTCCCATTATCTCTTTCATATTTTCAAGAGCTTGACTCTTGCTTTCATATATAACTTCCTGAACCTCTGTACTATTTTTTAAGGTCACCTCTATATCTCTTTGATCCGTCAAGGTAATATCTTCATCAAGAAAGACCTTGATCTCAACCTTGGATTCTATTGAAGCCATCAGTGCCTGAGCATTGTCCATCACCAATAAAAAAACTCCAAAGATAAACAATGTAGCTGCAACAGTTATTACAGATGCAAAGCTGATGGTCAGATTCCTCTTCAAACTCTTAAAAGCGTCCACGGTAAAATGTTTGAAAGTGCTAATCTTCATAGCCGTATTTCCCCCTTGCTTCGTCTCTTGCTATAACTCCTTTTTCAATTGCTACAACTCTTTTCTTCATACTGTCTACGATATCCTTAGCATGGGTTGCCATCAGAATAGTAGTTCCTGCCCTATTTATATCATTTAAGGTATTCATAATATCTGCTGCAGTTTCAGGGTCTAGGTTTCCCGTAGGCTCATCTGCTATAAGTATAGATGGATTATTTACAAGAGCTCTGGCCAGGGATACTCTCTGCTGCTCTCCACCGGACAATTCATGTGGAAATTGCTTGTACTTTGATGAAAGTCCAACCAGGGACAGTGCCATAGGCACCTTCTTTTTTATCTCTCTCTGAGGGGCTTCTATAACCCTCATAGCAAAGGCCACATTTTCATATACACTAAGGGTTGGTATCAACCTGAAGTCCTGAAACACCATACCGATTTTTCTTCTATAAAAAGGTAATTCTCTTCTCTTTAACTTATTTACCACTGTATCATCAAGCATAATAGTTCCGGAGGATGGTTCTATCTCTCTAAGCAACAGCTTAATAAAGGTAGACTTACCGGCACCGCTTGGACCAACAAGAAAAACAAATTCACCTCTGTCAATCTTTATGCTTATGTTACTCAAGGCATACTGTTTATTATCATATGTTTTGCTAACACCCTTAAATTCTATCATTTTAGTTATCGTCCCTTCTACAATTTATTCCATAACATTTTGCCTTTCGCCATTTTTATTATAACATAACATTTCATCTTGTATCATTGAAATTTAAATTTATCTTATTTTTTTACAAAAAAATTCTGCAAGCTGCAGAATTTTATCTTTAATCCTCATCTAATTGTCCAAAACCCTCTCCTAAGACCTCATGGGAATCATTCACTGCTATAAAGGCCTTTTTATCCGTAGACATTATGTATTTTTTTAAAATAATATACTGCTTTCTGCTTAAAATTGTATACAGAATGTCAACTTCCTTATCACTGTATCCCCCTTTGCCATAGAACTTAGTATAGCTTCTGTCCAACTTCTTTAAAATATAATTTCCCACAGCCTCAGGCTGACTTGTAATAATAAAGATCTGTTTGCACATGTTGAAGCCATCGATGGCATAATCGATAATGAGGCCGTTAATTATCACTGCCAGCAGGGCATACAAGCCTTGATCAATACCAAAGGTCAAAGCTCCCAGAATGGTTACTATGAAATCCACTGCCAACAGGGACTTGCCTATATCCGTATGAAAGAACTTATGCAGGATTTTAGCCAGTATATCCGTACCGCCGGTGGATGCATTTTCATTAAAGACAAGAGCCATACCAATGCCGGAAGTAATGGTACCAAAGATAGCAGCCAGCATCAGATCCGAAGTCAGGGCCATGTCTGTGGTTATAAACTGGTCCATGAGCCAAATTATACCTGATAGGGTCAAGCTTGAATAAATAGTTTTTGCACCGAACTTGTTGCCTATTATAATAAAAGCAATTATAAATAGTATTGCATTCATAATCAGGACCAATAACCCTATCGAAATGAAGGGGATATAACTGTTGACTACTATGGCCAAACCGGTAACTCCTCCCGCAGCAATCTGGTTAGGGGCAAGAAAAAACTCTATACTGACTGCCACAAGAAATAGGCCAATGGTTATTTTTCCATATTCCTTAAAAATTTTCATTCCATCACCTTCAATCCTATAGAATAATTGGTAAAGCTACTGTTATATTTTATTAAATTGTTGATGTTTTTATACAAAACTTATTCTATAAGCTTCGACCAAGTTCCCAGGCCTATGACCCCATCAGCATCAAGCTGGTTTGCAGTTTGAAACTCTACTACAGCAGCTCTTGTAGCCTCGTCATATATTCCGGTGATTTCTCCATTATATAGATTCTTTTGCTTTAAAAGATATTGTATCCTGTTTACATCATCACCCTGTACGCCTAAAGTAATTAGCCTTGTATACTGTACTGTCTCATATGTATTTTCAGGAGCAGTAACCTGAGTATTTACAGAGTCAGCATTCTTGCTCTCCTCTTCCTCAAGAGGCTTGTCCTCTTTAACCTCTTGCTGGTCTTTCTCCTTCTCCTTTTGCTCCAGCTTTTCTTCTATGGCTCTTATCTCCTTCTTATATGTAAGATAATTGGGTTTTCCATTGAATACATTAATCAAACCTGCTGCGACCAATAAAAGCATATAAGCCGCCGCAGAAATTACCAGAATTCCATTTTTCTTCATTCCAATACCTCCAATTCTTGCTATCTTTATTATAATATCATTATGCAAGTGATGCAATGTTTCGACTTATATCTTAATATATAGCCATTTTTCCCACAGTTGTCATTAGTATCTATGAGACATACAAAAAACTACTCCTAACAGCAGTTGGAGTAGTTCATGTTGCCTTCTCTTCAATAAATCTATATATCTCAATTTAAACCCAGGCTTATTAGCAGCGCCTGATCTACCAGCGCCATATCTTCATCCTTCATGTGTCCTATTTTTTCTTTTAGTCTCTTTTTGTCTAAAGTACGTATTTGTTCAAGTAAAACTACCGAATCCTTGTTGAGCCCATACTCTTCAGAGGAGATTTCAACGTGGGTTGGGAGTTTTGCCTTATTTATCTGAGAGGTTATAGCCGCTACAATAACCGTAGGACTGTATTTGTTGCCAATATCATTTTGTATTATTATAACCGGTCTTACACCGCCCTGCTCAGAACCTACTACAGGACTTAGGTCAGCATAGTATATATCTCCTCGTTTCACTATCATAGTCATCAGGCAAATCACTCTCCGTAAGCCATACCTCATAATCTTGCAGGTTTTTAAAGTCATCGGCACATCCCATTTCTGCTAACTCAACATTAACGTCAGCCATTTCCATGTAACCTTTTTTCATTCTCTCTATATACTCGGCTTTTTTTCTTTCCTCTATATATAATATTATGGCATCCCTAATAAATTGACTATTTTTTTTGCCTTTTCCCTCAATTTTACCTTTCAATTCTCTATTAAGTGTTTCTGAGAGGTTTACCACTAATCTCTTTGAACCTGACATGTTTTACGCTACCTCCTATAACCGTTAAGCAAATTATGTACATAGATATATTACGCAATTTACTTTTTCATCCTAATTATAGGGTTTTAAACTCAACTATCCGTGCATATTCTGCGTTTAAACCCTGTAGACAGACACCACCCATTTTGGTATTATAAACATCATAAAACAATTATATCCCACGGCTTATGCTAAGTCAAAGAAATTATGGGTATGCCCATGAATTACCACTAAACCAAGGATAAGCCATTTACTCGATATAATTTCTTATCTCTACTACCTTATCATCTTTTATATATACTCTTGGCACTCGCTTGCTTACTGCACAAATTACCTCATAGTTTATTGTCCCTATATGCTTAGCGATATCATCGGCATTATATATAATATTTTTATCTTCTCCCATAATTATTACCTCATCGCCTATCTTTAATCCGTCTATACCAGTGACATCTATCATACACATATCCATACATATTCTGCCAACTATAGGAGCGAAGGATCCGTTAACAATTACCTTACCCTTATTAAAAAGCAATCTTGTGTATCCATCTGCATAGCCTATTGGCAAAGTAGCAATTACGCTTTCTCTTTCCGTCCTATATGTTCTGCCATAGCTTATGTACTCTCCTGCTGGTAACCTCTTGATGTTTATTATACTGGCCTTTAGAGACATTGCCGGTTTAATATTGATTTTTTCTTTTTGCACCTCGTCGGAAGGATAGTAACCATAGAGCAAGATTCCAGGTCTCACTGCATCCAAATGCATGGATGGCATATCTATAATAGCTCCACTGTTTGCTATATGTCGGAAGTTGTACTTAACCCCCTTTTCCTTTAACCTGTCACAAAACCAGTTAAATTTCTCAAACTGATAAATTGTATACTCTTTATCCTTCTCATCAGAGCAAGAGAAATGTGAAAATACACTTTCTATAATTATATTAGACAATTTGCTGATTTTATATACATCATTAGCACTATTGTCATTCGGCAAAAATCCAATTCTCCCCATTCCAGTATCCACAGCAATATGTACTTTAACGGTTCCGTTAAATTTCTCAGCCTCTTTTGACAATGCTTCAGCATATTCATAATCATAGACAGTGACTTCTATATTATTTTTAACTAGCTCCTCTGCATAATTAACCGGTGTATATCCTAAAATCATTATGGGAGCATTTGGGACAGCCCTTCTCAATTCAAGAGCCTCAGTCACCACAGCTACAGCAAGCCTGGTAGCTCCATTTTCTATTAATACCGGTGCCACTTCCAAGGCACCGTGTCCATAAGCATCTGCCTTTATAACCGCAATGATCTCCTTAGAGGCTGATATTCTCCTAACTTCTCTCATATTATGAGCTATGTTATCCAGGTTTACCTCTGCCCATAACGGTCTAAGTTTTTCTGTCATTTCTATTCCCCCTCTTCTGTGCCTGCAGCAAATATCCTTAAGTGAGTTTTAAGTCTGTTATATAAATTATTAAAAACTGAATAAATTATCATCCAGTTCTTCATTAGCTGCAAAATTTAAATAAGTAAACCTTATCCGTTCCTTACCCTTATTATCATATATCAATATCTTTTCAGGTACAAGGGCTTTGGTGTCAACATATAATACCGCCTTAGCCATATTTCTGTTGTTGTCTGGTATGGTCAGTTCTATTAATTGGTGCCTTTGGCCATTAGTTTCCTCTATGAAATATTTTGTATCTTCATTAACATACATCAGTTTTATGTATTCATTAATAAAGGTAAGGTAGAACAAGTCGTCAAAACTCTCATCTACTGTATATATTCTGTTGCTGACGTTGTCCTTGACCTCAATTATGTTGTCCTTATATAGGAAGACCCTGTCATGTCCAAGCTCTATCCGTCCTCCCTTACTGCTGTCATAGAACACGTTGCAATCATAATTTATGTCCTGTCTGCTGTTGCTTATGGTTATCCTGGCCTGGCAGGTGTAACTGTGGATAGTCTTGAAATAATCCACCACTTCCTTGTCACTTTTTTCCCTCCTGACACAGCCCACAGCGGCCATGGAAAAAACAGCTAGTACAATTAATAAGATCCGTTTAACAAATTTCATAAACCCCTCCGGCAACATACTTTGATGAAAGCCATAGCTTCCATCACTATCAATAATACTAATATTCCTCTGGGTGGAATTATATGATAAAAAGTACAATCTAATATGCCAAGCCAAGAATTGAAAGGGGACGTTGGGCTAAAAAAGTGCTTCGCACTTCCTTCAAATACGCAGCCGCCCCCGCCTTGCCTTAATTACTCATTATTAATTTCCAATACCGCGTATGCCACTGCATTATCTCTCCCATGGGATATGCTTAAGTGAATTTTGTAAGCTCCAAAGCTCTCCGCAATGTCCTTAGCTCCTCCCCGTAATTTCACAAAGGGCTTTCCCTTGTCATCCCGGTTAATCTCGATATCTTTGAGCGAAAACCCGCTTATACCGGTTCCCAGTGCTTTAGAAACTGCTTCCTTTGCACTGAACATTCCCGCAGCATGTTGTGCCCCAACCTTCTTTCCCACAATATACTCAATCTCTGAATCACAAAAAACTTTATTGATAAAATTATTGTTTTTTTTAATTGCAGCTTCTATTCTATCTATTTCAATAATATCTATACCTACTCCTGCGATCACACATATCTCCCCTTCCTAATTCATATTACCATTTTACTATAAAACACCAAGCAGAACAAAACAAAAGACCATTCCATTTATTCATAGAATGATCTTTCTAATGAGTCTGCTTTTCATAAGGCCTTTAACTGCTTGCAGCTTCTGCTACTTTAATTGCTTGTAGCTTCTGCTACATATGTGTCGAAATCTATTATATAGTCATCAATATATTCGCCGAGTACTTCTATAAGATGTATTGGAGATACGCCCTGTTCGTAAATCAATCTCAACAGGTTGTGAACTTTATGTCTTTGAGGGCTAATATTTTCAGCCCTGTCTCGTTCAATGTTAACCATTATTCCACTGATGAAGTCTTGCCTTTCTACTTCTATTCCATAGGTTTGTACCAGAACGTTTTCAGATTTTAGGTTCATGGAAATATGACCTCTAGTAAGTCTGTAACTATAAATATAAGTTATGTCTCCTAAGCTTTCTGTTCTGTTTAAAGATTCTACTACCATCATATGTATTCCCCCCGCGAAATTCTTTTCTATAATATACTCCATTTTCTCTCCTATAAATATAATATCACTAGAAGTCATAAAATAATGTCACTTTATGAAAGAAGCTTTTAAAACAACTCTTTATAAAGTGACATCAAAGTATAGATCATACTAGCTCTGCCCCTGATATTTCAGGATATTTTCCTAGTATTTTCCATTTATTTAGTTTATATTGTCGAAAAATCACAAAGATTGACTAAAACTTTTTCGAGCTTTCAGTGCAGAAATTGTTAATATATAAGTTTCATTTATACCTATGTACCTGATTATATCCTCCATTATCATAAGTACGGCAATAATCACCGTGGCATCTTCCTTATTATATGAAACCAGGTTATAGCGGTTCTTAAAATTATCTATGAGGTCTTTCTTGCATTTTACCTCTTTATACATCTCTCTTAAAGTTTCATAGAGTACGTCATAGCTGATACCTAGAAAATCTATTGCTGTCTTTTCTCCACCGGTGGCCACTGCCTTTACTATCTTATTTAAAGGTGTATTTTTATAATAGTTTTCTAATGTATTCTTATACTTAATAGCTATAAATCTTCCCACTAACGCCTCATCTATAATGGCGATATCACCTTCTGTATTAAACATGACACTGACTGAGGCCAATAGCCTTTCATTGCCCCTCAGCTCATCAATAATAACTTTCAGACCATGACTAAAGGCTTTTGTATATTCAGCGCTGAGAATCAGGTAACCAAGTTCTCTTGCTGAAGCTGCCGCAACTAGATCTGAAAAATGAGAATATCGTCTTTTCATGGTATATCCGTTTGCCATTTTCTCCCCTCCCGAAAATAAATAATGCAAATTTATTTTGTGATTTATAGTGAAAAAATATTCTTAAGTGAATTTTTGCCACTTGCATACCTTTATTGAGAATTATTTTCACAAAAGTATTGCAAAATTATTATACCCATAGTATAATTTTAAATAGATAATCATTATCACTTAATAAATTCCCTTAAAGCATAGAGCAGGATAAATTTTCATGACATTATCCGCCTCTAACTCCCTAATCGACGTGACTCCTGCCAGAGTCGCGTCATTTTTTGAATTTGAGGCGAGTGTTTATGTCTTCTTGACAAATTTAAAAAAGCATATGAATTTGATACAGTTTTTGGGAATAGACTATAAGTAAAGCTTGAAAAACTATCATAAGAAAAATTAGTACCTTTTGGAGGCGAAAATAAATGACTAATACAGAAAATTATGTAATCATAGGCAATGGTGCAGCGGGCTATTATGCCGCAAATACTATAAGAAAAAATAATAGCACTGCCAGCATAAAGATAATCTCTGCTGAGAAATATCTAACTTACTATAGACCACAATTATCTGAATATCTTTATGAAGAAATTCCGGAAAAAAAATTCTATCTCTCTCCGGACAGCTGGTATGTGGATAATAACATAGATTTGCAGCTGGGGACTTTTGTTACAGAAATCCACACAGCAAATAAAGTACTTAAATTGGAAGATGGATCCAAAGTTAATTACGATAAGCTTATTTTAGCCAACGGAAGCAGCAATTTCATTCCACCTATTAAGGGTACAGAATTGGAAGGCGTTTATACCTTAAAATACAAAAACGATGCAGATAGGATTAAGGAAGCCATAAAAAGTTCTAAGAAGGCTGTAGTGATAGGCGGTGGCCTGCTGGGCTTAGAGGCAGCTTGGGAAATGAAAAAGTCAGGCCTTCAAGTTACAGTTGTGGAATTCTTCCCCCGTCTGCTTCCAAGACAATTGGACGATACCGGATCGGAGCTTTTCAAGAATATAGTAAACAGCTCCGGAGTAGATATTATACTTGGCGATAGTGCTGAAGAAATAATATCTCATGATACAGTGAGTAAGGTCTCTGCCTTGAGATTAAAAAGCGGAAAGATTATAGACACTGATCTTGTACTATTCTCTGCAGGCATAAGACCAAATAAGACCCTTGCAGAGAAGTCCGGTATCCTTTGTCATCGGGCAATTGTGGTAAACGAAAAGATGGAAACTAATGTAAAAGATATATATGCCTGCGGCGATGTTGCTGAAATTAATGGGATTGTATATGGAACCTGGCCGGCAGCCATGGAAATGGGAAAGGTTGCAGGTAAAAATGCTACCGGAGAGAACAGTAAATTTAAGGAGTTTTCTTCTTCAGTAATCTTTAGAGGCTTAAATGCAGAAGTATTTTCCGCAGGCACAATAGATTTCAATGATGTATCCCTAAAACAATTTGCTCAAGAAGACAGTTCAAAGAAAATTTATAAAAAGATCTTCTTTAAGGACGGTGTATTAGCAGGAGCCATCCTCATCGGTGACACTAAAAAGGCGGCCAAAGTTATCAGCGGTATGAAAAACTCCGCCGGGGAAGAGATTGTTAATGAAATATTGGCTTAATTTCAAAAAACATGAGAGATATGCAACCCCTATTGCATACCTCTCATTTATGTCCTTGACTAACCAACATTTTCTTCAGCCTTTTTCAGATCTAAGAATTGGAAGCTGTCTGCTATTACCTCTGACACATACCTTCTTACTCCGTGTTCGTCCTCATAGCTTCTGTTAGCCAGTCTGCCACAAACGCTGATGAGACTTCCCTTTGTCAAACATTCAGAAGCCGCCTCCGCTCTCTTACCCCATACCACTACAGGAAAAAAGTCCACGTCTCTTTCACCGTTTGCATTTCTATATTCTCGTTCCACTGCTAGAGTGAACCTGGTAATAATTTTCCCCGTATCTTCAATTATCTTCTTATCTGGATCCTTTGTTAACCTACCAATTAAAAATATTCTATTCATTTTGACCTCCGGCTACCTTTTTTTTATAATTATAGCCAGCTTTTTTGTTTTATAAACACCTTGTTATAAAAATATTTAATGGCTATAATCTATATGAAGGAAGTGATACAGATGTCAGAAATTTTGGGCTATAAAATATTCGGCGGAAGTAAAGATGAGCTCTTGACCACAGTTTTTCAAAAAAAGGATAAAGTTAATATCATATCCGGAAATCCTGAGGTTTTATATAACGGACTTAAGGATGATCAGCTCCAAGAAAACTTTAATGATGAAAGGTCCATAATAATACCGGATGGAATTGGAGTAGTTTATACCTCAAAATTGCTGAGAGATCCTGTTAGGGAAAAAATCGCCGGCATTGAGGTCATGGAGGCCATCATCCAGCGGTGTGAGAGCGATGGCAAGTCCATCTACTTGTTAGGAGCAAATCAAGCCGTAGTTGAAAACTGCCGGTCAAAGCTTCTTGAAAAATACCCCAAATTACATATAGCTGGAATACATAATGGTTATTTTGATATAGATAACTGTGAATCCATAATTGATGAAATCAATGCCGCCTCACCGGAAGCACTGTTTGTAGCCATGGGGTCACCTAAGCAGGATAAATTTATTACTAAATACATGCAACGCTTAAATGTCAGGATTTTCATGGGAGTTGGCGGAAGTTTTGACGTTTTGGCAGGTAAGGTCAACCGGGCTCCTGAGTGGATGTTACAGTGCAATCTGGAATGGCTGTACAGAGTATATAAGGAACCTTTCCGCATAAAGAGACTAGGGGCTATTCCTAAGTTTATGTGGAAGGCAATAACGGATAGGCGAAGTGGTGGCAGCAAATAAGTGGATTGATGCATTTTAAAGGAAAATTACAATTTTCCCTATGGCTTAAATTAACATCAAAAATAGTAGAAATTCAGCTCCGCTGAATTTCTACCTTAATTACTCATTACTAATTGCTCATTATTCGTTTACTTTTTCTTATTTTGGCACTGTTTGCAGACCTGCTTTTTTGAACCGTCTGCACAAACTAGATCATAGAGGAGCTTTACTCCGGTTCTACCGCATACAGGGCAAGTCCCCCTTCCCCTTGCTGGTAGACTCCATAGTGCTTTTCCTCGGCGCTGTTTACTCATTTTATCACCCTTTCTATAAAATCCCCGTTTACATCCGTGCTGACTCTTATACTCTTATCAAACCCACCGACATAAACCCGTACTATATAATATTAAGGGTGATATGAAATTATTACCTTAAATACTCCTCTATTGCTTCCTGCCAGGTTCTCATTATGTCTCCTGTGGTAAGCTCTAACATGTAGTTTCTGAGTACTGAATACTTAGGCCTCTTTGCTGGTCTTGGGAATTCCTCTGTGGTACAGGGGACTACCTCTGTGTTGATGCCCTTTAATCTGAATATCTCTTTAGTGAACTCGTACCATGTGCACTGTCCCTTGCAGGTTGCATGGAATAGTCCATAATTTTTTTCTTCCACCAATTTAATTATAACTCTAGCCAAGTCCACTGTGCTTGTCGGGCTACCATGCTGGTCATTGACAACCTTTAGGGTGTTGTTTGTTTCACTTAATTTCAGCATAGTCTTTACAAAGTTGTTTCCGTCGCCATATAGCCAGGCAGTTCTCAGTATGTAATATTTGGGGTTAAACTGAGCTGTAAGCTTCTCTCCCTGCAGCTTTGAAGCCCCATATACCGTTTGAGGATTTGTGGCACAAAACTCTGTCAATGGTTCTGAATCTTCACCATCAAAAACATAGTCTGTTGAGACTTGAACTATCTCTGCCCCTATTGAGTAGGCTGCAGCAGATAAATTTTTAGGACCCATTGCATTGATTTTATAGGCATTATCTGCATCAGTTTCACATTTGTCTACTGCGGTATGAGCGGCGCAGTTGATGATTACATCCGGTCTATGGTGATGCACATAGTCATAAACCTGCTTTACATTTGTAATATCAAGATCAGCAACATCTGTCAACAACAGTTCCACATTCTTTTCTGAATACTGCTTCGTCAATTCGCGGCCAAGCTGTCCGTTGGCACCAGTTATTAATACCTTCATACTTAACCTCCAATGTATATAATCCTTTTTATTATATCACTGCTCAAGGTCCAGTGCCAGTGTGGCATTAATCTCCCCTCCAATTAAGAGTATCAGGGAACTTAAGTATATCCAAACCATCAGGATAAATATTGCGGCTATTCCGCCATATACTCTTGAATAATTTGCAAAATTATCTACGTAAAAGGAAAAGCCCATGGATATGATAATCCAGCCCGCTGTGGAGAATAATGCTCCGGGTATTACTTCCTTACGTATAAGCCTGCGGCTTGGCGTATAGTGATATATAAAGGTAAAAATCATTGCCATTACCAATACAATAATAACGTATCGAAATATATTCCATAATAATACAAAAACATCAGAAAATTCAAAGCAGCAGCTTAGATAGTTTCCTATAACATTTCCAAATACCAGCAGTCCCATAGTCAAGATCACTACTAGAACAAGCCCAAGTGTAAACAAAATATACAGAAGCTGTAACCTGAGAAAACCTCTTTTTTCCTTTTCATCATAGGCTTTGTTAAGACAGCGTACCACAGCCTTTATTCCTCCTGTGGCGGACCATAGGGTGGCAATCAAACTAAAAGATAACAAATCCCCCTTTTTTACATCAGTGACTTCCGCTATTATATCTTTTATGAGACTTAAAGATTCCCTTGGAATTATCCCTTCCATATAAACCAATAAATCTTTACTCCTTAAGGGCGTAAATCCAACTATTGCAAGCAAAAATATTAAGAAGGGCATAAAGGATAATATCATGCTGTATGCCAATTGTGAAGCCATTGCAGGAACTTCATCCTCTTTGATCCGTTTGATTAAAGCTGTAATAAACCATATAGTTTTATTCATTTGCATTACCTCATTGTCTGTCAGCTAGCCTTGCTCTCTAACAAGGCAACAATATGCTTCATTTCTGATAGGGACAAATCTCCTGAACGCCCCCTAAACTTCTTTATTTCCAGATATAATTCACTTTCTCTTCCCTTTGCATCTCTTTCCTCTATAGTCTTTAAGGCCTTTCTAATCCACCCGCTTAATTCATCATAGGTAGAACTGTATAAATCTTTCCCATAATCTCCGAAATTATACCTTATAGTAAAAGTCTTCAGTAGTTTGTTAGCCTCACAAATCAAGTCAGCATACATAATAACTCACCATCCCTTGCTACATAATAGCTACACTATAGTTAATATTCTATCATATACTTATAACGTTTTCAAACAAAGGCCTGCCAAACTCTGTAAAAAAATATATTTCTATTGTTTGTAATTTATACTTTTTTATTGTATAATAAAAATTGATTTGTAATATTAATATAAAAACGGCAACCTCTAGTCAACCTGCACTCATTTTTATTAGATGACTTCGATTGCCGAATTTAGAAGGAGGCTTTATTATGGCTTTTTGTTCAAATTGTGGCAGCCTTGTGGCTGACAGCGACAAATTTTGTGGCAACTGTGGCACTGTAGTGGATACTCAAACCACCACAAATTATAATCCGCAGCAACCGGTTCAACCAAACTTTCAACAGTACAGTCAAAATCCACAACAACCATATTTTCAGCAAAACTTTGGACAAGGTTATACTCAGCAATATGCATCACAGGCAACATCACAGTTCGGTATTGCCATGAGTCAACTGGGCAAGCAGTTATCAAGCTTCTTAAAGAATCCTGTAGCTGTTGTAACTCAAACCAGGTTTGAAATTTCTGCTTTGGCTACATACATCTTTTCCGTCCTTATGACATTATTACTAATTTTGTTAAACTTTTGGGGGGCTGCTCAAAACAAAGCCCTGGCAAATAATTATGATGGTAGGGGAACCATAAGCAGATTAAAGGTTAGCCCTGGTATCGGAATCTTTGGTGAAGATGCAAACTACGGTAAATTATTTTTGACATCTTTCTTCTTCGTAATAATTATGTTAGCGGCTATCTGGGCCTTATCCTTATTCATTAATGTGGTTATTTTAAAAGGAAGACTTAATGCCCTGCAAACCCTAAATTTAGTTGTATTTGCATCCATACCTTATGCTTCCTTATACTTACTAGCTACCTTATTCGGGTATATTGAAGGTAATGTATCCTATTTAATATATTTGGCCGGTATATTTGCTTCATTACTCCTGCTTTTTAAAGCCTTAGGCAGTAACATTCAGAAGTCTGAAACTGCCCATATGTATGCTTGTTTAATACTACCGGTAGCCCTTTATCTTCTTAACTTTATATTCTTCAAGGTTGCGGGCGTAGAAGTTGCCATATACTATAACGGAATATTCATGGGAATATTTTAACTGGTAAAAAAAACTCGGAAGTTTAAAACTCCCGAGTTTTTTATTTCTTCGTATTGTGAGTGAGAGATGTTACTTGTGAGGTGCCAGGCACCTCACGCGGCACGGCACCTCACGCAGCACCTGCCGCAGCACCTGCCGCAGCACCTGCCATGGCCAGCAGCACCGCGAAGTTATATAATATACCGTGAATGCTGCCCCCATATAATATTATTTGAGCCAGGCCATCATGAACCCAGTAGGTGGGCATGAAAGCAGCCAGTTTTCCTAAAGCTGCAGGCATCATTTCCAAACTCCATATGCAGCCTGAGAGTATGCCCATCACTAAGATTACTATGGGCATAAAGCTTTGAAAGGAAATATGTCTTGGAAATATTGAAGCAACCAAAATGAGCATAGTTGCCGCCGCTAAAGTATATACCAGCATAAGTAAGGCAATTGCAACCAAGCCTTGAAGGGATACTCCTTCCAGCACGGTATGCATCATTATAAACTGCAAAACCGTAATTATGATCCCTGCCAGGGCAACAGCCAAAATATCTGCAATTAGCAGCTTGCCGGAAGATACACCTGCTGTTTTTATCCTATTCCTCACCTTGTTTTCCCGCTCTTTTATTATGTTGCTGCAGCCCGTTAGCATAAAAATGGTGGTAAAGATAATAATGAGCCCTAAGCCAATAGAAACTGAAAAGGTGTCCCTGTTGTCTTTATTGTCCTCCTCTGCCTGGTCACCTGTCCACTGCGGTGTACGAGTATCCACCAGTACCGGAAGTTTAAATGTATCGTCACTTTGGTACTCTTCTATTCTCATGCTTATGCCTTCTATAATCCTTTGCCTTTCTTCCGAAGGCAGAAGGCCTTCCGCTGCATTGATAACCTTATACTGACAAATGGAAGGGATTATTTCCCCGGCAATTATATCACTGACACCCATGGCGGTAATGCTGCCGGGTACTGCATATACTGATACAATATCTTCGTACTGCCCTTTCTGAATGTTCTCCTCAAAACCACTTTCAAAAATATAGACGGCTATAACTCTTTCTTTTGACAAATACTCTTCTATTTCATTCTCTTCTATTGTATGTAAGTCAAGGGCCGGATTATCCTTGATATCCTCTACAAGCTTTTGAGACAGAGGTGAACCGTCCCTGTCAATAACAGCAATGGGTACAGCTTCGTAGAGATTAGTCTTTTCAAAGATCCTGTTTACCATTAAGGAAAAAGTCAAGGGCAGCAGGATGCAAAGTAAAATAAACAGTCGGTTTCTCAGCATTAGCTTGAATCTGTTACCTATAATGCTTAAAACTTGTGAACCGTCCCCCATCCTTTTCAAAACTTGTGAACCGTCCCCCCTCCTTTTCATCCCCGCACCACCTTTCTGAGCCTTACTGAGGCAATACCCAAAAGCAACAAACCTATAGCTGAGAAAGACAGCAATATTTCTTTTATACTGCTTGATGGATAATAGTTTACTATATACATGCTTCCCTTTATGATCCAATAGTTTGGAGTTACAGATGCCAGCTTCTGAATTTCTGCAGGCATCAGCTGCAGGGGCAAAAAACTTCCTCCAGCCAAGGCGCAGATGAATACAGATATATTTCCTGCAGCTATGAAGGCCTCCTCCCTTTGAAAGAAGGCAGCCAGGAATATAAATATACTTGCTATAAAGAGTATAGATATGGACATGTATAAGACCATCCTCAATATCAAGTCAGTATGCAGAACCTTCCCTGCTACGGCCAAGGGCAAGATAAAGATCAGGGCCTGAAGGATACCAAAAAATGAAAAAGAAATCCATTTACTTATGATTATTCTAAGCGGACCTGTCGAAGATACCAAGGTTCTCTTATAGCAGCCACTGTTTAATTCTTTTATAAGATAGTTTCCTGAGGTCACCCCACTGTACATCAATATCAGCACTAAAATAGCAGAGATAAAGTATTCCGTTGAGGCTGCGGAAGGAATATTATCCAGCTCCTTCTGTTCAAAGAGATTTCCTCTGGACAGGGCCGTAAATATGAGGTCTATAGACATCTTTTCATTGATGTCTATAAGCTGGTCCTGGGTAAAGTCGTAATCCTCGAGATAGTCAATAAAGGCCATAATGGATTTTTCTACTGATGAAACATAAACTCCATAGCTCTCCATCATGTTTTTCAGGACCGAACTCTTTAATGGTTCTCTCTTGTTCAATATGACCTCTATGGGGTAGTTTTCAAGATAGATCAAGCTTCTGGAGAAGCCTTCCGGTATCACAATTATGCCGGTGAGTTCATTTCTCTCGAAGGTTTTCTCTGCCTCCGGGTATTCCATAATTTCCATTTTCACCATCTTAGAAAAGGAGGTGTTATCCTTAAAATTACTGATGAGCATACGGCTTAAGGTACTCTTTTCCTTATCCACCACCGCAACCTTCATAGGGGTTATATCTGCCTCCCTCTCCATCATGTCAGAAAACACAAAGGCAAAAATTCCGTATAATAAAAATGGAAGACACAGGGAGGCAATAACTGCTCCCCTATGTCTTACAATCAGTTTTAAATCTTTTTTAATTAAGTTCACAAGACTATATAACATATTTAGCACCAACTTTATTTATTAAAAGCCACCGCCGAAAGTAGACATAATTGCTTGTTGCAGCTTTTCAGTAATAGATCCCATCATATCCATTAATTCATACTCATCCATTTCTGCTAAGTTTCTGGCGCCATCTGTGGATATCTTTTCTATTTCAACATCACCATCAAAGGCATTGTAGGTAGTTTCTATTACCAGGGATCCCTTTAAGCCAGCCATGCCCATGGCTTCTCCTAAAAGCTCTCCGGTCTCTATTTCATAGGTTATCTGTCTCAATCTGTTGTTTGAATCTATTCGGAATTTAGCATTTGAGTTAAACTGGAAATGAGCTAATTCTGACTCCAGTTCATCAAGGGCAGTTTCCAGCTCAGCCATAGCTTCATCCCAGTTAGTATCAAATCCATCTATGAATTCCCTGAAGGTCTCTTCATTCAAATCCAGTTCCTCCAGGTCCCCATTTTTCTCTGCTAAATCATAGAATTCCTGAACCTTGTCCTTTATTAAGGCCTTCAGGTCTTTATCATCTACAACTTTCTCCAACAGGCCTTTTATAACCTTCTTTATGAAAGCGTCATTTATTGTCATTTCAATTTCATCAGCATTGACAGTCTTTTCCTTGCCGCCTTCAACAACAGCTACCTTAACAGACCCATTTTTCTTCACATACTCTGAAAGAACCTCTTCAAAGAAGTCTCAGTAATTTTTTGACACGGTCTTGTACCTGCTGTCCTCTTGAATTTCCTCTATGAATTTTTCATAGGCAGCAAACTGGTCCATGTCAATAGTCATTGTTGGTGACATACCACTGAGGTCTTCCCCTGCCAATTCTTCCAGGTCCTCCAGGCTTGCATATAACGGCTCGTCCAGTAATTGCTCTGATTGTATTATGACTACATCCTCATCCATGTAGGCCTTCAATTCCACAACGGGCACTTTCTTGAAATTCAGTGCAATGTCAAAAGCACCTTGTTTTTTATTCTGATCATATTTTCCGCCTACCCTGATAGCCATTCCCTCAATTACATCTTTAACTAAGATGTTCTCACTGGAAGAACCTTCAAGCTTTAGCTTTAATTCTGTAGCAACATCTACAGCCTCTATCTTGGTAAGGTTTTTTAAGGCCTGCATTGTTTTATCTGCAGGAGTAGCAAACAATTTCCTGCCCAGGGTAAGGTATAGGCCTGCAAGAACTGCAATTACAGCCAGTGCAGCAAACAAACCAGCCAAAACTGGTGTCTTCTTTGATTTAGGTATTGGGGCGGGCTGCATTTGAGCACCGAATCCATCGTCAACAAAAGAGTTATTGTTAACGCTAAAATCAAGACCTTCGTTGTTATAAGCAGTATTGTTCATTCCGGGATTATAGGCAGACTGCTGAGTGGTATTATTGTCAACACTATCAGGTGTTTGACCATTATTTACAGCATATCCGCATACTGTACAGAATTTTGCATCAGCTTGCAGCTGCGCCCCGCACTTTTCACAAAACATTATGGGTCCCCCTTTAAAAATTATTAAAAGTATTACCAAAAAGTAATCTAAGGTATATTATACGATATTGCTAGATATTTTACCAGTAGGAAGATAAAAGTCATACTGGAAGATTTATGTAAACCTTACAAACTATTAAGCAAAACCTTGTTTCAATTTGTAATTAGTGATGAGCAATTAGTAATTAAGGAAGAAATTCAGCGGAACTGAATTTCTATTAAATTAATAAAGTAAAAGATTTTTCATAGTGAAATGGAGAAAAATCCTCCATAATTAATCATTGCTAATTACTCATTAATCATTAAAAACAGACAACCTCCGGTTGTCTGTTTTTACTTTGCTCCTTTTTTAGCTAAAACCACATACACTGTCTTAATCATTATCTTTATGTCATTCCATATGCTTCTCTTATCTATATATTCCATATCCAGCATAACTCTTTCTTCATAAGTGGTATCACTTCTTCCGCTGACCTGCCAGTTGCCTGTTAGGCCCGGCTTTACGGAAAGTAGCTTGTCTTTATATTTTCCGTACTTTTCCAGTTCCTTTTCCACTATGGGTCTTGGACCTACCAATGTCATATTGCCTATTAAAACATTAAAAAACTGTGGAAGTTCATCAATACTTGTCTTTCTTAAAAAACCTCCAATTCTGGTTATTCTAGGGTCATTTTCCAGCTTAAAGTTTTTTTCAAATTCTTTTTTCTCCTCTTCAGAAAGGTTATTTAACAATTCATCTGCATTGTGAACCATTGACCTGAATTTATATACCTTAATAATTTTACCGTTCTTACCGAGACGGTTATGACCAAAAATTGCTGGCCCTTTGGAATCCAGTTTAATGATGATGGCTACAATAAGAATTAGCGGACTAAATAATATAAGACCGACTACCCCTCCGATGATATCAAGAACTCTTTTCACTATATTATACATAGATATATCCTCACTAAAACTTAACTTTCCCTGTATATTAAACTTTTTTGCAGCTTGTACTTCTTTCATATAAAACTCCTCCTTGGTATTATATTTGCCAAGCATTAAAGAGTATTTCCAGTTTTCACTAATATATTCTTAAATATCAGCCTGCTGTCTCAAATCTCACGTTATTATTATAACCTACAAACTACAAATGTTTCAATAGTTATAGTTACCATGTCTACAATCGCTTGTCAATTATCCTCTTTGAGGTACCAGCAAAGGTTCTTGCCAAGTCTTTAATTTTGCTGTACTTAGCGGACTTAAACATAACCTTCCAACTATATATGGGAGTTTTTATATTAAAAAGCTTCATTGACAAAATTTTTGCTATTAATGTAGTTCTTCTGTCATATTGAAAGGGTTGAATATTCTTCATATACTTAAAGTCAACCTTTGATTCTAGGGCCACATAGTTCTGCTTAAGGGCCTCTTGGAAGATTTCTTTTCCCTTCTGATTTCTTATGACCACCAGGCTTCTTCCCTTTCCTTCTTCGAACTTAGGATATCCCTTTTCGTCTCCAAACCAGCCGTCACCACAGACAATATCCGCAAATTCCCCTATGCCATCTATACAGATCTTACATCTTCTTTGAAGAGTTCTGTTTAGAATCTTTCCCCAGGATTCTTCATACTTCATAGTATAGGTTCTTCCATCCTTTGTCACTATCTTAGTAAGTCCCGGCCAGCCCTCCCCCCTATATCTGAAGGACCTGACTTCCTCTTCTTTTACATTAAATTTTCTGAGTATGTTTCTGGTGCCCTCAGTACTAGGAACTCCGGCACAGAAAAAAGACAGTATATAGGGGATTCTTTCCTCCACTCTCTTATCCACCTTGGCAAACATCCTAAGGGCTCCTGCATCACAAGGCTTGCCAACAAAAGCATACACCTTATCCCTTTCCAGCAGGGCTGCTATGTTGCTCAGCGGGGCTGAAGGAGAGTATCTTGAGCCAGCATTGCTTAAAATCTCTTCCTTGGTATAACTTATTTTGACCTCATTGAGCAGGGGATTATCCTTTGCAACTCCTATATGAATAACAGCATCTATTTTTCCTGTTTCCAGCAGAAAAATTAACAAGGACGACAGGACTCCGCCGGATGAAGCCATTTCTCTAATGCCTTCATCGGTGGAATAGGAAAGCACAATATCTTCATGACTGCCCCAAACATAATCCTTAACGCCTACCAGGTTATGTTTTATTGTATAACCGGGGCAAAACTCTCCAAACATTTCATCTTCCTCTGCAGTCAGCTCCTCTTCTGTATATGGCCTTATATATCCTTTTTCACTATACTTTATATCAATTTTTGAAAAGACTGAGCCGCAAAGGCCGCAGCCGGCACATAGGTCATTTTGTTTAACTCTTTCAAATTTTGATGTCATCATGAACACCTCTTTTCCTCAGACTTCTGTCAACCATTGGCATTAAAGAGTTTTACCTCTTAACTTACCATAGTATTCCTTAATATCAATGAGTTTTAATTTACTGTATATGAGCAAGGACCCTGAGTATATTATTATACCAAAAACAAATAGAGATACAACCACATCTATTTTGAAAAAGCTAGCTATAAGGTAAGCTATTGCCGAAATTATGGATGGTACAATAAAAATTATAGCCAATGTCCTGTAGGGCAGAAGCTTTCTCTTTGGCACCTGCAAAAATCTGCTTATCTGATAGATTTGCAGAAAAACCAATAAATACTGGACTATTACATTGGAATAAGCCGGACCAGAAAAGCCTATCTTTTGAATCAAGAGATAGTTTAGTGTTATGTTTACAACTATACCGATGATCATGTTGTACATGGTATACTTCTGCTTTTTTATTGCTACCAATATATTTCCAAATACTGTGAAATATAGAGGAAACTTTATCAAATATATGACAAATATTGGGGCGCTTTCTATATACTTTTCAGAAAGCAGGGCTATTACGTAACCTTTGTTGAAGAAAAGCAGAATCCAAAAGATTGGAAACATAATAACAGCAGTTTTTTCGCAGGCCTTTCCCCAGGTTTCTAAAAGCTTATTGGGATTTTTCTCTGTCTTATATAACTGTGAAAGGCTGGGTAAAAGTACCGTAGCAATGGATACAGTTATTATTCCAACCAAGGGTATATCCTTAGCTGCATTGGAATAAATGGCATATTCCCTCTCTGTAAAATTGGCCATGATAAAGAAATTATCAATAAACATGTTCAGATTTTGCACAATGGCTACTATACCCAGTGGAATAGAAAATTTAATCTGCTTTATTAACAGTTCTTTATTTATAGTTAACTTAATCTTTTCCATCCTTATTATTATTATCAGCATGACTATGGATCTCACAGCTTCCACAATTATCATAAACTCCAGCAGCAGCCATAGATTGTTGAAAATAGCTATTGCCGCAATATTCAGGGAGAAGCTGATAATAATATATATGATATAAATCTTGCCCAGGACACTGGTTTTGTCAGCACTGACATACAGGTTTTCCAAAAATCCAAAGGCTACCATGATAACAGAATATAGTATGATAAAGATGTAATATTCGCCAAAATCCATCTTGCCTATGCTGCTTACTAAGCCCCTTAAGGGTATGAGCAGGGCCGCCATTATAAGAGAAATGGCTACAAGAACCAGCAGGGTGTTACCCACCAGTTCCTCCTTGCGCTTTTTATCAAATCCCTTATAGTAATAGCTTAGGGTTGTTGGAAACCCAAAAATAAATATAACTGCCAGTAAGTTGGTTACCAGAGTCAGGGCATTATAAACCCCCATTACATCTTCCGGCATCTTTCTAGCCATTACAAAGGTGAACAATATGACCAAAATTCCTCTAATCCCCTTACTGAGGGTCAGTATCATTGAATCCTTAAACACGTCATTCCTCCTACCCCCTAAGCTTAGCCCAGGGAGTTAATTAATTCTCTTATTGCATTTTTTACTTGGGGAACTTTCTCCCTAAGTTGCTGGTTTATATCTGCTCTCTCACTATACAAGCTATCAAATTTCACTATGATGTCCTCTTTAGATTCCTCTCTCGGATCTGAAACGCATCTTCCAAGCCCTAAGTCTTCCCAGATCCCTGCAAACTTTCTGCTGTAGGCTATGGGCATTGTTGGCACAGTGGTAGAGATTGCTGCAATACAAGCATGCATTCGGCTGCCAACAAAGAAATCACACTGAGAAATTATGCCCTTAAGCTCGTTCTCTGCGTAAAACTTATCCAAAGTCCTCACTCTACCCCTATATTTCTCTTTAATCTCTTCATATATTTTTTCGCAAAGTCTGAAATCATCTTCTATTTCAATATCCTTATCTAGTACATGAGGCACCAATATTACATTAGCATCCGTTTTTGTTAGAATATGGGCCAAAAAATCATCAATCAGTTCCTTATAATCGGTCTTAAGTGAGAACATATTACTCTTATTGTAGCCTCCATTATATAAAAGTGCGCTGATATTGACACCGATTAAGTTTTTTTCACCCTGGTAAAACAGGTCTTTAACCTTCATTGGTAGCACCGGCTCCATATAAAAGGCCATATCCGGAGAGCACTTTAGGTTTTGTGAAGACACCTTCAAGGAATCAGTTACAATGTTGTAGCTGATCTTATCCCGCGTATAGACCTTTTGGGATCGTCTTATAATATTAGCTGCGACTTTTTTAACAATGGGGTTTTTAAAAGGACCTATTGTCTGAGGCATGAGTATCAGGCCCTTCTTTAAATGAAGAGTGTAGAGTTTCAAAATGGAATGTAGAACAAATCGCTTTAAGCCGTAGATATCACTGAAGCTGTCTCCTTCGCTGATATCCAATACTAAATCAGCCTCTTCAATCTTCTCCCTGAAAAACTTCCCCGTGAAATTGCCCTTTCCCAAAAATCCCTTCACCAAGGTTTTCAAGCCTGCTGGATACTCATCTATCAAATATTTTCTCTCCTTATGGAAGTATTCATTTATACATTTCTCTTTTACCGTATAGGAAAACATCGTTATTTTTATATTATCTTCATATTTATCTAACAGGGCGTCAACGGTTCCCCTGGTGAGAGCATTGACTCCTTTGTTCCCGGAGTTCAGAGAGTAACCCATCAATAGAATATTTCTCATGACGTAACACCTTTCTTTTTTAATTAGTAATTATGGAAGCTTTTCCTCCGCCAGCGGAGGAAAAGCAACAATTATAAAATTTCTTCCTTAACTACTCATTATTTTCACTAATTACTCGTTATTTTCACTAATTATTAAATGATTTGTTTGTTTTTAAGTTATAGAAAAGCTGTTTAATAGTATTGTACTTAATACTATACAGCATTTCGTAGAAAATTTCCGAGGACTCTATTTGGAAGATTTGTACCGGATCTACTTGCTTGAAGGCTCTCAGGCCTATACCTTCCTTTAAGTATTCCATGTTGTCTATGTGCTCTATCCACTTCTCATCTACAGTCTTCAGGAGGGCTACCTTTTCTATGGTTCTGACTCTATCTTCGCCCAGTGTTTTCTCTGCTTCCTCATACACCTCGCAGGCTATGGAGTAAATTATCTCTTCTAGCTCATCATTGGTTTTACCTTTTAATTCTTCATAGCTTAACCTATTGCTCGGAATGCAAAGTTCTTCCGCAAATACAATCAGGTTCTTTAATTCTTCATCCCGTTCTTTTGAGGAAGCATCACCCAAAAATTCAGTTACCATCCTGTTGATGACTTCACTTAGCATGGACAGTATATCATCTCTCAGATCTTCACCGTCCAGAACCCTGTTTCTTTCATCATATATTACCTTCCTCTGAACATTGACTATGTCATCATAGCTTACCAAATTCTTTCTGGCGGCGAAGTTGTTAGCCTCAACAGCTTTCTGGGCACTTTCTATAGCCTTGTTCAAAAGCTTGCCCTCCAGTGGAACATTTTCATCCATAGCCATCTTCTCAACCAGTTCCTTGAATCTTTCCGGCATAAAATGTTTAAGCAGCTCATCCTCTAAGGAGATAATAAACTTGGAAGAACCGGGATCACCCTGACGGCCGGAACGGCCTCTCAGCTGATTGTCTATTCTTCTGGACTCATGTCTGTCTGTACCGATTACCTTAAGTCCACCTAATTCAGCTACTCCGGGGGCCAGCTTTATGTCCGTACCTCTGCCGGCCATATTGGTAGCAATGGTCACGGCACCCTTTTCGCCGGCCTTGGCAATAATCTTAGCTTCCAAGGCATGATTTTTTGCATTTAAAACATAGTGCTTTATGCCCTTTCTCTTTAAGAGGGCAGATATGTCTTCAGACTTTTCTATGGAAGAGGTACCTACAAGTACAGGCTGACCCTTTTCATGGCTTTCAATTACTTCCCTTACTATGGCATTGTACTTAGCCCTGGTAGTTTTATAGACCTCATCATTATGGTCGATTCTTTTTACAGGCTTGTTTGTTGGAATAACCACCACGTCCAGGTTATAGATTTCTCTGAACTCCATCTGCTCAGTATAGGCTGTTCCTGTCATACCGGAGAGCTTGTTATACAACTTGAAAAAGTTTTGCAATGTTATGGTAGCCAGAGTTTTTGATTCATTGTTTACTTCTAGACCTTCCTTGGCTTCTATGGCCTCGTGGAGGCCTTCGTTGAACCTTCTGCCGTCCATAACCCTGCCGGTGAATTCGTCAACTATGAGAACCTCACCGTCATTTACTATATAGTCTCTGTTATTCATCATGATATAGTTGGCTTTTAAGGCTTGAACTACATGATGCTGTATATTTCTATTTTTTTCATCTGCCAGGTTTTCTATACCAAACTCTTTTTCACAAAGCTCAACACCTGCTTCTGTAAGAGTTACCGCCTTTACCTTATTATCTACCACATAGTGTTCATCTTTCTTAAGTTTTTTTACAAAATTGTCCGCAGCATAATAGACCTCTGAAGGTTCGTCCCCTTCCCCGGCAATTAACAACGGTGTTCTGGCCTCATCGATGAGTATGGAGTCAATTTCATCCACGATGACATAGTTCAGGGACCTCATTACTCTCTCTTCCCTGCTGATAGCCATATTATCCCTCAGATAGTCAAAGCCCAGCTCATTGTTTGTACCGTAGGTGATGTCCATATTATAGGCTGTCCTTCTTTCCTCAGGCTCCATATCATGGAGAATTACTCCTACGGTTAAGCCAAGGAACTCATGGATCTGGCCCATTTCATCTCTGTCTCTTTTTGCTAGGTAGTCATTAGTAGTAACTATATGTACCCCTTTTCCAGTTAAAGCATTGAGATACGCCGGCAGTGTAGCAACCAGGGTCTTTCCTTCTCCTGTCTTCATTTCCGCTATTCTACCCTGGTGAAGCACAATACCTCCAATAAGCTGCACCTCATAGTGTTTCATGTTCAAAACTCTATAGGCAGCCTCCCTGACCACTGCAAAAGCTTCCGGCAGTATATCATCTAAAGTCTTTCCCTTTGAAAGCTTAAACTTGAAAACTTCAGTCTTATTTCTAAGCTCCTCATCGGTCAGCTTTGACATTTCTTTTTCATAGCTCTCTATTTTCTTAACTATGGGCATAATTCTCTTTATTTCTCTGGCACTATAATCTCCAAACACATCCAGCAGGTTGCTCATTATTTACACTCCTTCAAAGTAGTCTTAAATTCCCCTTCTTATTATATATACACAGGCTGATTTGCACAACATTTTATAATTAGTAATTAGTAATGAGCAATGAGTAGTTATGGAAGCTTTTCCTCCGCTGGGGAGGAAAAGCAACTATAATTACTCATCACTAATTACTCATTGCTCATTCATGAAACATTGCTGTCGCATAGTGTATAAAGCATATCAAAGGTTATACATTTATCAATTTTAGTGTATAATATATAATTATATACGGAATTTTTATCGAAAGGAGAATGGTCTTGTCTTTTAATTCAATAATTTTTATTCTCTTATTTTTACCCCTTTCCTTACTATTTTACAATTTAATTAAGGAAAAGTACAGAAATATAGTTCTTTTATTGCTTAGCATTGTATTTTATCTGTGGGGTTCTCCATATACCTTCTCAGTAATACTTTTGAGTATCATTATTAATTATTTTCTTGCAATTATATTGGACAAATCTACCGGCGGCAGGAAAAAGGTGGTACTTTTTATCTCTATAGCCTTAAACCTTATTCTGCTTTTTACCTATAAGTATACAAACTTTGCCATTGATTTTATCAACAGAATACTAAATGACTTTACTACTAAGCAGCTTAAGGAAGTAAAGCTTTTGGTTCCCCTGGGAATATCCTACATGACCTTCCAGCAGATAAGCTGCATAGTTGATATTTATAAAAACAAGGAAAAACCTCTTAAGTCAATTTTCGATTTTGCACTTTATATATTATTCTTTCCCAAGCTTCTGGCGGGCCCTATTGATAAGTTCAATCACCTGGCACCTCAAATCCGCAAGAGAGAACATACCGCAGATAGATTTGCAGAGGGAATCTACAGATTTTCAATTGGCCTAGGCAAAAAGGTTATCCTGTCCACAGCTCTTGAACAGGTGGCAAACAAAATTTTCGAAACAGCTCCCAATTCACTTGGGACAAGATATGCCTGGTTAGGTATGCTTCTCTATACCCTGCAGATCTATTATGACTTTTCCGGTTATACAGATATGGCACTGGGAGTTGGAAAGATGTCAGGCTTTGAACTTACAGAGAACTTCAACAGGCCTTATATTGCTAAGAGTATTTCAGATTTTTGGAAACGCTGGCATATATCCCTTACCTCTTTTTTAAGGGAATATGTTTATTTCCCCCTTGGCGGCAGCAGGATATCTCCAAGCAGAACCCTGCTCAATACTATGATAATTTTTCTGCTAAGCGGACTGTGGCATGGTGCCGGTTATACCTTTGTAATCTGGGGAGCCTACCATGGTATATTAAGCTGCCTTGAAAGAGTTGGCGGCGGAAAACTTCTTGGTAAGCTGCCGGGCTTTATAAGTCAGCTCTGGACCTTCTTCCTGGTTGCCCTGGGCTGGGTATTCTTCAGGTCTGTGGACCTGCCTTACGCACTAGGTTTTGTGAAAACCCTCTTTAACAATACACCGGCTTCGGCTTTAAGCAACGCAGCACTGGGTATTGATACTAAATTTATTGTAATATTGATAATTTCCTTAGTGCTGAGCCTGATGCCATCTATAAAATTTGAAGGCAGGATAAATGCAAGTTTGCTTGGCTTTACAAAAAGTTGTTTTTCGTTAGCATTATTAATTTATAGTTTGGCATTGTTAACCACCGGAAGCTACATGCCCTTCATATACTTTCAATTCTAGAAGGGGGGATAATAGATATGAGAGAAAATATAAGAAAAAATTTATTTAAAAAGCTATATATTGCAGCTTTTTGTGTCATAATTGCACTGCCGCTCTTTCAAATGAATACGCAGCTCTTTAAAGCCGATATATTAAACGAAAAAAGGGTCAAGGCTCAGAAGCCTGTCTTTGATATTAAGCAGCCTCTGGCTAAGTTTACTCAGACTTACGAAACCTATTATAACGACAACTTTGGCTTCAGAGACCATCTGATACGTTTGTCCAATACTATAGATGTAAACCTGTTTAAAAAGTCTACCCATGAAAAGGTCCATATGGGGACTAATGATTACCTCTTTCATGGCGATGAGATGGCGGATTATCATAGGACTAACCTCTTAAAAGATGAAGATATAGAACTCATAGCCAACAAGCTCAGGGTTTTTCAGGATAATCTGACCAGGGAAGGGATTGATTTTATCTTCTATGTAGCACCTAATAAAAGTACAATCTATCCTGAGTTTGTTGGGATACCCCAGAAAAATCCCAATGCTGAGAGCAACTATGAAAGACTTATGAAGGCATTGGAGCATAAAAATATTAATACCTTAGATGCTAAGAAAGTCTTAATTGAAAATAAGGATAAGTATTCTCTGTACTATAAGAGAGATACCCATTGGAATGATATTGCTGCAGCCTTAGTAGCCAATGAGTTCATGTCCAAGTATGCAGCTAAATACAATTTTGAAGGAAATTTGTCCATAGAAACCGTATCAACTAAGAATTACGACGGTGATCTGGACGGGCTTTTGGGTATAGACAGCAATATCCTGGAAGCCACAGCTGATATTAAGCTGGCTGAAACCAAAAACCTGTTGCCAAAGACCTTGGCCTATTTTGACTCCTTTAGCTACAACTTACTGCCTCTTATTACTCCTTATTTTGGTATGAGGCTGGATTATCATTATTTAAATAATCCTCTTATAGACACTCTGCCTGGAAAGTTATCCGATACTAAGCTGGTTTATTTTGAAATAGTAGAGCGCCATATATCAAACCTCTTAACCTATAACCTTAACGTATTTGATGATGATCTTAAGGTTCTGGAAGATAAACAGCTAGTACAATCATTAGATATAGCCTATACTGGGGATAAAACAGACATAAAGCTCAACGACACCTTCCATCAGCCCGGCGTTAATAATACAGAGCTGTATGTATCCAAGGGCAACGACAGCCAGATAATCTGGACCTTCCCTGCTGTGGATCTGAAATATATACGCCTTGACTTAGCAAGGGTAAGCTCCAGAGAGCCTGTGCAAATCTTCTGGGCCTCTGCTGAAACCGAAGGGAAATTTACTGAGGCAGGCAGCAGGACTATAACTGTGGTTCCAGGAAAGGATAACTATATTATTGAGTTTGGGAAGGAACTGAAGGGTGTGACCAAGTTCAGGTTTGATATAGGTAATAGAGCAAATATAGAAGTAAACCTGAGAAGTATAGAGTTCTATAAATAAGAAAAAGCTGCCCTAAGGGACAGCTTTTTTTACTGCTGGAAAGGGAATAAGAGTCAACTTTTGGTCGACTCTTACTATTATCTAAATAGAAGCAATGGTTTGAACTTCCATTTTGCAAATTAAAACTAACTTTTCTTTACATTTTTATTATAGCACATACTATTAGAAAATTGAAGTGTTTTTTGTGCATTTATCCAAGTTTATTTTATTTTTCTTGAATTGGTATCAAAATCAAAATATTTCATATAACTGGATAAACATCCACAGTATAGCATTAACAATTTAAATTATCAATCTTTTTTTATGATATTATGGCAATTTAAATTAATTAAAAACTACTCTGAATTTTGATAAATCTGTATCAGTAATTGGCTGTAATTCTTTCGGTATTTTAACAATAGTTAAGATTGAAGAATTCGCCTTTATGGCTAACTCCCTTGCATTAAATTCACCATGATATATAAGCACGTCATCGGCATTATATATTCCCAGTGGGAACCTCTTTACTCTTAAATTTCTATCATAACCGTTTCTTATGAAAAGTACTACATTTATATTGCCCTCTTCATCATAGAAAACATCATAGGCATTTAAGTCAACAGAATCTTTCTTTAGTCTCGGTAGATTGGCTGCATATTTCTCAATAGTTCTTCGGTATTTACTTTGTAAGTTTTCAGGAATATTGTCTATATCTACTTCCACTGTTTTTATCGCTGCAAATTCTACTTCGTTAGAGAACTGAATTTCTACATTAGCAAGATCTTCTGTTTCCACTCTCACATCTTTGAAGACTACCAATGCGGGTACAGCTGAAAATGGTGGTATATTACCAACTTCCCGTAAATCTGCATCTATTGTAGCGATAACTAAACATTCCTTAACCAACATAAGAGCTACTTGATCAAAATTGATCACTCTATCACAACTATTCCTTATATAAAATTCAACCTCAATGCCCTCATCTGTATTTAAGGCATAGGATATATGTATATCCACAGTATTTTTTTCTATTGGATATTTTTCATTTATAGCCTTCAATTCTTCTTTCATCAAATTCAATCTAAAGTCAGATATCCTAGCTTTTGCTGAATCGGAAATATAGAGTTCTATATTTTTATTAGCTGCTGCCATTCTTTCACCTCCAGAAAATAAGAACAATCTAGTATTAATATAATATTCTTACAAACATTAGTCAATGTATACTCTGCTAAAAAAATAAGGATGGGACTAACCCACCCTTACTTTTATATTGAAATTATTTTATTTCAACAGTCTTAGCAGCAACACTATTTACAGTATTACCAGCAGCATCCTTGATGTAAGTTACTGTTGACTTAGTGCTTACAGTTACATTACCCTTATAAGCATCATCTAAGTCAATTGTTAGTGTCTTTCCGCTAGCAGATACAGTATAGCCTATACCAGCAACAAGAGTCTTGCCATCCTTATCAACTACAACAACATCTGTAGCTGCAAGTGTATGCAATGTTATATCCTCATCGAATACAATCTCAACTGCTGCACCAGTACCCTGCTTAACTTCCTTAACAGCTGGAGCGATTCCATCAGCAGCAGTAATACCAGTTATATTGCCAACAACCTGGCCAGTTAAAGTCTTTAGCTTGTCAGCCTTTACTTCGAAAGTTAATGCAGCTAAAGAACTAGCTTCCTTGTCAGCTAAAGCTTCTGTTGACTTTAATGTACCAGTGATAACTGTTTCACCCTTATCATTGATTACATAAGTAGCAGCAGCGAAAGTATTTGCAGCAGCAGCTCCTTTCTTAGCTAGGAATGCATCAGCAGTTACGTTAGTAAGCTTAGCCTTAACTGTGATTTCAACTTTGTTCAAGCCAACCATCTTAGCGCTGAAGTCAGCTTTTACTGGAGCTGCAGCAGCCTCTAAAGCAATGTTTGCGGACATTGCAGTTGGTACGTTACCAGCAAGGTCAGCTATTCTTCCTACAGTTACTACTCTGTCAGCAGCTGCAGATGCTAAGTCAACAGCTTCTGCTAATGTAATCTTAACAGTCTTGTCGTCAAACTTTTCAATCTTATCAGCTGACTTTAATGCAGCACCTTGAACTAGGTAGTTATCCTTGTTTAATGCTGAATATGAACCAGTCACTGCAACAGCTTCTGGGAATGTAACATATACATACTTAACCTTTGTAGAATCTAATACGTAAGCAGCTTTAACTTCTGAAAGTGTTATAGCAGTCTTATCAGTTACAGTAATTGTAAATGTTGCAGGAGCCATCTTGTTTGCTGATAATGCCTTATCAACTACATCTTTTATTTCAACAGTGTAATTTCCACCGTCTAACTTCTTGGATAATGTCAAGTTGTAAAGTTTGCTGTTATCAGCATCTTCATCAACCACTGTTACTTCTGCAGCAACCTTTCCATCTTTATTCTTAATAACGAAGTTTCCAGTAAGTGGCTTAACAACATCTTCTGAGAATGTTACAGCAACTTTATTTTCTGCTGTAGCTTCAACCTTAGTAACTGTTGGTGGAGTTACGTCGTTAACGATTGTAGCAACTAATTTAGCATCTGCTGCCATCTTATTGCCCCAAGCGTCTTTAACTTCTACATCTCCAACTTTAGCTAATACAGTTATAACTACATTACCTTCTTGTAAGTACTGATTTGAGAAATCTAACTTATAAGTCTTTCCTCCATCAGTAGTTTCGATTGCTCTTGGCTGCCATGCAGAATAAGTGTGATAGAAGTTCTCCTTAGTTAAGCCAGTAACAGCCTTACTGAACTCTATAACAACTTCCTTCTGTGAAGCCTTCTTTATTGATGCAACTGGAGCAGTTGTATCTTTAACAAATGCTAATGTGAAAGTCTTTGCTAATCCTTTGAAAGCAGCATAATCTTCAAAGTCAGTAACCTTAACCTTGTAGTCTCCTGCTGCCAAGTCAGTTCCAAGTGTAACTGTTAATGACTTTCCATCAGCTGAAAGATCGCCAACAGTAGCACCATAGATACCATTTTCAACTTCTACAGCTGGCTTAACCTTTAATGGTTCGCTGAAAGTTAACTCGAATGTTCTTGGTCCAGTTAACTTTATAGCTTCAGCTACTGGTAAAGTTGTATCTATAACATTTATAGTCTTAGTTTCATCAGCTACTAAGCCTAATACTTTCTTAACTGTAACTTCTACATCTCCTTGTTGAGCTATAGCAGTTCCTAAAGTTAGAGTAGCAACCTTCTTGTCTGCTGAAAGAGCTATATTTGCTACAGTGTTATTCTTTGCAGCAAAATAATCAGATGCTGGCTTAGTTGTATCAACATTAACCGGCTTGCTGAATGTAACAACAACTTCCTTTAAGTTTGAAGCAGTTACGCTAACCACCTTAAGAGCAGCTGTTCCATCAACTAACTTCTTTTCAATAAGTACTGCCCAAGCCTTAATGTTTGCATTAGTTGAAGACTTAACTTCATTAACCAATGCTGTAGCTGCATCTACATCAGCCTGTGCTTGAGTTTCTATAGCCTTCTTTACAGCCGCATCAACTTTTGCGTTTAATGCACCTTGTACAGCGTCAACAGCTGAGCTGTAAGAATTTCTGTATACAGCTGGTAGTTCTGGTTCGATTAATGCTCTTACAGCATCAACGTCTGCTTGCTTCTGGCTAGCCTTAGCTTTAGCAATACCATCAACTATAGCCTTGAATTTTGGTCCTTGTACTGTATCAACTTGCTTTGAGAATTCGCCGATTGCCCAAGCAGCACCTGTGCCTTTAAGAGCCTTTATAGCTTCTCTTGCTTCATTGATAGCTTTTTGAGTTCTTTCGGTCTTAGCTTTAACTACTGCGTTGTAAGCAGCTTTGTAAAGTATATCAGCTGATGATGCTGTAGCAGCATTTGCTGAAACGCCTGCAGCCATGCTAACAGCTAAACTTGCTGTCAAAGCTTTACCTAGAGCTTTTTCAACTTTTTTGTTCATTTGAGTTTCCCTCCTATTTAGATAATATATATTATATTTATTTTTAAAGCCTAAAAAATAAATTAAGGCTTATAAAACACGTGATGCTTGTCCGACCGTACACCCCAGGAATACAATCGTGAAATTTATATGTACATATGGTTAAGATACTTCATATTTACTATGTCCTTATAATATATTGGAATCCTTGCCAATATATAACCAAACTGTAGTATTTTAAAGATTTATTCTTTATTTGAATAAACTTTCAAATATTACAATTTAAATTATAATACACAGCTTAGTGTTTGTCCACATTTTTTTTAGAATTATTTGCTTTAGCTGGGGCAAATAGACTATTTTGTCCAATTCGCACCAAACATGAAAAAATATTTCCATTAGTACCAATTAGGACAACCAGTACCAATTAGGACAAGTTTTTACCTTTCTTTAGTAATTATACACCCATTTTATAGAATTATCAAATAAAAGTTTTTCAGCAAACATTTCACGAACCTACCATATCATGGATGGATATATTCACTAGTTTTGGTTCCTACATTATATACGTAGTTATAAAGGAAAAAGTTCTAATAAAAACCAGCTTTTTTTAAAAAAATATTCCTTTTGAGGAAATTGCACAATTAAACTTCCTCAATTATATTTAAAAATCATTACTTTTTGTTAATAATTAACTATTTTGTTCAGAAAAAGATAATAGCAAAGCCAAGGTGCTATTGCACCTGTGGATAACTTTTAAAACTAATAAATTTATCCTGCTTGCTTTAAATTTAAGTCGTTAGACTTCTGATTAACAGCAATAGTGCCTGCTACTAAAGCCATACAGTTTAGTAGAGCTACAACTTTTGCTTTTCTAATACCTGCTGAACGCAGATTATTAACATTTAGGTACTCTTTCAATCTTGAGTTACACCTCTCGATAGAGGTGCGTTGATTATAGAGTTTTTGCCAATCTTCACTGCTCCTAAGAGGATAAGAGTAATACCTATTATTCTCTTTATAGTTTACCTTTAGGCAAAATCCATAGTTTGAATTGCTACAATGCTTTGTTCCAAATGGACAATTAACCTTACCGGTTGCTTGGGGACATCTAAATTTAAGGTAGTCACCATCTTTTCCCCAGTAAGTTAATGGATATCCCATTGAGCATATGGGTTCAAACTTCTCATTAAATCCTTCTGGTGGAGCATACTGTGCCCTAGGATTGTAAGCTATAATTGGTTGTGCTTTAACATCGTGAGTAACATAATCATAAATCTTTTGAAAATCATAACCTTTATCCATAATAAAATGCTTAGGACTCAAAACTCCAGAGTAGTTGGTGATGAACTTTTTTATCAGCGGAATAGCTAAATCTCCATCACTATAACTAGCGGGAGATAGCAATATGCTTAAGGGTAGTTCACTCTTGCAATCTGCCAGTATGTGAAGCTTAAATCCGAACCAACGTATTTTATTACCATCAGTATCGTTCTTAGCTCCCCAGTTTGGAGAAACAGCATCATTCTTAAGTTTGGATTTAGGTCTAGCTTTTTCAAAAGAATCAATTTTAGTAGAATCGATTGCTACATTTGAACCATCAACAATTCCTATACTAATGGCCTTTTTAACTAAACAATCGAAGTCATATTCCAATGAAGGTATTTTGGATAGCTTAGTTAAAAATCTACTAAAGGTTGATGCTGAAGGTGTTTTCTCTAAAATGTTAAAACCACAATTATACCTAAATATAGGATCAGTCTTAAGTCTATCGACTAACTTATTAAAATATTTAATTTTTTCAACTTGCATAGCAACTAAAGCATACAATAGTGCTAGCTCATTATGCCCTTTCGGGCCACGCGTAGCGTGTAGCTGGGCTAAACCATTTAATACATTTGAAAAATCTAGTTGGGCTAGAATTAATTCAAGCCTAGTTTTAGGTTGTAATTTTATTATTTCTTCAAAGGAAAATAGGCATTCTTGTCGAATATACATAAGTATTCACTCCTCTTTGTTGTGTATTTTTGGTGATACTTAAATATTCGACATTTTGGGGTGAATTTCCTTTTTGAATAATAAAAAAGTTAGTAAAATCAATGATTATAAAATATGAAATTTACTCCTTTTATTAATGCTTTTACTTTGTCTATACGTCCTTTTGATATATATCCTGCAATTTTTCCTATACGGGTTATATAAAAAAATAACATTAACTTTATATAGCTCAAAAAATTGATTCTCTTTTTATACTTTCTGATAAATCTGATTCTGTTTCTTGTATTCCACTCTACTGCAAAGGCAGACTCCTCTTCTCCGCTGGAAGCGCTGACCTTGTGATATATTACCGCACTGGGTTCATAGAGGATTGTGAAGCCTTGCTCCTGGATCATTGCGCAAAAATCTACATCCTCGTAGTACATAAAATATTCTTCCGGCAGGAAGCCCGCCTTATCAAACACCTCTGCCTTGATGAGCATAAGACAGCCGGTGGCAAAGGTTACCTTTCTTAGGCCACCCTTGTCTTCGGTATTTTCTCCTTGATAATGGCTGCCATAAAATCTCTTCCAATTTATTTCTCCGCCGCCATACCAGATCTTGTCTCTGTTTCCCTCATAGAGTATCCTGCCTGTAACCAAGCCTGCCTCAGGATGCTCTTCCGCTGCACCTACAAGCTTGCTTAAGAAGTCCGGTTCCACCAAGGTATCCGTATTTATCAATAATATGTACTCCGCTCCCTGTTCCAGTGCATACCTTATACCAACATTATTCCCATAAGCAAAGCCTCCGTTTTTACCGGAGGACATAAATATGTGTTTATTGCCTATTGCTTTTTTTATTAATGAAACAGACTTATCCGTGGATTCATTATCAACTACCACTATTTTATAATTATCATAATCTATTCTTTCCAATGAATGTATGCAGTCAATTGTATCTACAGCCCCATTGTAATTCAGTAAAATAATAAATACTCTCTTATTCATTATCTCACCTTCTTCTTTATAAATTCATATAATCTTGGCAGCAATTTATATTTATGATTAAGTTCTACTGCCACCACCGCCATAATATTCAGCAGCAATACAGGAATCTTTAAGGAGTTGACAAACACACTCCAGAGCAGCAGGTTTAGAGTATTTGAATATATGACCATGGCTCCTACGGCAGAAAAGTCTGTTTTTCTCCTGTTCAGCCTCATGGTAAAGTATATCAGACCGCAATATATTCCAATATATACTAGTACCCCTACATATCCTAGGTCTTGATAGGCCTCTACTATAAAAGAGTCAGCAGTAAGTCCCACGGACTGAGCTAAATGAGGACTGAGAGTCTTTCTATGGTTTAGCCATTGCCTGTATTCATCACCCTTACCCACTATATTGGCTGATAATTTTATAAAGGGGTACAGCAGGTTATTAAAATAGGTAAACTCCACTTCCTGACTAGCCATAGAATGTGCCGCATTATCCATGGGACTTGTCAGGTACATGTATACCCACACCAAGGAGTCAGGCATATAATCACTCATCTTATAATGCTGCTGCAGGGTCTTATTATACTTATTAAGAGCGTACTCCATTCTTGCATTACCAACATAAGCAAAAAGCTGAAGGAAGATAACCACTGCTAAAACTGCAGCGGAAATGGATATATAGATTTTTCTTTTTGAAATTCTATCCTTTATTTTGATGAAGTGAATTACTTCATATATATATATTGTAGTGAATAAAAAGGCTATGGGGCCTCTGTTCAAGGTAAGAAAAAGCACCAAAACACTTATAATCAGTACTATAAGATCCTTTTTATTCTTAAAGGTCCTATATAGTATGTACTTTATCTGGGCACACAGGGTAAGCATATATACTATATAGGAAGAATAGTGCTCCATAGGCTGCTTGCCGATTTTATTTTCTGCAAGAAAGGCTAAGCCATAGTGCAGCACATTATTAATAAAGGTTGGCACAGCCATAAAAAAGATCACATTAGACACCAGGTAATATGTATTATAGGAATTTTCCTTACTGATCTCATCTATAAGTCCTATGGCCTCTTCACTGCTAATGGAATTGTTTCTAAGTATTAAGATAATTGCTGCAATGATCAGCATAACTATCAAATTAATTTGTAAAGTTGGTGAATACAGTCCACTGAACTGAAAATTATACAAACATATGGTGGTCACCCATAAAAGCACAAAGATCTTAGAGGGGTCTACCCAGAAGGTCAGCCCCTGTTTTTTGTTTCCTATATATATGTAATAACCAAGAAATAAAAGCTGGAGTACAGCAAATGCATATATCATCCCCTATTCATCCTTTCGTTATAAAGTTATATATTTCTTCCCCTGTCTTTTCCCAGGAAAAGTTCTTAAGGTTTTCTTCTCCTTTTCTTATAAGCTCCAACCTGTAGTTCTCATCAAAGAGCACAGCCTCCAGGGCCTGCTTTATACTTTCTATGCTTCTGGCATCAAAAAACGCAGCTCCCTCTCCAGATGCTTCCGGCAAGGAAGAATTATCACCGCAGATTACAGCAGTGCCACAGGCCGCCGCCTCCAGTATAGGCAGGCCAAAGCCTTCATATAGGGTTGGATAAACAAAGGCCTTTGCAAAGTAATAAAGTGCCGGTAAATCCTGCCCATCCACATAGCCGAGAAAAATAACCCTATCACTGATATTGAGTTCTGCGGCCATGGCCTTTAACTTCTCCACATAGGCTGAGCCCTTGCCCACTATAACTACCTTATAGTCTGTTTTATCCTTGATCTGACTAAAGGCCTTCAATACGCTCTCCAGATTTTTATGGGGATAGGCAGCTCCTACCATAATTATGTAGTCCTTGTCTATACCATACTTTTGTAATACTGCTTTATCTTTTTTCTCCCTGTTGAATACATTTTTATCATATCCATTATAAACAACTTTTATTTTACTTTCGTCAACCTTGTAAAGGTCCAGCAAGTCTTTCTTGGTGTTTTCAGATATGCAGATTATCTTTTCTGCCTTTCTCAAAAGAAAGGGCATTATGTACTTATAATAATAGTATTGATGCTTTGCAACCTCTGGGAAATGTACCGGTATGAAATCGTGAATTGTAATGATCTGCCTCGCCCGGGATAAAAACGATATGTACTGAAAAGGATGATATAATATATCCTCCTTCCCCGCCTTAAAAGGCAATACAAGCTGTGTCCATAAAAACCTGAAAAATCCTCCCTTTCTGCCATAGCTGGGCTTAACCTTATCTGTAATCTTTATTACCTCTACCCCTTCTATATCCACGGGGCAGAATACTTTAATATCCTTGTTTTTTCTGCCAATCTGCTTTATCACATTCTCTGCATAAATCCCAAGACCGGAAGGCTGTTCATGTAGAATACTTCCATTGATAAAAACTCTTTTTGCCATCCAAATTCTCCTTTTCCAAATCTTCTTTTCTTTACGTTTACACTTCCACTTCCACTACTTAATTATTATAAATAATAATGGGAGAAAAAGCAAAAAGATATCTGCTTTGAATTAAAAATTAAGAATAAAGGTGGGAATTCAGCTATGGCTGAATTTTTAAAAAATAATTAAAGAGCCCTCACGGGCTCTAAAAAATATTAAATTCAAAGACTTTTCTCAGCTCTCGCTGAGAAAAGTCCACCATAATTCTTAATTCTTAATTTTTAATTAGCCTTAGGTGCAAATACCGGTACTTCGAATACCAAAACGGGTCGTTCCATCTGGTCCACCAAGGCTTTGATGGACTTTGTCTGCTTGCTGGCCCAGCCGATGTCTGTGGCATATTCGTGCCAGATTACATCAAAGTTCCACTTCATCTTGTACAGGGTGTACTGCTTATACACCTCATTTTGGATATAGCTTTCAGAGATGAATTTTGCACCGCCTATTATGGCTGCGTCCACGGAGAACCACTGCTGCTTATAGGCGTATTCGGAGCCGAGGACGTTGGGGTTGGAGTCTCTTGCCCCAATTCCATAGATATTGTAGGTCACCCTAGGTTCTACAGGTACGCCTCCTACGCTGGTTACGTTTATACCTGTAGCTAATTTTGACTTACCGTTGCCGGTTTCCAAGAGGGCATGGGCTATAAGGTACAGTGGATTAACATTGTACAGTTTTCCACCATCTAGGAATGCTTGTCCCTTTCCTTCCAGTACTCCCTTGCCAGCCAAGGTTCTGTTGAGGTCTTCTACATCTATACCCTCTATATATGTAAGCTTCAGGAACATATATTTTCCGGAAGGATCATTGATGAAGTTTTCCGGATCCATATAGTACTTCACTTGTTCATAGGTGGGAGGAGTAGAACTTCCAAAAATCACATTGGCTCCCTTTTCATACTGCCTTTGCACATAGTAGTCCAGATCCTTGTCGTAGTAGACCTTTTCCACCAGGCCGTGCATATTAAAGGTTATAGTTGCAGTGGTGGCTGTGCCGTCATTACCCTGAGCCAGAACTGTAATATCATGTTTTCCAATTGATAAGGTGCTTATATCAATGGTATGGCTGAAGCCAACCTCTATTACCTCCGGAAAGGCATCGGCATAATGCCCTAGGTCCGTTCTTATTTCACCATACTCAGGTTTTCCGGCAAAGGTTTCATCCAAGATTATATAAACATCTTTTACACCGCTGGCATTCAGAGCATAACCGGATACAGTGATGGTACCGCTGCTTACGCTTTCATTCAGCTTAGGTGATTCTATGCTGACAATGGCCTTGGGCTTATTATATGTAAAGTTTCTGACATCATATATTATGGTTCCGTCTGCAGCGATAAATTCAAGCTTTAAGCTGTGTTTGCCAAAGGATATGTACTTCATGTCCAATTTATAGCTGAAGCCGCTGTCCTCTCCCTGAGGATAGCCTGGATATTTGCCTGCTATGTCTGTTCTCTTCTCTTTCAGGGTAGCTTGTCCATTGTAATTGTTATCTACATACACGTTGATGGCACTGATATCTGCGGAATTCAGGGCCCAACCCTTGACCATAATGCTGAAGGAATCTGTTTCATAGTCCCCAGCAGGGCTGTCAACGCCATATCTTGGGGCTAATCCCTTATATTCAAAAGACCGCTCCAGCTTTGTTACTTGTCCATCATTTCCTGTAACTTCAAAGACAACCTTGTGAACTCCCTTAGTCATATTTAACATACTCAGTTCATAGCTGAAACCTGAGGTCAGGGAATCCTTGTAAGTTGGGAAAATAGCTGCTACGTCCTTTCTGGCAGCCTTAGGTACTGTACTTCCCCTGTAGGCCCCGTCCACATAAACCTTTATTTCCTTAATGCCGGATGGGCCTGTGGCCCAGCCGGAGAAGTTCAGGCTGTTAGCGGTGGTTGAGGTGTTATTTGCCGGTCTTTCCAGTGCTGCTTTTAAGGGAAGTACTGTCTTCTTTAGTGAAATGTTTACTTCCTTTTTCAGTTTCTGGTTGTCCTTACCAACCAGCTCCACTGTCACCTTATAGGTTCCGGTGGTTAAATTTGCATAGTTTATAGTATAGCTGTAGCCAGTATTATTTCCTTGAGGATAGCCGGGAGAAACCTTATTTACGTCAGGCCTGCCTGTTCCATAGTTGGCCTTTCCCTGAAGCTTGCCGTTCAAGTATATATTGACTTCCTTAACTCCGGAGGGGTCCTGGGCCCATCCGGAAACTGTAATGTTCTTATTCACATAACTTTCATTGACCTTAGGACTTTCCACCATGAGCTTTTTCTGAAGCTTAGCAGCCGCATTTACATTTACCGGAGCTGCAAAGGTCAGAGCCATCAGACCTATAAAGAAAGCGGCAAGAGTTTTAATTATCTTCATCTTTTCTTTCCCCCTGGTATATTACTTATACATTTTTTCGTAATAGTTGCGGTATTCTCCTGAGGTTACTCCTTCCAGCCACTGTTTATTGTCTAAATACCATTGAATAGTCTTAACAATTCCTGCCTCAAATCCAGTCTCCGGATACCAGCCCAATTCATTCTTAATCTTACTTGGGTCTATGCCATATCTTCTGTCATGACCCTTTCTGTCTTCCACATACTTAATGAGGTCTTCAGTAACGGACTTATCAACATTTTCATGGATATAACTGATTACTGTTTTAACGATCTGTATATTGGTTCTCTCATTGTGACCGCCCACATTATATACTTCGCCGCATACGCCCTTGTTTATAACCATGTCGATGGCCTTGCAGTGGTCTTCAACATAAAGCCAGTCTCTTATATTCAGGCCGTCACCATAAACCGGTAAGTCCCTGTGGTTGAGACAGTTGTTTATGAGCAGGGGTATGAGCTTTTCAGGAAATTGATAGGGGCCATAGTTATTGGAACACCTGGTTATATTTATTGGCATCTTATAGGTATCCCCATAGGCCTTAACCATTAAGTCGGAGCCTGCCTTGCTTGCAGAATAGGGGCTGTGGGGGTCCAGTGGAGTCTCCTCAGTAAAGAATCCTGTTTCCCCTAAGGAACCGTAGACCTCATCTGTAGAAACATGGAGGAACTTAACACCGGGCTTCCACTGCTCCCCATCCAGCCATGCCTCCCTGGCACAATTCAACAGGTTTACTGTGCCCAGAACATTGGTCTTGGCAAAGACTTCAGGTTCCCTTATACTTCTGTCTACATGGGACTCAGCAGCAAAATTAACCACATAATCTACGGAGTAATCCCTGAAGATCTTACTTACAACTTCTCTATCAGTTATATCTCCCTGTATAAACACATAGTTTGGGTAATTTTCAACCTCTTTCAGGTTTTCCAGATTTCCTGCATAGGTAAGCTTATCTAAGTTAATGATCTTTATATCCTTATATCTCTTAAGCATATAGATGACGAAATTGGATCCAATAAAACCGGCCCCACCGGTTACTAAATATGTCTTCATTATCTTACACTCTCCTTATATATAAATGGAACCTCTAAATCCTTCAATCTCTTTTGCACTTTATCCTTTTCAGACAGCAGCACTTCCTCTATGCCTTCCAGCGGCCACTCTATTCCAACGTCGGGATCATTCCACAAGAGACCGCTGTCATATTCCGGGGCATAGTAATCTGTGCACTTATAATTGAACACCGCTGTCTCGGATAGCACCAAGAATCCATGGGCAAAACCTTCCGGCACATAGAATTGACGTTTGTTTTCCTCAGACAGCAATACACCCTCCCACTGTCCATAGGTTGGGGAACCCTTTCTAAGGTCTACTGCCACATCAAAGACTTCACCTTGAGTTACCCTGACAAGCTTACCCTGGGTATGCTTAGTCTGAAAGTGCATACCCCTCAGTACTCCCTTTTTAGACTTGGATTCATTATCCTGTACGAACTCCATGGTAAGTCCTGCTTCAAAGAATTCCTTCTTGTTATATGACTCCATAAAATAGCCTCTTTGGTCTCCAAAAACCGTAGGCTGTATTATATATAAATCCCTTATCCTTGTACTGATAAATTCAAACTTTCCCATCTTGTCACCACTAACCTTCCTCTATTATCTCCATGAGGTATTGTCCATACCCGGTTTTAATAAGCGGCTTAGCCAGCTCTCTCACCTGGTCTCTGCTTATCCAGCCCTTCCTATAGGAAATCTCCTCCAGACAGGCAATATAGGTTCCCTGAGTATTCTGCACAGCCTCAACAAAGTTTGAAGCCTGAAGCATTGCCCCGTGAGTTCCGGTATCCATCCAGGCCATACCTCTTCCAAGCAGATTTACCTTTAAGGTACCTTCCTGCAGATACAGTTTGTTCAGATCTGTGATTTCCAGTTCGCCTCTGGGAGAGGGTTTTAAGGACTTTGCCTTTTCTGCCACGGTATTGTCATAGAAGTATAGGCCCGGCACGGCATACTTTGACTTTGGCTTTTCCGGCTTTTCCTCCAGGGAAATTACATTGCCGGCACCATCAAATTCCACCACTCCAAAGGCCCTTGGATTTTGAACATAATAGCCAAAGATCATAGCTCCCTTTTCTATGGCCGCGGCCTTTTTCAGATGGTCGCTGAAGCTCTGGCCCCAGAAGATATTATCCCCCAGTATCATGGCTACCTTGTCACGGCCTATAAAATTCTCACCAATTATAAAGGCCTCTGCCAAGCCATTAGGAGCCTGTTGGATTGCATATTCAATGTGAAGCCCCAGTTCGTGGCCATCGCCAAAAAGTTCTTTAAAGCCTGCAATATCTCTTGACGTTGAAATAATAAGAATTTCTCTGATACCTGCCAGCATCAGCACTGACATGGGATAGTAGATCATCGGTTTATCATAGATTGGTACGATTTGCTTTGAAATAGCCTTGGTCACAGGATATAGTCTGGTTCCTGAACCTCCCGCCAATATTATGCCCTTCATTGCTTCTCCTCCTTTTGGATATTTTTCCAGTAAGCCTTATTTGAAGAATACTTAATTCTCTTTTCCATGGAAAGATTTTTATACCTTTTTCCAAGATAACTTCCAGCCAATCTGCTGGCAAAGTTGGGTATGGCCTGGACTGCAGCCTTTATATTACCTTCTTTTATAGCCTGGGTAATGACATATTTAGCTATGCTGAACCCGCTGTCACTGGTCTTAAAATCTGAAAACTCCGGATTTTCCTTAAAAAATACACCGGTGTCAAAATACCTGCTGAAAATCTGTTTAAGGGTGAAAATATGGTAATGAACTACCTCTGAATCACTGCAATACTTGATCCTATAGCCCTTATCTATCAATTTACTGGCCATATACATATCTTCATTTATAATGAGATTCTTTCCGTCATAACCATTTAATTCCCTGAAGACAGAGGCCTTAATTGCAGAAGAAGCATCGGAATAAAAAAATGTCATCAGACCATATTCAGGTATATCCTTCTTGGATACGATCCTTGACTCCTTGGGATAATTTTTTTCTCTTATATACTTTTCCATGATATTTTCGTCACATATCTGTCTGCTGAAGGAGGCTTCGCATTCTCCCATCTGTATAGGCCTTATCAGGTTTATGAGCCAGTTATCATTTATTATCTGAATATCCTGGGTTATAAATACCAGGATCTCTCCCTTGGCCCTATAGGCCATCCGCTCCCTGGTCTTACTATGGGAAAATTCCTCTGGCTGTATTTTTACATAATCAACTCCCATTTTTCTTAGCAGAGCCTCCGTACCATCGGAAGATTCCGTCAGTACATATAGGAGCTCCACATTGTCTACACCTTTTTGTCTTAAAATATTTTCGTGAAGTTTTTCTATATAATTTTCTGCGTTATATAAAGGACATATTATAGAAACCTCAGTTGCCGAATTTTCTTTATTTTGCACAAAAATTACATCCCTTCTTTTTTTCTACATATTGTATTATCGAAATCAGTCACTTTCATTATACTTATATAGTATGTTGTTATCAACCTAATATTGTATATTTAGCGGAGAAAAACAGAAAATTGCCCCCGGCTGTTTTCTATTATTATTTCCATATAACTTGTCGAAAAATAGAGCAACAACTAAAAGAGGGGCTCGTTACAGCTCCCCTCTTCCCCTTCTTCTACTTCTCCGTTGGTTTTATGTCGTCGAAAATGTACTTAAAGATTTGGTCCTTAGTAGCTTCAGCATCAAATACATAGTACCAGATGCCATCGATGGTCTGGCCCTTACCATAGCTGTCTAAAGGAAATCTCTCCTGTTCTAATTTGTCTATGCCGGAGGTTAGTACTTTCTTACCTGTGTTGATCATATCAAGAGGCTTCATACTTGTCTTTACATATGGTAAAAAGTCCTCTACTATGCCCGGAAGCTTTGTTACTCCGGCACTCTTAACTTCATTGAATATGATCTCAAGGACCTTTCTTTGTCTGTCTGTTCTTTCAAAGTCACCATTTCCTACATGTCTTACCCTTGTATAGGCAACTACCTGCATACCGCTTAGTTTCTGCTTTCCCGGGCCATCAATATATGGAGGATTCTTCATATTCTTTAAAGTAGACAAATCCCATATGTGACCATTCATTTCCTTTACTTCATAGTCTTTTATGTCTATGGTGATACCGCCCAAAGCATCTATTATCTTTTCCATGCCTGAAAAGTCTACAGCTACATAGTCTTTGATGTTCAGGCCAAAGTTCTCATTAATAGTTCTTATAGCCAATTGTGGTCCTCCAAAGGCATAGGCATGGTTAATCTTATCCTTGCCATGGCCATATATATCCACATAGGAATCTCTCATTATGGAAGTGAGCTTCATCTTATTACGCTTACTGTCAAGAGTCAGGATCATAATGGCATCAGAACGGCCCCGTTCATTTTTATCTCTCTTATCCAAGCCAAACAAGGCTATGTTGGTAATATACTCTGAGTAGTCGTGCTTCTCAATCTTCTCTTTAAACTCATCAGTGATACCAATCTCCTTATCAACTTTGGAAATCTCTTCGATCTCAACCTTGTTCAAGAGCTTCATTACATAAAAACCAGCAAAAAACAATAGTGCAAATACCAGAGAAATACAGGTAATTAATATTATCTTATTCCTCTTTTTTTTCTTTCTTTTATTTCTTTCCACCCTATTCATTATTAAACACTCCGATTTTTTCATAATTTATTACTTAAAATATAGACATACAATCATTTTATCACTTGTCTATAATTTGTCAAACAAGAATTAAGTTATTAAGCCTCGGTGAATTTCTGCGATAATTCTTAACTCTTAATTATTTCAAAGTTTCCGGTTTAAAATCTTCTTCATAGATAAATTTGTGAAGGGCTTCCAAATTGGGCTCCTTGTCCCAACCTATGAAATATACCCCATTGGGATATATAACCTCGCTGTAATCATCCAGGGGTAATCTCAACTGCTCTACCTTGCTCATACCCTTGGCTATAAAATCCTTAGCCAGTCCTACGATTTTTCCCTTATCCATGCTAGTCTCAACATATGGCAACATTTCACCGATGGCGTTATTAAGCTCCAGCGGATTGAGCTTTGTGAGCTTATTTATGATTGCTTCCAATACCCTTCTCTGTCTTGCAGTTCTTTCATAATCTCCGTTGCCCACATATCTTATTCTGGCATAGGCAACAGCTTGTCTACCATTTAAAAGCTGCTTGCCGCTGTTTTCCACATAAGGTGGATTGTCATCCTTTTCTATCTTGGAAACCTCTTTTATATAACCATTTAAAACAGATAATTCAGACTGCTTCAGGTCAATTTCTACACCGCCTACATAGTCTATTATCTTCTCCATACCGAAGAAATCTACCTTTATAAAGTCCTTGATATTGGTTTTGAAATTTTCATTTACTGTTTTTACAGTCAGAGCCGCCTTACCATAGGCATAGGTATGGTTCAGCCTATCCTGCTTTTGACCTTCCATGGGGCCGTGACCTTTCATATCCACGATCATATCTCTCATAAGGGAAGTAAGCTTAATTTTATTGTGCTTCTTATCTATAGTGGCAATCATCATCACATCTGATCGGGAGTCCTCATCGGGATCCCTGGCATCTACCCCTATGAGCATGATATTGGTATAGTCGTCGAATACCTCCTCAGTTTCTGGATTGTAGATATCAGGATCGATGCCCTTATCCTCATCCTTATCAGGCAGGGGTGTATATTGAATCTTGTTCAACTGATGCATAGCTAAATAATATGCGGTTCCTGCAATACCTCCAATTATAATTACCAAGGCAGATATCACAGCTATTATTATCTTCTTCTTTTTACTCAGCTTTCCCATGGTTACCCTCCATCTGTCACAATGTCATACATTACGTATTATATGCCTAATTAAGAACTATTTCAACACACATTATATCACCTGATTTACACACTTTGACAAAAGTATGTGTCCTTTTCTCTTAAATATACGTATAAAGTTAATGAAAGGTTTAGTTCAAAAAACGAATTCTTTGTGCTATAATCGTAGATGTAAATACAGAATTATACACAATATACGTATATAATTTTAATTTACTTCAATTATTTATAAAAAACAGTGAAAGAAGGTAAGATATGAGAAGAAAATCGTTGAAAAAAGCATTAAGTTATTTTTGTTTTTTTGTTTTCGCCCTATCAATTTCTGCCGTAAGCAGCACCGTATCAGTACAGGCATCCAGCACCACAATCTCATACTCCATAGATAAGGATAGCTTATCCACTGGGACGTATTTTGATATTTCAGTAAATATAAAAAATGTTTCAAACCTCTATGGCGCCACTTTGGATTTCAAGTATGATCCAACCCTCCTGAACATTGTGGGCATAGAGAAGGGAACCCTCTTTAATAATCAGGATGTGAACAGCGCTATTTTAGTAGACAACCGCTCCACCGGCTATATCAGCTTCAGCGCACTGTTAAAGGGAAACAGAACAGGCCTAACAAGTACTGCCTCAACACTTTTTGTAATAAAGGCCCAGGCCTTAAGATCCGGCAGCATGACCCTGCAGACCATCAGTGACAACTCAGGTCTAAGTAATCCAGGCAATAATGTCAGAATTAAGCTGGCGGATGATTCTGTAGTAACAAAGCCCATCAGCTATACTGCAAGTCCCTTTGTTTTAAGCATCGGTTCCAAAGAGTTCTCGCGTTATGCCGGCAGTAACAGATACAGTACCTCTGTTGAAATTTCAAAGGCCGGTTGGTCTCAATCAGATTACATAGTAATTGCTACCGGTCAGGATTATCCGGATGCCTTATGCGCAACCCCTTTGGCAGGAAAGTATAATGCACCCATACTGTTGAGTTACTCAACAGCCTTGGATCCATCAGTGGAACAGGAAATTAAGCGGTTAAAGGCAAAGACAGCCTTTATTGTGGGAGGTACTGGTGTTATCTCTCCAATAGTTGAAAATAAGTTAAAGAGCCTTGGCTTAAATGTTACCAGAATCGCCGGAGCAAACAGATACGAAACCTCTGCCCAGGTGGCAAAGCATCTGTCCTCAAGCCAGACGGCCTTTGTGGTAACCGGCACTAACTATCCAGATGCCCTGTCTATAGCATCCTTGGCAGCCTACAAAAAAGCGCCTATATTACTGACCGCTCCACAGGCTATGGATCCTTCAGTAAAAAAGGTAATTGCCAACGGTGTGATAAAGAACACCAATGTCATCGGAGGACCAGCTTTAATTAACGATACCTTGATGAAGACCTTCCCTAATCCAAAGAGGATTTACGGCATCAACCGCTATGAGACCAATGCCTTAATATTAAGCTCCTTTGCAGGGGACTTCAACTTTGCCAATGCCTTTGTAGCAACAGGAACACACTTTGCGGACGCCCTATCCAGCTCCGCCCTGGCAGGCCGCTACGGTGCTCCCATAATATTAACAAGCCCAGACATGTCCAATAACGTAATAACTAAGTTAAGCGCACGAAGGAGCGAAGTTAAAAAGATCTATCTGCTAGGCGGACCCACTGTGGTGTCAGAAGACATAGCCAGAAAAATATTCGAATAATCGGTAACGAATAATGATCAAAAATAATTAGTAATGAGCAATGAGTAATTAAGGATGAAAGTCAGCCCAAAAGGCTGACTTTCTTTAATATATATAATAAAAAGACATTTTTTAACTTTCGCTAAAAAATGTCCACCTTAATTACTCACTACTAATTACTAATTATTAATTGACTTATGCCCATTCTTTCTTTTGTGAATTTCACGATGTAGGCAGCTTTTTCTTGTTTCTCCTCCGTCTTTCCCCCTATGGTTACAGCAATTACCTGGTTAACGGTAACTTCAAAACTGTCCTTGTCTTTGTCTTTGATGCTTTCGATATCGAAGGTCACAAATTCTATGGTGGCCTTTTTGGCCTTGTAGTCTGCCACCTGTTTGCTCACATAAGTGCTGAATTCGCTATCCGGCATTATTACGTTGTCCAGAACTGAAGAATCTATATTATCTTTACTTACTACCGCAGGATAGAGATTTGAGTAGTTCAGGATTAATTCTTCTACATAAAAGGTCTCCGGCCTGCTGTTGCCTTCGGAACTATCCTTATCTTCCTTATCTGCTGGCAGGTCTGTGGCAGGCGTTTCTGTTTCATCCACAGGCACCTGTGCCGGTTCATCTTCTCCATTTTCAGGTGACTTCTGTGGATCTTCCGTTTCCTTCGCCGGATCCTTGTCACCGGTATTATCCTTTTGCTCTACCTGCGGACTTTCCGATACCTTAGCAGGCTCCTTCTTAAAATCCTTAAATATAAACACGGAAACAGCAACAGCTATTGCAAATATTGCTATAACGAATTTTTTCATATCTCATACACCTCCTGGAAATCAATGTAAGCCTATTGATTTCTGCTTAACTCATAGTTATAAATTGCTACGGCATCATTTCCCTCATTGATAAATCTGGTTTTCAGGCCGTTAAGCAAGGCTGCATCTCCGGGGTTGCTGGGATCATAGCTTGCAAAATAAACATCTAACTTAGCCCTTTCCAAATAAATCTTCTTTATAAAGTCCAATTCATCCACAGGATTTTGCAGATAGGCCGCTATGATTACCCCATTCTTAGTATAAGATCCTGTGGGCCCTCCGGCGCCGTAAACCCCATGCTGCACTGCTGTAGACCAGACTGCATTTCTGAAGGCAAAGCTCTTTTGATTTGTATCTATACCGGTGTTTTTGAATATGAGGTCCACTGCCCTGTCATAATAGAGCTTTTTAACGTAATCTCTTTGAAGGGCTAAGAACTCATCGTAGTGCAGGGCCGCCAGTGCCTTCCACCGGGCATCAAAATTGGTGCCAAAGGTTCCCCCGTCGGCCTTTTTAGCGTTAGACAGAAGGGTATAGAAGTTTACATTAGTATCTGCCAAATATACCAGGAAGTTGTCCACTGTACCAACCTTGGATGCAAACTGCCAAGCTCCGTAGGATTTGCCTCCCCTGTCACTGGGGAGGTTGGATATAATACCTGGATCCCCGTTGGACTCATACTTGCCCGATAGGACACCAAGTCTTGTACCCATTCTGTCATCGTTTATGGTCAATATATAGGCAGAGGCTACATAGCCGGTGGTGATGGTTCCATTTATATCCACGTTAATCTTAAACCAAAGAATACCTTGATTTACCTTTTCTCCGATGATCTCAACCTTTGCTCCGTTATACAGGGACCCAATTACCTTGTCAGTAGTTGATGGGCCCTGCCTTAAGTTAAGTGATTGAGAAACTGCCACCCTTCCTTCAACCACAGTTTCCATGTCCTTCTTTGAATTTCCTTCGGTGGTTATTTTATAAAGCCTGTTCTCATCAGAGGCATTGGTATAGAAGATCCAATTGCCATCCATCAGGAGCTTGGCACTGTTACTGTCCAATGGCAGCTTTTCATTTTGCATTGCAGTCCTTTCACTGCCGTCAGTTTTCATCTTATACAGTCTTCCGTCTTCCCTGGCCGTATAATATATGAATCCATTGTTTACATTTAAAGAAAAGGCCGTGTAGTCCGCTACCTTTATCAAATCATTTCCTTCTAAGTTCATGGAATAAATCTTACTGTCAACGCCGCTGACATAGTAGATCCTGCCCTCATCATAGGCAAAGTTTGTTACCTGTACTGAGCTCACAGGCATTTTGCCCGTACCATCAATATTAATTCTAAAAAGCAGGTTCCCTTGGCTGCTGTTAATATAGTAGATGGTGGTGCCTCTCACAATAAATTTATTTACAGGCTCCTCAGATATGAGGACACTTCCTTGACCGTTTAAGCTGGATTTATAAAGCTTTTTATCTGCAGAAGATTTATAGTATATATATTGACCTGAAACTGTAAAGTCCTCTACCGGTACAGAAACTACCAAGGTCCTTCCACTGCCGTCAATTTTGATTGAATAAATTTTACCGCCGTCACTGCCATTTCTATAGTAGATCTTATTCCCTATTAAATTAAGACTTGATACCTGGTCATCAGTAAGCTTCACCTTTAATTCACTGTTTAATTTAGATTTATACAGTTTATTTTTGTCCTGAGTGTTTCTGTAATACACCAGGTCCCCGTCTACCACCACATAGGAGGAGTTCAGCAAGTTGCTGTGGGTATTGCCTATGGAGTAATAGTCGTTGTCTGCAAACTTTTCATCAAAACCCTTGGATATAAGGGTCATGTCATATACGTCCACATGGCCGTCACCGTTCACATCATAGAGCTTGTCTGCTTTTTCATAGTAGTTCACAGCTAAATGGTAATCTTCCATATCAACTATACCATCGCCGTTTAAATCCAGACTGCCGATAGCTTGTACTTTTTTTGAATAACCTGCCAACATGGCGGACACCATTACCAGCGCCACCATTCTATTGTTAAAAATTCTTTTAAGCCTCAAAATATCACCTCACAAAAACCTAAGGGCCAGTCCGCCTCATGATAACATTATACTACAAAATCCGAGCTATGTTTAAAAATAATTTTAAAAAAATTAAAAAACCGTGTCGTTAATACGCGGTTTTTTATCTGAAAGAGCCTGATTTATACAAATTATTTAATTTTCCTCACAGAAATGAAGGTCCAGAAATACAGGGCAACCTTGGGTACAAAGAGCAGGTTGTCAAAGAAGTTCATTACATAAAAGCCGCAAAGAGAACAAAGAAAGCCTGTGTAAAATGCCTTCAGCCAATTATCCCTGCAATCTTTTATGCAGTCATAGACCTTCTTTACCGATAAGACCACCAGGGATATAAAGGCCAGTATGCCTAAGATACCTAACTCACTCCACACCTTGATATAGGAATTATGGGAGGGAAAGTCCCTGTAATCCTGATATCTTAAGTGTGGATACCTGTCTACATAGTCATTATAATTTGTGACATAGTTGCCGTTTCCCACCCCAAAGATGGGATTGTTCTGAATCATTTTCAAGCCTGCTGCCCATAGCTTTACCCTTGAGGAATTAAGGGAGGCATCAAAGATAGAAAAGATTCTGGAGTTAAGGGGCTTAAATAACAGACTCATCAGGGATAGAGACCCAAGTACCCAGATATACTTCCAGCTCACCAGAAAAACAAGCACTGCTAATGCAGCAACCCCACCCAGGAATACGCTTCTTGAACCAGTGAAGAAGATATTGACAGCAAAGATCAGTGCCATGGCTGCATAGAGGAACTTATACTTAAGGTCCTTCACCTTTGCCGCCAGAATTATCACCGGAAAGAGAAATAATATCAGGTAGGCCGCCAAGGTATTTGGATTGTCTAGGGTTGAGGTAATTCTCTTGGTATTTGTATCACTGTATATAAATTCCGGGTTCAAATTATAATTGGTAAAATACTGGTATATACCAAAGCAAGCAACCACAGCGGCAGAAGCTAAGCACACCTTCAATATTTTCAAGTGCCGCTCTGAGCTTCGGTATTCAGTCTGAATTATGTACACCAGGGCTGCAAAGGACCCCAGTCTAAAGGTTTCACTTATGGCAATGCCTCTATCTTTAGCATAGAATATGGAGATGGTCATAGCAGCAAATAAAATCATCAGGGCCACATTGAATTTATCACAGAAAAAAGCCTTCAGGTTATTCCAGAACTTCCCGCGGTTTTCTTTAAAGCCTGTCAGGTAGATAAAGTAAAGCATAAAAATAGTGAGCAAGAGCAAATCTGCCGTGGGGATAGGTCTATTGAGCACCATCACTTTTAAAGGCAATAAGGGTGTTAAAAATAAATATGTACTGAAAAGATAAAATATAATACTTCTGAAACGGCTCATATTAATCTCCTAAACTACAATTTTGTCATGCTATACTCTATTATATACCTTCAATACTTTGTATTCAACCGTACTGTTCAGGGTAAATATAATTACATAATAAGTACAAGCAATCTATCAATTATATGTTGAAGTGCAGCACTTTATCTGCTATATTATTTAGGTAAAATACTCTCTTAAGTAGGTGTAATAATGGAAGAAGCTTCAAAGGGAATTATAATCGATATACATAGAGACATAGAAAATAAGAAATTTCACTTTATTATCAAGAGGATATTGGATATCCTCCTGTCCCTTATTGGAATCATCCTCCTCTTGCCAGTTTTTTTGATAATAATGGTGATGATCAGGTTGGACTCCAAGGGGCCGGCCCTGTTCAAGCAGGTAAGAGTAGGTAAGGACAGTAAGAATTTTGTTATATACAAGTTTAGGACTATGGTAGCAGACGCTGAAGCTAAACGGCAGCTGGAAATCAATCCTGAGGATATCAGCAATTTTGTGTTTCAAAGCAAAAGCGATAACAGGATCACAAAGGTGGGTGCCTTCCTGAGAAAGACCAGTTTAGATGAGCTGCCCCAGCTTTTTAATGTGCTCATAGGAAATATGAGCCTTGTGGGACCAAGGCCTGAAATACCGGATGTAGTCAAGTTCTATCCTGAAGAGTATAGACAGCGGCTCCTTGTTAGCCCTGGCATCACAGGCCTTGCCCAGGTCAGCGGCAGAGGGGAAATAGAGCTTGGCAAGACTATCTCCTATGATTTGACCTATATAAAAAATTTCACTGTCTGGTATGATATCAAGATCTTGTTCAAAACCTTGTCAGCAGTTCTAAAAAAAGAAGGAGCAATGTAAAAAAAAGTGGCACATGCCACTTTTTCTATTTTGAATACTTTTCTGCTATTCTCTTTACAGCATATATTACATCCTCTACATCTTCATCAGTCATGGATGGATATAAAGGCAGGGATAGAATCCTATCAAAATATGCTTCAGTAATGGGGAAGTCCCCTCTCTTATAGCCGTAGGTATTTACATAATAGGACATGAGGTGTACAGGTATAAAGTGTACGCTTACACCTATGTTCTCAATGCCCATCTCTTCTATGAACTTATCTCTGTCTATTGTAAGCCTGCTAAGGTCCAGCTGCAGTACATATAAGTGCCAGGAATGTTTTGCATAGGAAGGAGCTTCAGGAATAATAAGCTGAGGCATTGCTCCAAAGACCTCATTATAGACCCTGGCTATTTCCTCTCTTCTCTCCTGCATCCTATGGATCTTATCTAACTGCCTGAGTCCCAAGGCAGCCTGAATATCAAACATGTTGTACTTATACCCCGGATATTCTATATCATATCTCCAGTTTCCGCCCTTACCGTACCTGTTCCAGGCAGCCTTGGTCATACCGTGACAGCTCAATACTCTTGCCTTTTCGGCTATATCATCAGCATTGGTAGTCAGCATGCCCCCTTCTCCTGTAGCCAGGTTTTTTGTGGCATAAAAGCTAAAGCAGGCCGCTGTTCCTTCTGCCCCAATAAATTTGCCCTTATACTCCGTATAGATAGCATGGGCAGCATCCTCAGAGACAAAAAGGTTATGCTTCTTCGCAATCCTTCTTATTTCATCCATGTTGCAGGCCTGGCCGGAGTAATGTACAGGCACTATGGCCTTAGTCCTATCTGTGATCTTCTCCTCTATTTTAGCCGGATCTATACAGAAGGTTTCAGGGTCAATATCCACAAATACCGGTGTTGCTCCGGCGTGTATTATTGTGTTTGCAGTGGCGGAAAAGGTCATGGGGGTTGTGATTACTTCATCCCCGGGCCCTACCCCTGCTGCAATCAAAGCTATATGTAAGGCTGCAGTGCAGGAATTCATGGCAATGGCATGCTTTGCTCCTACAAATTCAGCAAACCTCTTCTCTAACTCTATTGTTCTCGGTCCCTTGGCTATCCAGCCGGATTTTAATGCTGCTGTAACTTCATTTATTTCTTCTTCTTCAATCATTGGCAGTGAATAAGGAAGAAACTCTTTTCTTATTTCTGTTTTTGACATTATAAACACCTCTATTATTATTAATAGTATTGCCCTATTTTCTGCACAGATCCAGCAAAATAGTTTCTAATTTTCTTGTAATAGCGTCCCTTGAATAGTTTTCCATTACATATCTTCTTCCATACCTGCCCATTTCTCTGCTTTTATCATAATCTCTATATAGGGTCAATACAGCCTGGGCTACTGCCTCCGGATTTTCAGGTTCCACGGTTATACCCGCCTGAGCCCTGTCAATCAATTCTTTGGCTTCACCTTCTACAGCCATTATTATGGGCAGTTCCGATGCCAGGGCTTCAAACATCTTGGAGGGAAGGGCTCCCTTAAACAATTCCAGCTTTTTCAGCGGTATTACAGTGGCATCCATAGAAGCAATTATGGCCGGCATCTTAGCCTTTGGCTGCATGGGATGAAAGTCTACATTTTTCAGCCCCTTTTCTCTAACCATGGCTATGAGTTTATCTTTCTCCGGCCCTTCTCCGAAAAATAAGAATCTGATGTCCTCATACTCCTTCAGTCTTTCTGCCGCTTCTATTATTACCTCCAAGCCTTGGGCCAGGCCATGGATTCCCGCATAGCATACAGCAAACTTACCATCTATATTTAATTCTTTTCTTAGATCTTCACTTCTATTCTCTCTTCTGAAAAATTCCGTATCCACACCGTTGGTTATCAGGTGCACCTTATTCTTGTCAAAGCCTCTGGAAACAATGTTATCAACAATTCCTCGTGTTTGGCCCGTTACTGCCGCAGCCTTCCTGTAGCAGAACTCCTCCAGCCAGGTGGACATCTTAATAAACAGTTTGTTATTGAGAACTCCAAGCTTTACAGCAGATTCAGGCCATAGGTCCGATACGTTGAAGATAAACTTTGCCTTCTTCAACTTTGACAGTACGTAGCCGGACCAGCCCAGAAACAGGGGTGGTGATTCAGTGATAATCACATCCTGCTTTTCTATATACTTAGATCCCTGCAGGAGGGAAGAAAAGGTGAAGGAAAGATAATTCCTCAGCCTCTTTGTAAAGCTCTTATCCTTGGAGGCGTAAATACTGGTTCTTACGATTCTTATGCCTTCCAATTCCTCTACCCAGGTCTTTCTGCCCTTATATTCATCAAATATCTCCCCCTTGGGGTAATTGGGCATAGCCGTCAAAATACTTACCTCGTGGCCAAACTTCTTAAGCATCCTGGCAAACTCAAAAATTCTGTTTTGAGGCGCTCCTACCTCCGGCGGACAGTATTGAGTAAGAAATAAAATTTTCATTTGTTCACCTCTTATGCCTGCTCATTTATTGCTGCTAATATCTTGTGGGCAGCCTTTCCGTCACCGAATATATCCTTCTGGGGCTGGTCCGGTACAAAGCCTTGTATTGCCGCCAGGATCTTTTCCTTATCTGTTCCAGCAATTACGTTCCAGCCATTTTCCACGGTTTCTACCCACTCAGTCTCATCCCTCATAGTTATACAGGGCTTTTTCATAAAGAAGGCCTCTTTCTGAACTCCGCCGCTGTCAGTAACTATTTTCTCCCCATGCATCTCAAGACTTATCATATCCAGATATCCTACCGGCTCAATTACCCTCACATTGGAGTTAAAGCTCAGGCCATATTGTTCTATATACTTTGTAGTCCTGGGATGCAGAGGAAGCACAATGGCAGTGCCGCTTTCATTTAAAGCTTCAATAATGCCTTTCAGCCTGTTTATGTCATTGGTGTTTTCCGCCCTGTGAATGGTGGTCAAAATAAAAGGCTTACCCTCTAAACCCAAGTCTTTGATAATGGTAGACTTTTCTTCAGCAATGGTTTTAAAGTGCAGGATTGCGTCATACATCACATCCCCTACATTAACTGCGTTTTTAATGCCTTCGTTTATAAGGTTTTTTACGGCAGTTTCCGTAGGTGCAAAAACATACCTGGAAATATGGTCTGTAAGTATTCTGTTCTGCTCCTCCGGCATGTTCATGTTAAAGCTTCTCAGTCCTGCTTCCACATGGGCAACAGGAATCAGGAGCTTACTGGCACAAAGAGCTGCAGCCAAGGTAGAGTTGGTATCGCCGTAAACTAACACCAGGTCCGGCTTTTCCTTCAGATATATTTCCTCCAGGGCTATGAGCATTTCTCCTGTCTGCTTTCCATGACTGCCGGAGCCTACCCCTAAGTTGTAATCCGGCTTAGGTATGTTTAACTCGTCAAAAAAAATCTTAGACATGTTTTCATCATAGTGCTGGCCGGTATGTACCAGAATTTCCTGGTGCTGGCTGCGTATTACATTGGAAACCGCAGCAGCCTTAATAAATTGGGGCCTTGCACCTACTACAGTGATAATTTTCATAGTTTATTCACTTCCTCTGTTACTTATTAAATTTTCATATATGTCTTTAACTTTAGAAAAGTTGTTTTCTATATCAAAGTTGTTTTCCACATGTACTCTTGCACATTGGCCCATGCTTTTTCTCAGAGCTTCATCTAGGATAAGTTTGTTTATGGCTTCTGCATAGGCCTCAGGCGACCTCTCTCTCACCACCAGGCCGGTCTTATTTTCAACCGTTACCTCAAGCAGACCATCTGCATCAGAAACCACCACAGGTGTACCGCAGGCCTGAGCTTCTACAGCCGCTACACCAAAACTTTCTCTAAGGGATGGAAATACGGCTATATGAAACCTGTTAAAGGCTTTAACTACCTCTTCTTCCGGCAGTCTGCCAAAAATAGTTACAGCCTGATCTATTTTTAAATCCTTACAAAGCTTCAGAAGATAGTCCCTTTGGCTGCCCTCACCGGCTATTTCCAGGGCAATATTTTTATTAGACTTGTATAGATGGGCAAAAGCCCTTATCAGTGTCTCTATGCCATAGACTTCCTCTAAAGCCTTCACCGTACCTATTATAATCTTTTGCTCTACAGTATTCTTATTCCACATGGGCTGATACTTGTTGATGTCTACCCCAAAGGGAGTTATAAGCATTTCTGTATCCAGATATTTGCGGGCCTCCTTAGCCATAGCCTTGCTGGTGGACATTATTATATCAGCTGCTTTCAAATTGTACTGGAGCATCTTTTTAAATATATATCCCTTTCTAGGGAAATCATACACATCACTTCCCCATAGGGAAAGTATATAGGGATGATAATCGGCTAAGGCTCCAAGCAATCCATAACTAGAGGCATAGTGGGCATGAAGTATATCCGGTTTTATCTCCTTTACCAACCGTCTTACTTCTTTAAATCTTAATATATACTCAAATTTGCCCAGGACCCCGGAAGCCTTGGTCTTTGCCTTATCCACCTTCAGACAGTGTACTTCTGCCCCATCAAGATGCCCCTCATTCAAGGATATGACATGAATTTCATGCCCAAGTTTTTTAAAGTAGTTACACCACTTCTTCGTATGGACACTGTTTATATCTGCAAGATAACATATCTTCATCCAAGCACCTCCCCATGGCTTACAATTCTTCTATGAGCTTAGCCAGCTGTCTTGTCAATTCTTCTCTTTCATAGGTATAGACCTTTTCAAAATCTATCTTTAGAGGCTCCAGCTTTTCCTTCCAGATCATATAGCCCTTCATTATTGCCTCTTCTATTTCACTTATATTCTGGGGATAGCAGCAAAAGCCGGTATTGGTTTCTGATATCAGGTCCCTGGCCACCCCATCAGGTACTGCACCGATTATTATTCTGCCGCTTCTGATGTATTCAAAGATCTTACCCGTATATATTCCTTCGCTTCCGGGACCATCTTCTATAAGCAGCAGCAGGGCAGTGGAGTCTTCTATCTGTTTAATGCTCTCTCTGTGAGGCAAATAGTTTATGCATTGGACCACATTGGGGTATTGCCGTGAAAACTCCTCTATTTCTTCCTTTGCATCTCTTCCGTTATTGCCTACAAATCTTAAGGTAATTTCATCCCTTTTCAGTACTCCACCACTTATGAGATTATCCACGGCCTTAAAAATCCTTTTGGCAGTCCTGTTCCCATAGAGGGTTCCGTTATAGGTGATGGTGTACTTTTCTGTTTTCTTGTTCATATCATAAGCCTGAAAGTCTTCTTCGTCATAGCCATTGGTTATGACGGAGTACTTGGACCTATCAGTATGCACATATCTTTCAATAAAGTCTGAAATTATGGGCTGGCTTACGGCTATAACCCTATCCGCCGCCTCTACAACCTTCTTCTCAAGTTTGCCGTTTATGTATTTGGCTAGTGTACTGTAAACAGCAAAGGGATCTGCAACCCAGGAATCTCTGAAGTCACATATCCAGGGAATCTTGTACCTGTTCTTTAGCTCAAGCCCTATGAGATGACTGGTATAAGGCGCAGAGGTGGAATAGATTACATCTATCTTTTGCTCTTCTATAATCTTACACCCCAGTTCAACCGCATTTTTCTTCCAGCCCTTTTTCTCATCGGGTATATTCACTAACCTATAAATTGAAAGCACAACTTTTTTAGCAAGATTTATACCATACTTCTTCAGCCTCTTAACAAGGGAACTTCTGCCTGGTCCCCTTGGAATATTTTCACTGGCTGAAGACTTACTGCTGCCGCTTTTAATAAGTCTTTCCAAAATTCCTGCAGAAGCCTCAGCCCTATATATTTTAATTTTCCCGGAAGCTTCAGCCTCCATGGATTTATCCATCACATCCACCCTTGAGTCTACCGTTAGAACACTTACATTATAGTCCATCTTACTCAGGTATTTGGCAAACTTCAAGGATCTCTGTACTCCGGCCCCCCCCAGAGGAGGATAGAAATATGCAATAATCAATATATTCTTCAAAATTTTCTCCTCCTGCAGTGTTATTTTCTCCCTATAGCACTGAGCTTGCCTTTAACTGCACTCATAACCTCCAGAAAGTCTTCTCTCTTTATGAGCAGTACATCTCTCAAAGGTATATCAGTGTATTTCATGTAATAGTAAAGTGCAATGACAGTAAAGGCCGTATAGGATATGGATGTGGCAAAGGCTGCACCCACAATGCCCATTCTGGGAATAAAGCTTATGTTAAGTATTATGTTTATCACTGTGGCCGTACTGGAAGCTATTATATTCTTCTCTATATGTCCAAGTCCTGATATATAGTTAGCCAATACCTTTGAAACTGAAAAGATACATATGCCCGGTATCAGCCAGATCAAGGCTGTGGAGGACTCTCTAAAATCTGGCCCCATCAGGAAAACTATAATGGGTTCACTGATAAGCACCAGTATTATGCCTCCAACAGTCACTATAAACAGGGTTATTCTGGTCACTTTGCTTATAAAGAACTTCATACCCAGCTTATCTTTTGAGTTTGTTGTCATGGGATAAATCACCGTAGAAATACTTCCCGGTATCTGCCACATGGTTTCTCCCAGAGCCACCGCCACGGAGTAAATGCCCACAGCCCTAAGGTCCTGGAAGTAAGTGATCAGGAATATATCTGCCCTGTAGTTTAGCATGGATATTATATTGCCTAGTTGTCCCTTGATTCCAAACTTAAAAAAACTCAGATATAAATTGTTCTTTATTTTAGGCCTTGCCTTATATCTTATTCTAAGTACCCATATCAATATGGCTGAAATAACTACTATAGAAAAGAAATAGGAGGCAAGGGCTGCTTCTGCAGATTTAAAAAGCAGGATTGCCACCAGTAAAAATATAAAGGTAAGGACTTTGTCCAAGAGATTTATTTTGTTATATCTTCCGAAGTCCTGAAGAGCCAGGAGACTGTTCAGCATTCCGGACCTTAGCAGTCCCGCTGCCACGGCCAGAAACACCACTGGCAGTATATAACTGTCAAGTCCCTGAAAAATTTTAAAATCAAACCTCAGGTTAAGAGCATAGACTGCTGACAATGCTAAGATGCTGAAGGCTGACAAAGCCGCATTTATCCCAAGGGCAGAATTGAGGTTTTCGTTGTTTTTGCCGATATAATAAATACTGGCAGCTTCTACACCCACTCCGAATATGAGTATACCAAAGGATATTACGTTGTTTCCCACGCTCATGACACCTTTCCCAGCAGTTCCAAGGAGCCGGGCAGTGAGCAGGGTAGTTAAAATTGATATTGAGAAAATCACTATGTTAGTGCCGAGAGTCAAAAATGTTGACTTTAAAAACTTCATAATTAATTTCCAGAAACCTTTCTATTGTTATATTTTGCTGCTGTAACTACGCATAGGCCAAAGAAGATCCAGAAGGGTCCAAATCCCAGCACGGAACTTGGAGAAAATACAAGGCCTATAAGTAAAAATGCAGTAATAAATAAGGACTTATAGTATGGATAGCCTTCATCCCAGGTATCCTTTCTGACTGCCTTGTACAACAAGCATAATAAGGCAGCATAAAAGTATAGATAATAGGTGAATATAAGCACTCCAAAATCCCCCAGGACCTCAAACCAATGGGAGTGTACATTCACTTCTCCATAGGTGTTGCCCTGTTGTTTTATATAATCAAAGGTATTTCCGGGGCCAAAACCCAGATAATTTTTATCGTAAAATACTCCCTTTACTACATTATATATAAGGGTGTATCTTTGATTTTCCGAACCGCCCTCTCCTATTTTAGGCAGTTGATTCTGATACATCAATTCCTGTTCCAAGGTCTTGTTCCCGTACAACCATACATATACCAGTTTAACAGCCTTTATACTTTTTATCTTGCCATAGTAGCCTGAAACAAAGGGTGTAAAGGCTAAGAGTAAAAATACACACATGGATAAGGCAAGGATCCTGAAGCCTGCAAAGGTCTCCCTCTTCCTTCTCTCTATCATTGAAGCCACTAGGTAGGTCACAGGTAGTCCAACCCACATAATCCAATTTATTCTGCTGGCTGTAAATATAATCTGAACCTGAGTCAGTATAAAAACAGGTAAAAACCACTTTTTACTTATACCCAGAAAATTATAGAATCTGTCTGCAATTATATAGACCATATTCAGTACCAGATATACTGCATAGTTGTTTGGATTAAAGAAGAATACTTCCGGTGTATGCTTAAAGTGCTTATAGATGTCAAAATCTATGCCTAAGGCTGTATATTTATCTGCTAAGCCCAATCTAAAGCCAAGCATCTGTAAGGTTCCTGCTAACAAAATACCGATAAACACAGTATAGAGCAATTTAAAAGTACTGTTTCTTCTTTCCTTTTTTGAGTTCTCATAAACAATACAAAAAAATAGTGCAAAGGAGTATAGGTAAGCCACCATCATACTAAGTGTGTATTCTGTTCTATTGAAGAAAATTGCATACACGGAACTGCAAAAAAAGTATACCAGGAAGATCACAAGGAATAAGTAGAACTTATTTTTATGGACCCTTGTAATATTCTTCAGGTTTAAAATAAACTCTTTAGCAACTATAATCAAATAAATCAGTATGGCTGCATAGGCGAAATATGCACTATATCCCCTGGGTAACTGAATTACCAGGGAACTTCCCATCAAACTCAGCAGTATTACTGAATAATAGGTAAAGTCCCTATTGTCCTTAGAAAATCTGAAGGCAATTATAAATAAATACACTGCCGCAAAACCGTGAGCAAATATCTGGCCCGGTTCCCTGATAGCATTTATAATTACCAAAGCAATCATCAGCAAAAACACACCATACTTCTTTATTATATCCTTATTCATATCCATGCCCCTATCTATCTTTCAATACTTCTCTATATACGTTTTCTAAATTCTTAACAACCATGTGTCTCCCATAGTTATTGGCAGCATAGGCCCTGATATATGCTCTGTCATAGGTCCGGTAGTTGTCATATATGATTTTCATTCCCCGGGCTAAGGCACCTGCATCATCTTTTTCCACCAAAAGGCCCAGACCTTCCTTTACCACTTCCTCCGGTCCGCCGCATCTGGTGCATACCACAGGCAGGCCGCTGGCTAAGGCCTCTATTACCACCACGCCGAAGGTTTCGTACTGGCTGGCCAGAACAAAACACTGGCTTTCCCGCATAAGCCTGCTCACTTCACTTCTTGATAAGGCTCCCAGCAGAGTTACCCTATGCTCTAAATGTTTTTCAGCTATAAGGTCTTTTAAGTTTTGCAGCTCCGGCCCCTTGCCGCCTATAGCCAATTTAATATGAGGCTGGTCTTCAAAAGCTTGGGCAAAGGCCCGTATAACCAGGTCCATGCCCTTATTCTTGTTCAAGCCAGCTACAGAGCAGAACTGAAAACCTTCTGAAGCCTGCCCCCTATCTCCCTCTGCCGGATGAAACAGGCCTGTGTCTACCATATTGGGTATTACTCCTATTTTCCTGGCTGTGTAATGCTTTAAGCTGTCCGCAAAAAACTTACTTACTGCTAAGACTTCACCAGCCCTTTCAAAAGCTTTAACTGCATAGGCAGCCCTCCATTCTTCTATATTCCGCAAAACAAAGGCAGAAGAATGTTCAGTAACTACATAGGGTATATCATATTTTTGTGAAATCAAACAAGCCGCATAGCCTCCCCATAGGGCGCTGTGGGCATGAATTATATCCGGCATTCCAAACTTTTCTCCATAGATATCAAAGAGCTTTAAGGCCTGGGTTATCCAATACCTGCCTTCTCTCTCAGGAAGTTTGGGAAACTTATTCCACCCGTGCATTCTGATCACATTTATCCCATTTTCCTCATAGGTCCTTATCTGAAAGTGATTCTTGCGAAGTGCCTTTATGTTAAAGGATGAAATTGGTCTGATCTCGGGATATATTACCCCTGCTTTAATGCCAAGATCCAAAAGTGCTTCACTCTGCTCCTTAAAAAAGGAGCCTGTTATTTCATTCTCAGCTGTAGGGTACCAGGACGGAATTACTAGTACATGTAATGGTCCCATATTATTTCTCCTGTAAAGCCTCTGACATATCTAAGGTTGAAAAGTCTCCCAGGGGGAACTTCACCGGCTGTCCGGTGAGCCTTGACTTGTAGGCCGCAAGTATTATTGACATTCCCTTGCTGCCCTCTTCACCATTAATAAGGGGCTCTCTGTTGTTCCTGACTGCATCTATCATATCCTTAAACAGGGGGGTATGTCCATGTCCATACACAGAATCCGGGTCCCCTTCCTGGGCCTTTAAGATTTCTGCCTCACTGTCCAAATCATCCGCAAACCTCCAGGCTTCCATTCGGTTTACCGCCAGGCCGCCTATAGACACAGTTCCGGTTTCTCCGAAGATATCCAAGGTTTCCTTCAGGTTCTTAGGATACACGCAGGCCGTTCCTTCAACTATTCCTATGGCCCCGTTCTTAAATCTTATAATGATTGCGCCAAAGTCTTCCCCCTCAATATCTCTGATAAAGGTATCACACTGGGCGTAAACTGTGTCAACTTCGCCACCCAGCATCCATTGCAGCAAGTCTATATCATGGATACACTGGTTCATCAGGGTACCTCCGTCCAGCTTCCAGGTTCCCCTCCAAGGAGCCTGCTGATAGTAACCCATGTTTCTGTTCCACAATATTCTTGCGGTACCGCTGATGAGCTTACCGAACCTTCCGGCCTCCACAGCCTTTCTAAGCTGCTGGATGGGCTTGTTGAAGCGGTTTTGATGGCTCACGCAGAGCTTTACCTTGTTTTCCCTGGCACATTCTATCATTTCTGCAGCATCCTTTGTGGATAGGGCCATTGGCTTTTCCACAATAACATGCTTTCCCTTATTCATGCAGTAGATGGCTATTTCAGGATGGTAGCCGCTTTCTGTGGCTATGGTAACCACATCAATGTCTTCTCTGTCTAACATTTCTTTGTAGTCTGTATATACCCCTACTTTTACCTCTCCTGCCATGCTTTCAATGTATTCTTTCTGCTTAGCCAGGGCATTTGCTTCTATAATATCACATACTGCAGTAAGTACTGCTTCTTCTTTATTTTTAACCAAAGCCTCCACGTGCTTATAGGATATTCTTCCACAACCAATTATGGCAAATCTTAATTTACTCATCAGTACAACACCTTCCTCAAACAAATACTAGCAATTAGGCATACATTCACATGTATGCCTAACTCCCTTATAACTTATGAATTTTTTTTCTGTTAGTTTTAACTTCCTTTGTGGCATTTCTTGTATCATATACAATTTTTGCTCTTTCCACTATTGCTTCATAATTATAATCGCTATGGTCGGTGGTTATAATTACCATATCAGCATCAGCAATAGCCTCTTCCCAAGGCACAGAGAAATATTCCTTACCGCCGTGCCTGAACTTTGGAATATAAGGATCGTTTATTATAACCTCTGCCCCTCCTGCTTCCAGGTGCTCAATAACCTTCAGGGCTGGAGATTCTCTATAGTCATCTATATCCTTTTTATAGGCTACACCTAATAATAGCACCTTTGCTCCGTTCAGGGCTTTCTTTTCCACGTTCAGGAGCTTCATTGCATTATCCACCACGAACTCAGGCATGAAATCATTGATTTCCCCTGCTGTTTCTATGAGCCTTGTATGATAGTCATATTCTCTGGCCTTATAGGTCAGGTAGAAGGGATCCAGTGGTATACAATGGCCGCCAAGTCCCGGGCCCGGATAAAAGGCCATATAGCCATAGGGCTTTGTCTTAGCAGCATCAATAACTTCCCAGATGTCTATACCCATTCTCTTACAGAGAATAGCCATTTCATTTACAAGACCAATGTTGATATGTCTGAAGGTATTCTCCAAGATCTTCTCCATCTCAGCCACTGCCGGTGAGGATACCCTGTGAATGGTACCTTCCAGCACATTTTCATACATGGCAGCAGCAACCTCTGTACAATCCGGTGTAATACCGCCTACAATCTTTGGAGTATTCTTAGTTTTAAACTGCTTATTACCTGGGTCCACTCTTTCCGGTGAGAAGGCCAGGAAGAAGTCTTCTCCGCACTTTAAGCCGGACTCTTCCAAGATAGGCTTTACTATTTCCTCTGTAGTTCCCGGATAGGTGGTACTTTCCAGTACTACCAGCATGCCTTTATGTATATACTTTGCTATACTCTTTGTTGAATTCACCACATAAGATACATCCGGCTGTTTAAATTTATCCAGAGGAGTGGGTACAGCTATAGCAACCGCATCTACATCCTTAACAAAAGAGAAATCTGTTGTAGCTCTCAGTCTGCCTTCCTTAACCAGCTCTGCAAGCTCAGCGTCCACAACATCACCTATATAATTATGGCCTTCATTGACCATTTGAACCTTTTTATCCTGAACATCAAATCCAATTACCCTGTAACCGGCCTTAGCCTTTTCCACTGCCAAGGGTAAACCAACATAGCCTAAACCTACAACACCTATGGTTGCTGTTTTTCTCTTTATCTTATCCAAAAGTATTTCTTTAGCGGACATGATTGTACCTCCTAATTAATAACTCACAAACAGTTAAATTGTACCTCTACTTTTATACGACGTCAAACCTTTTTGTTGCTGATTTGACATATGGCAAAAATTAATCACGGAAGACACTGAATCCACGGAGGACGCAGAAGGATCCCATTTTTAATTCTTTCTCTTGTAGGTTGGGACTTTGGCTTCCATAAGCTTAAAGATGTCTTCCTTACTGCCTTTAACTACCTGGCTGAATTCCTCTATGGAGCTTTCGATGTAATTCATACTGTACTCCATGGGCTTTTCTACGAAGATTTTTTCGTGCTCTGTGCTGGTGAGGGCCACTTCACTCATAAGCAGTTCCTCATAGAGCTTTTCGCCCTTTCTCAGCCCTGTATACTCTATCTTTATATCTTCATCGGGCTTAAGGCCGGACAGGATGATGAGGTCCCGAGCCAGATCTGCAATTTTAACCGGCTGCCCCATATCCAAGACGAAAATCTCTCCCCCCCGGGCCATGGCTCCGGCCTGGATAACCAGCTGGGCCGCCTCCGGTATGGTCATGAAGAACCTGTTAATCTCAGGATGGGTTACGGTAACCGGACCACCTCTGGCAATTTGCTCCTTAAACAGCGGAATAACGCTGCCGTTACTGCCCAGCACGTTGCCAAACCTCACTGCAACGTATTCGGTGCCACTGACCTTGTCAAAGGCCTGCACCATTATTTCACAGAATCTCTTGGTGGCCCCCATGATATTTGTGGGGTTTACTGCCTTATCAGTACTTATCTGAACAAATTTCTTCACCCTATACCTGTCACAGCACTTTAACAGATTATAGGTACCGATAATATTATTTTTTACAGCTTCCGACGGATTATCCTCCATTAAGGGCACATGCTTGTGGGCCGCTGCATGAAAGACTACAGAAGGCCTATACTGCTGAAAAATAGCTTCCAGTCTCTCCCTCTCTCTTATGGAGGCTATGAGCACTTCTATTTTCATCTTTGGGTACTTATACATAAGTTCCATCTGCAGGTTGTAGGCGCCGTTTTCATAGATATCCAGTATCAAGAGCTTTTCAGGCTTAAACTGCACCAGCTGCCTGCACAGCTCCGAACCTATGGACCCACCGCCGCCGGTTACCAGGACAACGGAATTTTCCACATACTTTTTAATTACCTCGTTATTTAGCCTGACCTCTTCCCGGCCCAATAAGTCCTCTATATTCACATCTCTTAACTCTCTGATGTTGACCTTATTGTCTATGAGTTCATAGATGCCCGGCAGGGTCTTCAGCTTGCACTTTGTATTTTTACACCTGTTATAGATGTCCTTCTTTGTCTTCTGATCTGCAGAAGGTATTGCCACAATGATATCTTCAATCTTATATTTTCTGCATATATTTTCTATGTCCTCCCTGTTGCCCAGAACCTTAACTCCGCTGATGGTCTTGTTAAGCTTATTTACATCATCATCAATTAAGCCTGCTATTTGATAGTTCAGTTCCTTGTGGCTGAGAATTTCCTTGATGAGCATTACTGCCGCATCTCCTGCTCCGATGATGAGGAGCTTTCTCTTTCCGTCTTTGGCTATTCTCCTATCCCTGTTGAGAAAGATGCGGTACAAAAACCTGCTTCCTCCCAGGAGGGCTATACTTAACAGCCAGAAAATTATATGCACAGAAAAAGGAAACCTGTAATAACTTGCCTTCAGCAGTTTATAGTTTACAAAATAATTATAAACTATAAAACCTATATTGCTGGCAGTAGTGGAGTATATAACAGAGAGCAGTTCCTCTATGGAAGCATACCTCCAGATACTGTTATATAAGTTAAAAATCTTATTAAAGATTATGGTAAATATTATTACAGGCAGTATGGACCAAACTATAAGGTGTAAATATCCATGGTAATCCCGGTCAATACCAAAGTCAAAGCGCAGCAAAAATGAACCGAATAGTGATAATACAATAAGAACAGCATCACTATAAACAAATCTACTAATTTTTCTCATAACTTAATTCCCTCTAATCTATATCTTTATTTTGAGAGGTACTCCTTAATCCTATCTGTTACATACTGCTGTTGTTCCTCTGTCAGTTCCGGGAACATGGGCAGGGCAAGGCTCATCTCACAAGCCTTTTCTGAAACCGGCAAATCTCCAGCCTTATAGCCAAGGTCTTTATATACCTCCTGAAGGTGTACCGCCAAAGGATAGTACACTGCTGTAGATACTCCATTTTCATTCAGGTATTTTTCAAGGCCATTTCTGTCCTTTACTCTTATTACATATTGATGGAATACATGCTTGCACTCCGGAGCCTCATAGGGGGTGATGACCTCCAGCCCCTGCAGCAGGCTGTTATAATAGTGGGCGTTTTTTCTTCTAAGCTCTGTCCACTTATCCAGATATTTCAACTTCACTCTTAATATGGCTGCCTGAATTTCATCCAGTCTGCTGTTATGACCTATGATGGAGTGATGGTATTTCTTATTGCTGCCGTGAGCCCTCAGTAGTCTCAGCTTTGCAGCCAGCTCATCATCATTGGTGACAATCATGCCGCCGTCACCGTAGCAGCCCAGGTTTTTAGTCGGGAAGAAGGAATAGGTTCCGGCTATACCTATGGAGCCTGCTCTCTTACCCTTATACTCAGCGCCTATGGCCTGAGCTGAATCCTCTATAACATATAAATTATGCTTTTTTGCAATGGCCATAATTGGGTCCATATCAGCCATTTGTCCAAATATATGTACAGGTATTATAGCCTTGGTCTTTTCTGTGATAACTTTTTCTATACTTTCGGGGTCAATGTTTAAAGTCTTTTCATCTATATCAGCAAACACCGGTGTAGCCCCAACCACTGAGGTAGTTTCTGCAGAAGCAAAAAATGTAAAGGGCGTCGTGATAACTTCATCCCCTTCCTTTATGTCCAAGGCTTTTAAGGTCAGCATCAGGGCATCGGTTCCGTTAGCAACCGCAATGGCATGCTTAACCCCTGAAAACTGTGCAATTTCTTCTTCTAACTTCCTGACATTTGGTCCCATAATAAAATGACCGGCTTCTAAAACCTCTTTAATGGCCTTGTCAATTTCATCCTGCAACATATGATACTGTGTAGTCAAATCCAGCAGATCAACCTTCATATTAACATCTCCTTAAGAAATCTGATGTAGTAACTTTTACATTGCCATCATCAGCTATTATTGACGTAAATATTATACTGTAAACAGATTTATTTGTCCAATGCTATAGGCTAAATAGCTACGCTCCTTATTCAGTAAAGATACATAAAAAAGAAAGAAATTCAGCCCACAGACTGAATTTCCACCTTAATTACTCATTACTCATTCATCATTACTCATTAGGAAAAATTATTTAGTAATTTTTTCTACAGTTTTTCTCGGCACCACACTGTCTCCACCCAGCAGGAACTTATGGTTCATATATTCCTTAACATATCTTAATTCATCTACTACATTCTGAGGCATATTAGGCTCTGCCAGGATTACCGGTGCAATGGCTAGGCCAGCCAAAGCTGATCCTGCCAGGCCATCCGGGAAGTTCTGGCCAGTGGCAAAGAAGGTATAGGTAAAGCTCAACTCATCAGCAAACTCTGCCAATACATTCAGGTTTGTTTCATATCTGTTGGCTCCCTCAATTCTCTTCTCCCAAGTGGTTGTCAATTGTCCGGGGGCAAGGGCTACTGCACCGTAACCGCCAATTGTATATACCTTACTGATCTTAGTTTCTGCAAAGAACTGCTTTGCTGCATCAGGAAGCTTTGTCTTTTCTGTCAAAATAATCGGCATCTGTTTTGCCGCTGCAATTGGAGCTATAGACAAGGCATCCGGGAAGTTAGCTCCGGTAGTTAAAAATACAGTTGTATCACTGTTTACATCCAACTCCCTGGCAATAGCTATGGAAGTCTCATATCTATCTTTACCGCTTAATCTTTTAACGCCTATGCCCTTAGCCTTCAGGGTATTCTCAATCTGTTGAGAAACCGCACCGATCCCCCCTACGATGAATACATTTTTAACGCCCAGCCTATTAAGTTCTGCTTCTAGGTCCGGGGCTAAGGCAGCAGACTTAACCAGCAGGATTGGAGCAGAATATTTTGCTGCCAGTGGTGCTGCACTCAGGGCATCCGGAAAATTAGCTCCCGTTGCAAGTACTGCGTAATCGGAATTATCCGGCCAGCCCTTTTGTGAGATTTTTATGCTGGTCTCATAACGGTCTGCACCCCCAAGAACTGTGTATTCTTTATCTGTTGTAAACTTAGCAGCATAGTCTGCTTCTAAAAAATTTCCCTGAGAATCAACTATTGCATCCTTTGGCATATTAATTGTATAAGCAGTTGTATACTGTAAATTTGAACTGCTTTGATAGAAAACAGCTTCCTTACCTTCTATTAAATAATCCAGGGGGATGGTTTGTCCACTTCCATTTTTCAAAGTTACCTGTGCAATTCCTGGACCGGCACTGACCTCACGGTCAAACTCAAAATATACAGGTGTACTTACAGGAACCTCAGTATAAGTATCTTCAGGAAAAGCTGTAACAATCTTTACCGTATTAGTCTCAGTTTCAGCCTCTGCATAGACACTTGGGCTTTCAATGGTAAACAGCTGTATCAGAAGTAAGGCAAATAATAATATTGAAATTTTTCTTTTCATTATTCATTCCTCCATTCGTACACCATTCACAATCTCATCTAACCTACAATAAGTATTTTAAACTCTATAATTTATTACTGTTGCTTAGTTATAATCTCAAGCAAATCAGCACTGGAAATTACTCCGTCACCACCGATGAAGTTAACCTTTGATATCTTATCAAACTTGCTGCTTACGAAACTCTTTGCCATCTGCATCTTGCTGCTGTTGGTTAAGACTATGGGTGACTTGGTCAATGCCGCCAGGGCAGAACCGGAAAGTGCATCCGGGAAGTTATCACCAGTGGCCACATATAATAAACTGCAGCTGAAATCACCATCAAAGCGCTGTAATACGGCATGGTTTGTCTCATAGCGGTCGCTGCCGGAGATTCTTTCCGCATTGGGCAGGGAGTTTTTAACCGCATCTGACACAACCCCTGTTCCCCCAATGACATAGGTCTTGCTTATGTTCCTGGAATCAATGAATTTTGCTACGGAATCTGGCAGCTTTTCTGTGGTGGTCAGCAAAATTGGCATGCCTTCGCTGGCTGCATAGGGTGCTATGGACAAGGCATCTGGGAAAGAACTTCCTGTAGCCACTACTATTTTATCGAAGTTACCCAGGTGTTTTGCAATCTCTATGGAAGTCTCATACCTGTTCTGGCCTCCCAGTCTTATTACGGTATAGCCCTTTTCCCTGAGATATATGACAATATCGCTGGAGATTACTCCCGTGCCCCCTATGACAAAGATATTTTTTACAGACAATCTCTTTAGCTCATTTTCTATGTCCGCTGAAAGTTTTTTCCCATCGGTCAGTAGTATAGGTGCATTGTACTTCTTTGCCAGGGGTGCTGCACTTAAGGCGTCAGGAAAATTCGCCCCTGTGGCCAATATTACAGTATCAGAGGTTCCTGTCCAACCTGTCTGAGACAGCTTCAGGGAGGTGCTGTACCTATTGTCCCCCGCGATTCTGACATAGTCCTTGGTAACAGCAGGTACTAAATTTGCCGGATCCAGTTTTAAATCATTAGAAGCTACAATATTTCCATCCTCATCCTTTGCATAAACCCTCACCGTCACCTTTGAACTTAAAACAGCATCGGTGTAGGACCAGCTCCCTTTTGAGTAAGTTCCAATAACAGCATCTCTGCCCCTGGAGTCAGTAGTAGTCCTTATAGGTGCGTAGATTCCTGGCGCTTCCGGATAATTCATATTATCTTCAAAATATACTACAGTGTATTCCATATCCTCAGTGGTATCATCCACGCTCTTTGTCCAGGATAGGGTTGCGCTTGTCTTAGTTCCAAAGACAGTATTTATTTTCTCCACCTTTGATAAGGTTAATACCGGCGCAGAAGGCGGTACTTTATTTACCGGCTTAACTCCGGAGAGGTTTGTCCAGTATGAATAAAGACCACTTACCTGCCAGGCCAGGGGCAGATAATAGTTTTCCTGGGGCCAGAAATTAAACATGGAGCTGGAATAATAATAATTCTCCTGCCTGCTTTCAACCTTATCTCTCACATCATAAAACTGATAACTTACCTTGGCCGTTGGGCTTCCAAAGAGCTGTTTGTAATCCTCCGCCGCTATTTCTCCCGGCTCCCATTCATGATAGCCGGAAGAGATGGGGCCATAGGAACCAAGGTTTCTTAACTTGTAGAAGCCGCTGGAGGAGCTGCTGGGGGTCTTTCCTTCTTTGTTCAGCAGATGATAATAGGTAAAATGATGTCCATATTCATGGGACAGGACTGAAGCCAGGCTTTCAAAGGATATTTCATCAACGCCGAAGATTTCAATTTTCCTCCCCGGGGACAGCTTATTGGTACTTGTCCACTGACCATACCACATGCCAGCAGTGCCTCTCCCCCTGGGATAATCCGGTATCAGATCAATATAAGACAGATAAGAAATCTCGGGTCCTATGGTGTTTTTCATTAGTTCGTCGTATACTGCCTTAAGCTTTGCTGTATCCTTATAGGCAGTGGAATAACTCCTGATAGTAACTCCAGCAGCCCCTTTGTAGGAATTTAGGGGCGCAGCAGTACTATAATGTACAATCTGGTTTTCCGGAAGCTTGTCCAAAATAACAGGGGACTCTATGGTGGTGCAGCTTTCCACATAAACCTGGTCTGAGGCCAGCACCATGTTGCCGCTGTCAAAGCCCATTGTCTTAGGCGCCATTGTCAGCAAAGCCAAAATTGTAATAATTGCAGCAGTCCTTTTAGGTCTTATCAACGCTATAACCACCTTTCTTTTCATTAGTTATATTAATATTATACAAAATCTTAACTTTCCACAACTAAAAAATATATTATTTTAGATATAAAAAAGATGCAGGATTGGGTCTGCTAATCCTGCACTTCATTCTTTATAGCTCTTAAGCTGTCAATTTGGTTCTTGGTACAGACAAAGATCACTTCATCGCTTTCCACCACCAGCATATTTTCAACCCCTGCCATGACAATGGGCTTACCGCTGGACACCACCAGGTTACCTTTACAGTCGAGAGCTTTAACCTGACCCTTCAGTACATTGCCCTGGGGGTCCTTGGGGCTGTGCCGTTCTACGGCAAACCAGCTGCCCACATCATCCCAGCCAAAGTCACCGGGAATCACATATATACTTTGGGCTTTTTCCATTATGCCATAGTCCACAGAGATATTGTCAACTAAGGGATACTTTTGGAAACAGTCCCTTATAAAATTTTCTCTTGAGGATGTATCTATGGCTGTCAGTATGTCATAGGTGTTACTTAAATATCTCTTGGTGAGGTTTAGTATGTTCTCCACACTCCAGATAAACATACCTCCGTTCCACAGGTAATTCCCTTCCTTAATATATGCCTCTGCCACAGCCTTTGATGGCTTTTCTACAAAGGCTTCTACGGGAAGCACCTTAAAGGACTCCATATCAACCGCTGCGTCACTTTTTTCAGTTTCCTCAGCATATTCCTTATTAAACCTGATATAGCCATAACCGGTTTCCGGCCTGTCCGGAGAAATTCCTATAGTAACAATGGCCTCAGGATTTCCATTGACAAAATGCTCAGCCCTTTCAATAATACCCAAAAACGTCTTATCATCTTTAATTAAATGATCAGAAGGCAGCACTGCTATCACAGCATCCTTATAGATCTCATTTATGTACAGAGCTGACAGGGTTATACAGGGGGCTGTATTCCTTCCCACTGGCTCCACTATAATATTCTGCTCTGGCAAGTCCGGCAGCTGGTCTAAGACTAAGTCCTTATATATCTCTCCGGTAACTACAAATATCCTTTCAATAGGAATAAGCTTTTTCAACCTATCCACTGTCATCTGAATCATAGTTTTTTCACCCAGCAGGTTTAAAAACTGCTTGGGCCTCTGATCTGTAGACAAAGGCCAGAACCTTTCGCCTTTTCCACCAGCCATTATTAAAGCACACAGCATAGTTTCCTAACTCCTCTCGCTAGCTTCCTTTTTTAGCAAATACCTCGTTCCATACTATTATATCATAAAAAACCACTGTGAACATGCCACAGCGGTTTTTCCTTTTCTGTTCTATATGTATTTTCTTCAATAAATCTGAAAATTATTTACCATTTTCCCCTTGCTGGGTAACAGCTTTTACTATGGGCTTGTAGGCATTGACATAGACCAGCTGTGTAGCAAAGGCTGTGGGATGATTTATGCCGTTGCCGGAACTATGCCAGTTGGTATAGCCTAACATATAGGACTCTTGATAGATCTGGGACATCTGCACCGGCTTTTCATATTTCAAGGATATATCAGCAATATTATCCCTATTTTGCTTGAAGCTTACATAGCCATTTCGCAGATTCCTGTACATTATGAACTTTTCATTATTAATGGTTATGGCTGCCCCATCCAGCTTAATGGTGTTCACATCTTTAGCCTCAACACTTACGAATTCTATAAGGGGTGCCTGCTGTACATTGTCTATGCTATACAGGGAAATAATATTTCTGCCGTTTTTCTCATATAACTTAAATAAAAGGCCCCCATCAGTGTCACTGCCTCTAAGGACAATATCCGTACTGTTATCAAAATCGGCATATTCCCTCAGGCTTACCTGCAGTTCCCCGTTATAGAAGCTGGTTGCTGAGATGTCGCTGATTCCATACGCTTCCCTTTCCGTATAAGTTGACTCGTCTACTCCCTTTAACAATATTGTCCAAAGTCTGTTGGCATCTATTAAGGGAATATTGTTCAGCTTTGCATATTCTCTGGTAGCACGGGCAATCTGCATGGTATACTCGTTGTTTTGCTTATAAAGGGTCTTGTCCATAGTTGGCGTAATAGTTGAAACCAAAACCACATCTGTGTTTGGTGAATTGACCTTAACATAATCCATAATGTTATCGATGTTCTTGATAAAACTATAGGAGGATAGGTTATTGGTTACATCATTCATGCCAAAGGCAAGGATGAGCAAGTCCGGTTTATATTCCACAACATGGTCCTTCCAAGTCTTCCCCACTGTTGCCCAAGACCTCCAGAAGTTAACTACTGCATTGGTTTCGGGATTTAAGGCTTTAAACTGGGAGCTGGAAGCTAAAAATGCATTTCTGGCCCCTAAGGAGAAATTTTTATGTTCTACCGTTATACCCGGGAGACTGTTCTGTATTTCTTTTATAAAGAGTTCTGCGTAGGATTCAGCCTTCTCTATGTCGCTTCCCTCCGTAATACTGTCTCCCCAGAAGGCAATCTTAAGTTTCTTTTTATCTTTTACACTGTTTTGTACATTAGGTAAGGAGTATGTAGTTTCACTTATTTCTTTTATAGCCTTATGGTAGAGTAATAAGTTTGTTTGATTTTTCAAGCTATCAGCCCAGTTTCTGATTTCCCTGCCGGAGGAGGTACTCATCTCATCCAGCAGGGCCTTTGTTTCATTTATTTCCTCTTCGTTAAAGTTTTCTGCATTGTTATTGTACATGGCAATGGCCTTTTGCATTAAGCCCTTCTGTAAGAGCTGGACTTCGTCCTCCAGTTCCTTAGCATAGTCCTTATAAATAGTTGCCTCCAGCTTATCTGCCGCTTCTCTTGCAGCATCAATTGACTTTTGGCTTTGATTTTCCCTGGCTGCTTTCACAGCCACATAGGCCTTCATGTATATTTCCTCCGGGGAAAGGTCTGACCTAGTCTCAGCGGCTTGTACCGAAAAGCCGGTGAATAAATTGACCATCATAAATATTAAGAGCATTAAAAAAGCTGTGTTTCTGGCTCTGACTCTCATTATTTAGTCACCTCCTGAATTATTGTGTACATCATACATATCTCAATACCTATATGTATTATACCAAATGAAAGAAATTTTTTAAACAAAATGGTAATTGCCCTAACACCTCCTCTTTGGTTTTGGTATCAGCAGTTGTCAGCCTATAGTACCTGCTGTAAAGGATACCCCATATATAAGACGTATTGGGGCACCTTAAAGTTACCACTTTGGTAAAATATATCTGCATTATTGTAAACAATGGTTATTAATGTATAATATAACAATGAAGCTTTTTAGAATGAAAGGTGTTTGTCATGAATAGTAAAAGAAAGAAAATTAAGTCTTCTTAGAGCCTTGTCTTTTCTTCGTCTGGCCTGCTTGTAGGTTAGACCATTTTTGACCGCATAGGTTGTAAGGGGAAGTTTCCTGTAGTATACATTGACAATCAGGGACTTTTCATCCTCAGGGAGGTCTGCAATGGCCTTTCTTAAGCTACTTATTTCTTCTCTTGCCACTAATAGCTTTTCCGGTTCTTCCCCGCCCTCTACATAGTCAATGAATTCTTCCGCTGCATTTTCCTCCGGCATGAGGCTGATATTTAGGCTGAGTTCATCTTTATACTTTGAATTCTTCACCAATGTGTGTACAATATAATTTTTTATGGCCTTGGTGGCATATTTTGTGAAGGTGTTAGACCCTGTTTTATATTTTGCCACAGCATTCATGACGGCAATATAACCGATCTGTATCAGGTCATGCAAATCATAATTTTTTATGTAAAACCTTCTTGCAGTTTTAATTATAAAGGGTTTATAGTGTTCCATGAGCTTTAAGAGTTCAGCTTGATCTCCATTTTTAGCCCTTATTACAGCTGCTTCAATTTCATAGTGATCCATATAGTGATTCATTTTACATCCTCCTTTACTTGTCCATTTTTCTTATTTGCTTTTGTTCATTCTCATATGTTATTACTGTTGGCTGTAGTATATAAATCCCTTTAGAATGATATTTCTCATAGTATTCTTTTGCTCTGTATTCAGATTTATTAAATGTACTTCCATATCGTCGTCGGACAGGTCTATTAGTATTCCCTGCCTTATAACTTGTTTCCCTCCGTTGTTGTCTATTACTTCCGCCCTGCAATAGAATTCATCATGTTCTTGTATGACCATACTCCCACCCCCATATATTTTTGTTGCTTTATAAGCAACTTTCTATATATAATATTATTGCTTTAAAAGCAACTTGTCAATACAATATTTAACATTTGTTTCTCTTTAAGCAATTTTAGTATCTTTTAACGCAATTTTTATATTATCATATAGCTAGGAGGTGATTTTATGACAACATTCGGCACAAGATTCAAACAACTTCGTATGGAAAGAAAGCTTACTCAGGAAAAATTGGCTGAAATGTTTTATCTCAACAAGAGTTCTATATCAAGATACGAAAATGATATACAGATTCCTGAAATGCCTGCCTTAGAGGCCTTTGCTGAATTCTTTGACGTATCTGTAGATTATCTGCTGGGTAAAACTGATGTTAGAAAGCTTGATGAGCTGAAAATTCCTCCGGGTTTTCTGAGGGTTGCAAAGGAAGCCCAGAAAAACGGTCTTACACCGGAAGATGTGAAATTTGCTATTGACTGGCTGATAAAAGCCCGTCAAAGAGATGAGGAGGCTCAGAAGAGACGTGATAAATAGATGAGTATAAAGGGGTATAATAGACGCACTTGGCTATATATGAGGATTGGTCAAAAACTAAAGGAACTTGGGATAACCTATAGGGATTATCCGCTGAATTCTATTGAACTGTTAAAGTCTAAGTTTCCGGATGTCATACTTGAAATAACAGTATTCCCCAGTATAAATATGGGTGGAATTTTTTACAGGGGTAAAGAATGTAGTGGAATTGCCCTTAATGCCCTCCGGTCTGAAAAAGGACGGAATTTTGACTGCATGCATGAAATGATCCACTATTGGTATCATCCCAATAGTGAAGCAATTTGCTTTGACAGCAGCTTTATCAAGCAAAACCCTGGCATTGAGTGGGAGGCCAACGAGGGTGCAGCCTATGCCTTGATGCCTCCAAAATTATTTGCCAAGAAGTATTTCGAGTTTCATGGGGATGTAAGGGCCCTTTCTGATTTTTTCTTTGTGGGTGAGATGGCTGTAAAATACCGCATTGAAAACCTAGGCCTGCCAAAGTTGGAGAGACCCAGGATTATAACACCTGCCAGGCAGGAGAACAAATTTACACTGCTGCGGAAGGATCCAAGGCGTACCCTGAATGAAAAAGCCAGATATTGTCCTGTTTGCAGGCGCCTTGATATAAACCCCGCAGAAAGCTATTGTAAGTTTTGCGGAGAAGAGGTTTTGGCTCCGGTGCTGGGTTACTACGGTATCAACTATAGGGCCGGAGTGCCACTGGGGTATAGGAATAAGGCTCTTATCTGTCCAGGGTGCGGCAACGGAAATATAGGCTCCTCTGATCACTGCTGCAGTATATGCGGTGCCTACCTATATCAGGAGTGCACTGACCCTAGGTGTGATTACAGTCCTGACAGCAATGCCCGGTATTGTTCAAGATGCGGACAAGTTACTACATTCTTTAGGGACAAGTATCTTATGAGCTGGGAAGAGGAAGCAGAATTGTACATAGCAGACCATAGTAAGTCCATGTGAGAAGTCCATGTGAGAAGCATCTGTAGATTTGTGTGTACAAATTTACAGATGTTTCTCTTTATTCTCTTTAGCTATGGTCAAAAGCTCCTTATCTATCAAGGAGAGCCAGCTGTAAGCTCCTTGTCTCCTCCACTGTCGGTGAAGTACCAGGTGGCAATGGGTATGCCTATAAAGGGTTCATCGTCATCATCAAAATAGGTCCCATCCACAAGCTCTGCTGCATTTTCTTCTATGACTTCTTCCTTGCGTTTCCTCTTCCGCCCTTTTGATTTCGGTTTTGTTGGAGTATCTGCAAAACCGGTAAATATCATATCTTCAGTTTCTTTACTCTCCACCGGTACAGCTTGTACAGTCTCTTGTGGCTCTTTTACTTGCACCGGAGTTACAGCAGATGTAGCTTGTACATCAAGCTTTGCTTCTTCTCTTATAGGCTCTGTCTTTATTTTATCTGCAGTCATTATGCCATTAAAGAGCTCCTCTACCGGATACTGTCTATGTATACAAATTTCATAAAGGAGCTTTAAGAACTCTTTGTCCTTCACATCTTTGAGTTCCTTATTTATGGCACCTATGGTCTTTTTGTTGGCTTTAAAATTATGTTTAAACCAGTTTACGATCATGATTTCCTTAGTTGTCTTTGATATGATCAGCTTTCCATAACTTTCAAAGGTCTTGAGATGTGTTTCTATTACCTCAGGAGCTAAGCCAGTCTCAAGCTCTGCTAATTTAATACTGAACTTGTATATTCCACAGAGGTTTGTCATGGTATTGGTGATAAGATACATATAAAAGTACCTTTCCTCCGGCTGTAACCCCAGGACAAATTCATTCTGCCAAAACTTTTCCTGTATTTGTTTTTGTTGACTCATTATAATTCCTCCTCAAAATAACTTTATTTTATGAGACTTAATATGCGATTTGAGGAGAAATTGCCTTGTTTTTTGAAAATTTTTTGATTTATTTTTTCCTGTGAAGGTTTAATATAAGGCAGTGGGTTGAATAAGCTGCCTGAAATTGGTCCATAATGTATAATGATAAGTTTTCCAGTTTTATTCTGTCTTTCACTTATTGTATTAATATTGTATAATGTATATAATAATGGTTTTCCAAGAACAAATTATAAGAAGGTGAATTCTATGAAATCCAAAATTATTGCAGTGGTACTTACATTGTTTGTGGGCTGTTCCATAATAGTCATGAACCGTCATTACAATAATAAAATTGTACAAGCAACAAATGAAGTGGAAGCTGCAAAGGTTTTAGATAAGAAGGAAGAAAAAGTCCTAAGCAAGGTTGAAGATGCTGCTGAGGAGGATTCAAATACACAAACAGAAGTGGACACAGAGGATAAAGAAAACTCAGAAGCTGAGGATAGTCAGACTGCCAATGAGGATGTACATACAGGAGTAAATAACACCACAGTAAATACAAATACAGGTTCTGGTGCTGCAGCAAAGGGGGATAATGCGTCAAATAATACTAATAACGGAAATAATAGTACGAATAATAGTGCTGGAAATTCAGCTGCCAATAATCAAGCGGCAGTTACTCCTAATAATACTAATACTCCTTCAGCCGGAGGAAATACCGGTAGCGGTAATACTGACAATACATCAGACCAAGCGGGCAGCAGCGAAACAAGCAGCAATACCGGTAATGGTACAAATGGCAACAGCGCCGACGTTCCAGCGGATACACCGGCAGATAACGGCGGTAATGCAGAGATTCCTGAAAACAATAATCCTGCTGCGGAAACCCCTGAAACTGAGGAGGAACAGGTAGATAAGGGTGAGGAGAACGGTACTGCTCCTACGGAAACAGAGAATAATAATTCCAGCAGTTAGTTGGCAACAGCCATCTTACTGCTGGATTTCACTTTACTTTTATCAGTAAATTTATACCATTTTATCTTCCAGATTAAATTCTTTTTCCACAGTTTTTAAGGCATGATAAATTACATGATGCATATCATAATACTTATAATCTGCCAGCCTGCCCCCGAAAATTATGTTTTCTTCTTTTTCAGCCAGCTGTTTGTATTGCTTATATAATTCATTATTTTTCTCGTCATTTATTGGATAATATGGCTCATCTCCTGGTACCCATTCAGCAGGATATTCCCTGGTTATAACAGTTTTTTCTTGAGTTCCAAACTCAAAATGCTTATGCTCTATTATACGAGTAAAAGGTGTTTCTCTGTCTGTATAGTTTACTACTGCATTTCCCTGATAATTATCCATATCCAATATTTCATGTTCAAATCGTAAGCTTCTGTATTCCAATCTGCCGAATTTATAGTTATAAAATTCATCTATCATTCCTGTAAAAACGATCTTATTAGCCAGTCCTTCTAATTCCTCTCTATTCTTAAAAAAATCGGTATTTAGTCTTACTTCTATACCTTCAAGCATATTTTCTACTATAACATTGTAGCCACCTTCAGGTATTCCCTGATATCTGTCGTTAAAATAGTTATTATCATAAGTAAATCTAACTGGCAGTCTGGTAATTATAAAAGCCGGCAGCTCCTTGGCACTTCTTCCCCATTGCTTTTCTGTATACCCTTGGATGAGCTTTTGATAAATATCTGTACCCACTAATGAAATTGCCTGTTCTTCTAAATTTTTCGGTTCAGATATACCAGCTTCTCTTCTCTGTTCTTCAATTTTATTTTTCGCTTCTTCAGGAGTAAACACTCCCCAAAGCTTATTAAATGTATTCATATTGAAGGGTAAATTATATATTTCACCCTTATAATTTGCTATAGGTGAATTTGTGTATCTATTAAACTCAGCGAATCTATTAACATATTCCCAAATTCTTTTGTTACTGGTATGAAATATATGGGCACCATACTTATGTACATTAATACCTTCAATATTCTCGCAATAAACGTTGCCGCCAATATGATTTCTACGGTCTATCACCAGGCATTTCTTTCCTAACCTAGTTGCCTCATAAGCAAAGACTGAGCCGAATAAGCCAGCGCCGACGATTAAATAATCGTATTTTTTTAACATTATAAATCTCTTCTTTCTATTATAGTTTATTATTTTCGTATTATTTACGAAATTAATTTAAAATGAAAATGTATTTTGTAAGTGAAACTTTTAGCTTTCTGCGCAGAATTTTACAAGCACCCATGTTTACAAATATGTTAATTTGTGGTTCAGTGTTGTATTCTGTAACTTTATCCCTTAAAAAGCAGGAGATAACTATGGTGTATTATTCTATCAATGATCCCACTAGTAAGCCTTCGTCATAGAAAATGCTGTTCCATCTTCCAAATTCAGGATTAGTATTATGATTGTACTCCTACATTCATTATAATCCCAAATGACTTGGAATAGAAGCTGTGCTCCCTCATAAAAAAATCCCCTAACGGGGACTCTCAATAGAGTGGCTAACGCCACTCTATTGCTTTTCAATGTCACCGGTAAAATAAAAGTCTGCATTACAACGAGGGCATACCAAAATAGGCATTCCCAAATCTTCACATTTAGAGTCTTCCACAAGAATCTCATCCATGTATGCAATCTCATCTACCACAAAGGCTGGGGCCCACTCTTCGAAACCGCACTTGCGGCATTGATATTTGTACACAATTTCTTTCTCTATTGGATTGAGTTCGTAATAATATTCGTCTATTGGATCCATCTGGTTTATCCTCCTTATAGGTTGATTCCCTTATATCATATATCAAACCATAGTCATCATGCCAGATTTTCCATAATTCCATTTCTTTTTTACACTTTCTGCATTCTAATGGATTTCTATCAAAAGTCTCTATTATTCTCTGCTTCCACCTCTTTTTTTCTTGTTTCTTTTTTCTATTTAGAATATCTGAAATCTTTAACTGTTTAACAAACTTATACAAGTGTATTATTTCTTTAGCCAAAGCATTTTTCTTCCTTGAATATAGACCATACCTTCTAACGCACTTAAAGCCTTTTTTATGAATTTGTTGTACCAGCTTTCCAATGAACGTTAATACATCCAATGTAACTTTTATATGTTCACCGGTATCATGGTCTTCGTACCAAAAGGTTACATTCTCACCATCATAGCTTTCAATTCTATACTCTGCTATCGCAGCTCTTGCAAGATATCTCCCTATGTATTTAGTGGCTTTTTTCATATCTGTAAGGGCTCTGTCTGCATTAACATAAAAACCATCTTTATATACCCTGTACAAGGTACTAATTAATTTTCTAGTTTTATAATCCTTAAAATATTTCTTTATGATATCTAAAACAATTTTTTGCCAAGACTTCCTTAGGTATTCATATGGTATATATTCTACCGGCTTCCACCAGCTATATTTATTGTTAATAGCCCCTTCCGTAACAAGTGCATGCACATGAGGATTCCATTTTAAGTCTCGTCCAAAAGTATGAATTACCGCTATTACACCCACCTCATAACTCTTGCCCTTATGTTTTTTGTACCAATAGTCAATTACTTGATAGACTCCGTCCATCAGGTCTTTAAGCATCTCTCTTCTTTTATAAAAATAATTTCTAAGTTCCTCAGGTATAGTAAATACGCTATGTCTATGTACTACATTTAGCATATTCTCTTGCTGCTTTTCTACCCATTTCAGCGTGTATAGCCTTCCACATTTCACACAGAACTTACTTTTACAAGTGAACCCTACTTTAATACTCTCTCCACAATTGAAACACATGTACTCAGCGTAACCTTTATTAATTTCTCCACAATGAAGAGATTTTTCAACGACATTAAAGATATGCTCTCGCATATCTTTAGGCAATCTATATGATAACTTATCTTTGAATTCATACCATTTATGTTCCAGAATCATTTTTATGGTTATCTTATTCATAGCAATCACCTAGATAAATACAGATACACTTAAATAATCGAAGTTATCCACAATTTCTTAAATACATAATTTCCTATAGAGTAAAATAGTCCCCACCTATTATTCAGATGGGGACTCTGCTATACTTGTTTTGATTTACAGTATTTAGGTAAGGTAGATGACCAAGGCAATAAAGAATCTAAAACTTCAGAATCATTTATATCAACATTTGGAAACTGCTCAAATAAGTATTTTAAGTATTCAAAAGGATTAAGATCATTTTCCTTTGCAGTTTCAATAATACTATAAGTAACTGCACTTGCCTTTGCTCCCTGCGGAGTATTGGCGAACAGCCAATTTTTTCTCCCAATGACAAATGGCTTTATTGCCCTTTCGGCGCGGTTATTGCTAAGTTCCAGCCTGCCATCTTTGAGTATACTCATCAGTTTATCCTTCTGATTGAATGAGTAATTGACAGCTTTCCCGTAACTTGATTTGGGTAGTGCAAGAGCGTGTTCCTTTTCAATCCATGAGAAATAAGCCTCTAGCATTGGTTTAAGTTTGCTAAGGCGTTCATCATACCGGTCTTCAGATGACAAACTTGATAGTTCTTCCTCAAGCTTAAACATTTCATCAATATATTTGACTCCTTGATAAGCAGAGGTATACATGTAGCTTTCTTTATCAGTCACTGCCTTTAAGGTATCAGTGAAATACCTCCTTGCATGTGCGAAGCACGCTACGAGAGTAACTTCCATGGCACCGCCGGCTTTGGAATCTTTCAAAAGTTTGTCATAACCGTCATAGGCATCAACATGAAGATAACCCTTAAATCCATTTAAGAAGGTTTTGGCATTATCTCCTGCCCTTGATGGCTGATAATCGTATAGAACAATAGGCTCATGCCCATTGCCTGTACGGTACATCCACATATAAGACCTTGTTGTGGCCTCACGGCCCGGCTCATTGAGAACTTCTAGTTCTGTTTCGTCCGCATGAGCTACATCATAGTCCGTAAGGTATTTACGTAGACGCAGGTACAAAGGATTCAGCCAATCTTGTGCAGCCCGAATAATCCAGTTAGCCATGTTTTGACGGTTAACTGGTAAACCACGCCGCTTGTATTCTTGTTCCTGCCTATAAAGAGGAGTAGCATCTACATATTTCCTAGTCATGATATATGCTATTATAGAAGGGGATGCTATACTTCCCTTAATGACAGGCTTAGGGGTTGGCGCCGAAATCATTGGGACAGTTATATCTTCCTTTTCACATTTCCGACAGGAATAAATCATGCTGTGGATTTCTTTTACGATAATTTGTGCCGGGATGACCTCCAGCTCTCTGCGGATTTCGGAACGCACCTCATGGAGTTGACCGCCACATTGAGAACAAACCTGTTCTTCAGCTGAGAGCTTATATTCAACTATTTGCTTAGGAAGATCTGAAAGATCTTTTTCACGTTTTCCTTTAAGCTTTTTAGCCTTGGATGAAGATTGTTGTTGCTTTGCACAATCATCTAAATTAGGCTCAGCAGTAAAAGGCTGTCGCTCACTTTCAGCCTCGTTAAATATTGGCATGTTAATCTGACCATCTATATTCTTTTCACTGGATTTACCAAATAGTCTCTGCTTGTTGAGCTTGTATTGCTCTTCATACCATTTTAGTCTAAGCTCAGCCTGCTCCTTTTCAATGCTGAGTTTTATGAAGGCATCCTCTAGCTCTTTACGACTGTAATTCTCTAAGTTAAATGATTTTACTTCTGTTTTACTCATACTTATATTATACACTTTTCATACAAAATTATCAAGAAAAAAAGTCGTAAAAAGCTAGTGTTTTCAACGGTTTTAGAAGTTTTAAAGAGTTGGAAATTATCCACTTTTTGATTGAATTTTTTAGGGTTATCCACAAAAAATCAAATGATTTTTCTCTGCATAATATCACGATGTACTCCCTTTTGGTTAATATCCAGTCCATCTAAAAGCCAGCGGAGCTCCCGCTCCGTTACATGTATAACTTTGTCTTTAGAATTATTAGGCCACTTAAAGCGACCTTTTTCCAAACGGCGATAGTAAAGCCAGAATCCATTCCGCTCCCAATAGAGCAACTTGAGTTTGTCGCGTTTAGCGTTGCAGAATACAAAAAGTGCATCAGAGAATGGATCTAACTTAAAATTCATCTGAACGATGATGGCGAGACCGTCAATAGATTTTCTCATATCAGTACTTCCAGCAGCCAAAAATACATTAGAAGTCTGCTTTAGGTTTAACATAAAGTTAATAGGGATTGGACAACATCTGCAAAGAGTTCTTTATCGAAGTCTTGCGAAACTGAAATTTCAGCCTTACCGACTTTTACAGTAATAGATGTTGTTGTTATAGATAAATTTGTTTTTACTGAAACCCACTGCTGTCTTGGTTCTTCTTTAAACTCTGCTTTGTTGAATTTGTTAATCCAATAGCGTAATTTGTGTATACTCAATTGTTTTTGCTGACACCATACCGGCCCGGTAAGGCCGCTAGATCTATAATCAGCAATGAGCTGCTGCCAATCTTCCATATTTAATTTTGTCAATAAAAACACCTCCGGAATTTTATTCTAGAGGTATTATCTCACAAGATTTATATTCATAAAATGTGTGGACAGTTTGACGCTTACGTATATTTAAGAGTGTAACCATAAAAGAACAAGGATATAACTCTGCATTATCAGTTTTAAAATTAAGTAAGAGTTATTCAGAAGAGCGCCTTGAAGTTGCATGTGAAGTAGCCTTGCCTATGACACGTGTACCTCGTTATAAGCAGCTTAAGTCCATTCTTGCCAGTAATCAAGATATTATCTATCTTGAGAAGAAAAATGCCCATCTTAAAGCCCTAGAGTCAAAGTCCAATGCTCATGGCTATGTAAGAGGTGCAGAATACTACGGAGGTGGCAGGTATGATAGGTGATGAAACAAAACGCAAGCTTCGAGAGTTAAACCTTGATGAACTGGTTGATATATTTAAAATACAGGATGACGATCAACCGCTCTACTCAGCCATGACCTTTGACGAAAGAATTACTTTAGCTATTGATAGTCTCTATCAGGATAAAAACAATAAGCGCTCAATACGTCTAATAAAGCAAGCCAAATTCAGATTTACTGATGCAGATGTAAACTCAATTTACTATGCGGATAGGGGGCTTGATAAAAATCAAATTATTGAGCTTTCAACCTGCCAATACATGCGTAACAACTTTAGCCTTGTGCTTAATGGCTTCACAGGCTCTGGTAAGACTTTTCTAGCTTGCGCATTGGGCAAAGCTGCATGCAGACAGTTATATCGAGTACGCTATATAAGAGTGCCAGAGCTTCTGGAGCTTCGTGCTGAGGCAACTTTACAAGGCAAAGGGATCAGTAAGCTAGTAAGCAAATTTTCTAACTACAACCTCTTGATTCTGGATGAATGGCTCCTTCAAGAATTAACCGATGATGATGTCAGATTCATTTTTGAACTTACTGAGAAGCGCTATGATTGTCACTCCACCTTGTTTTGCACTCAGTACAAAGTGTCAGATTGGCATACTCGCTTAGGGGGCGGGACCATGGCTGATGCTATTCTAGACCGGATCGTACATAAATCTATTCGTATTGATACTGGGAACATGAACATGAGGGAACATTTCTCCACCAAATAAATTAAGTTATACAGGCACCGCCTTCAGGCGGTGCTTATAAGTGAATAGATGGTTTCTTTACTGTGAATCGATAGTTTTGAAAATATGAACCTACGGTTCTAATGGAGCGTAATAATCAATTAGACGTGATTATTATCGAAGCCTGCTCATGAAGTGCAGATATTAACTGAAAGAACAGATTTGCTTCTTCTTTGTTTATAGGAAGGTATCCTAATTCATCAATTATGACAAGGCTAGAAGATAGTATGCTATTGACTTTACCTTTACTTTTTCTTGATATATCTTGAGTTTTTAGTACATGCATAAGATTATCCATTGAAACAAAACTAACCCTATAGCCGTCCTCAACGGCTTTTAACCCCATTGCGATAGCAAGGTGGGTTTTTCCCACACCTGGAGGCCCTAGGAAGATAAGATTAAACATCCTATCTATCCATTCTAGTTCCAAGAGCCTGTTAATTTGTCTAGGTGTTATAGACTTCTGAAAGTTTAAATCAAAATCTTCTATGCGCTTAATTATAGGAAACCCGGCATTTTTAAGTAGCCTTTCTTGAGCCTTCTTCTCTTTTAGATTTACTTCACTCTTAAGTATATCCAGTAGCAAATCTTGATACGATAAGTCATTAACATCAGCGTTTTCAATTATTGTTGATGCGTTAGCACTTAAATTGTTAAGTTTAAGTGTTTTTGCGCAACCCTTTATCAATTCTAATTTTTCCATTCTCTATTATCCTCCTTCAAAGCCATTGTATACTCACTTATTGCTCTAATTTCTGTCTTTACACCCTTGCACTTTGAAGGGATGGAGGAATTGTTTAAAGTAGGTTTCTTGCTTGAATTTTCACTATTTTTCATACTAAAATGTTCAAGTGTATCCTTAAACATTCCGGCACTCCAGAGCCTTCGGCTTACACAATACTCTATTGCCTTTTTTACAGACTCTTCATCATAATTAGACGCAGCCTTAACTATAACACCTAATTGATCCTTAGCATACCTTGATCTTTCCTTTCTTATATTATCTAGAAGTGTCTTGGCACTTTCCGTGCCACCAAGCACTGTGAGTGCTTTAAAGTACATTTCTTCAGTAGTTTTACTTATATATCTTTCCGGATGATTAAGTTTAACCAATTCACCTTTTTTACTGCTTATAACATGATGTGCTATAATCTCTCCGGTTTCTAAATCTACTATATCCAATGAGTTATCTTTAAGTACTAGTTTCACCTGTTTTCCAGGTTCGTAAGTTCCTTTCGGCACTTGATATCTATTTTGTTTATAAAAAACAATATTGTTTTTTCTCACGCTATAGATTAAACTAGTATCATTGGATTTTTTATCAATTGATTGAGGTACTGGTTGTAAGTGTTGTCTCTCCGAAACGAGCACTTCTGCTGGTACCTTTTTCGTTATATCATGTACCTTTCCATTCCCAGTCCTGTCAAGCCATTTCAGGCAATCCTCATTGAAAGAATCTATGTCTACGAACACTCTATGTATAGCAAAGTTATATTTAACAAACTTAACTACTGCTTCTACTTTACCTTTGCTTTCCGGGTCATAGGCTCGACAGAGCCTAGTCTTAAACCGCATTAGATTAATATAGTTTTGAAATTCTTCGGTGTACACAACGTCGCCGAAATTTTCATCTACTGCAAGTATTCTATCCTGGTCATAAACTATTTCCTTCGGCATACCTCCAAAATACTCAAATGCTCTATCATGAGCCTCAATGAAAGTTGCCGTAGTAAAAGGCTTATCCAACCAATATACATACTTAAATCTTGAATGAGAGAGTACCATAGCAAAGCAGTAAAGTTTTATCCTCGAGCCGTCAGGCCGATGAAGCCAAGCCTGTCCAAAGTCTACTTGTGCTTGATATCCCATGGGCAATTCTGGTACCTCCATATATTGCCTATCACGTGCTGCCTTCGGCAGGTTAAAGTCTTTTCTTAACTTCTTAACATACCATCTCAGTGTTCTGTCCTTAAAATCTAACTCTCCATAACGTTCTCTTAACCAATCATGGATCTGAGCCGTTGATATATCTCTAAATTCTCTTATCCACGAAAGTATATCACTTTTGTACTTGTCTAATTTCTTTGCTCTGTTCTTTGCCTCCTTCACTAATTCTGCATATTCTTCTGGCTTCATATTCCAGTATTTCGTTACTGTCTTGTAGTTGATATTCATTATTCTCTCTACTTGAGATTTGTTCAATCCTTTCCTTTTAAGTTCTTGTATTTCAGCAAACACTTTCCATCCCTTCATTCTGCATCCCCCTCTGATGAATAACTCTTTTATTCTATCAGAGGTAGGAGTAATATTAAACTATACTGGGAATTATTCTCCCTTTTTGTTTGCCGAAATCTCTCCATTTTATTTTACCATTAACAACACTCTAGAAACTGCTGTATTATCCCTCCAAACAATCTCTGCATTAATCCATTCTTGCCAACAAGGTCCTCCATGTTCTTACATTTACTCAATTCCTTATTCAAATCTATATCTGGTAATTCTAATAGGTTCATTTTTTATACTCCTCTGTAAGAGTCAAAGTTTTAGTACCTTTAATAACTTGAAAAATAGCATTAAAATATCCCAGTAAGGCAATTTACTAAACTTTACTGGGATTAACTTATTTCCTATCTTTAATTTTCATATTTTCAGGAATCTTATCTGACCAAGGCATAAGATTCTCTAAGCTTTCGCTACCTTCTATATCTATCTTCAATAGATTATCAAATAGATAAACTAAATACCTTTCTACAACTAATTTATTAGCCTTGGCAGTTTCAATAATGCTGTAAATATTAGCACTATGTGTGGCACCTTTAGCAGTATTAGCAAAAAGGAAGTTCTTACGGCCGATAACGAAAGGTTTAATAGCTCTTTCCGCTGCATTATTGTCTACCTCTAAAGAACCATCTAGCAGTACATTCTTTAATCCTGGTAAATGCTTTTTAGCATAATCAAGTGCTTTACCCAACGGACTTCTTGGAAGAGCAGCTTTTATTTCTCTTTCAACATATTCAATAAAGTTATCTATAATTGGAGCTAATTTTTCAGCTCTTATTTTAAATCTAATATCATAATAATCATCCTTACTTGAAAAGGATTCTCTAAGCTCTTTTTCAAGTTTATAAATTTGCTCACAATAATTAAACCCTATTATTGCTCTAGAATTTTTTAGGGCTTCTTCATCTAAGTCTACAATTATATTATGGAAGTATCTTCTTATGTGAGCTAAGCAATATACCCTTGTAGCGTTTGTAACGGAGTTATAACCGCTATAACCATCCGTTTGGAGAAATCCTTTGAAATCTCCTAAGAAATTTTTAGGGCAAGAGCTGGATCTGGTACTCTGATAATCATACAAAATTACTGGCTTTGAATTGGTATCACTCATATATAACCACATATATTTTTGAGATTTAGAATCCTTGCCATTGTCATTAATTACTTTTAAAGTAGTCTCATCTGCATGAATATAATTTCTGCTTAGTAATTCTTTTTGCATGTGGTTATATATTGGCTCTAAAGCCTCAGCTGCTGACATAGTCCAGTTACATAGAGTTTGTCTTGAAAGAGTAGCACCCATCATATCAAAATAGCTTTCTTGCCTATAAAGTGGCATAGCATGTTGATATTTAAGTATAAGAGTATGAGCAATTAACTCATTAGAAGCCATACTATTATAAAAAATAGTTTGTGGTGCTTCTGCTGAAATTATATTACTTTCACCAGTTTCCTTTTCGCATGATTTACAAGCGTAGCTGTAAATCACGTGTTCTTCAACTACAAGCTTAGCCGGAATATATTTAATTATCTCTTTTCTTGATTTTACACCTATTTCAACTAATTGCTCTCCGCATTCTTTACAGTTAAGGTCATCACCTTGTAATTTATGTTCAATAACAACTCTTTCTAAGTCTGCTAGATTATCTTTTTTACCTATGTAATTATTTCTCTTAGCTCTTTTATATGTAATTTCCTCTAAAGTAGGTTCTTCTACCTTTGAATCACTATATTTTTCGGCCTCGTTGAAAAAAGATAATTGATTAGCATCTGCCTTTTCACTAGATACTCCAAATATCTTCCTATTTTTATTTGATATAACACCTTTTAAGAATTCTAACTCATTTTTAAGTTTTCTTATTTCTTCATCTTTTGAGCTTAATTCTTTTTCCATTTTTTCAATTAATAATTTTGTATTTTCATCAAGTTCATTAGTTAAAATTTCGTGATTCATGATTACCTCTTTAGCTTTATTCTATATATTTATTATACCACAAAAACCGTTGAAAATAAAGGTTTTTCAACGGTTTTGGAGTGATACACTTTTAAAAATAATTACTTTGTTTTATAGGTTTAAACTTGGATTTTGTTCTTACTTCGTACCCCTTTAGAAGCCACCGTAATTCTTCTATATTTACTTTCAATGCTTCTTCTGTCGTAGCAGGCCATTTGAAGCGATTCGCTTCTAAACGGTGATAATATAGCCAAAAACCTTCATCAAAGTGAAGAATTTTTAATTTGTCCATTTGTCTATTACAAAAAACAAATAAGGCTTTATCAAAAGGATTCAGTTTAAATTGATTCTGAACTATCATAACTAAACCATCAATACTTTTCCTTAAATCCGTGTAGCCGCAGGCAAGATAAACTGTTTCTACTTTATCTATGTTTAACATTTTGCAGCTAATTCCTTTATTATTGATGATATTAGAGCAGTTTCATTAACAGGAATGGCTATGATGGTATTACCTATTGTAATCTTTACCTCATTCAAAGTATAGATATTTTCTTTAATATTATTCTCTTTATTATCTAAAGAAATAGCATGAAAAACTGTTTCTTTGTTTTCAAATTTTGCCCTTTCTACTCTTCTTTTATGATAGTAAAATTGACTTTTAGTAAGTTTATTTTCTAAACAAAAATCTTTAACAGTTATTGTTCCATTACATGCATCAAATTTATTAATATATTCTTCCCAGGTTGCATTATCTAATCTTCTAGACATAGTTACCCTCCCAATAATAATCTTATGAAATAAGTTTATCAATGAGAAGACATGCTATCTAGATACTTAATTTTTGACGCTTACGAACATTTCTCCACCAAATAAATTAAGTTATACAGGCACCGCCTTCAGGCGGTGCTTATAAGTGAATAGATGGTTTCTTTACTGTGAATCGATAGTTTTGAAAATATGAACCTACGGTTCTAATGGAGCGTAATAATCACTAACATAGAAGTTTTAAGTACGGAGGAACTTAACAAGCTTCTGCCTTGGTCAAAAGAACTTCCAAGTAATTGTTATGCCAAATAACATCTAGAATTAAGCTGCGCTTTTGCGCAGCATTTTTGTTTACTGATGTGGGGACAGTTTGACACTTACATTTTAAGAATCTACTGTTCTAAGACTTTCTTCTTTATATCTTTAAGCGCACTTATACTATCCTTTGAACATACAAATATAAGTTCATCACTTTCCACTACAAGTAAATTATCAGTACCTACAACAACAATAGGTTTCTGATAGGATATAACTAAATTCTCCTTAGAATCTATACTTATGACTTTGCCCTGATGAACATTGTTGTCCTCATCTTTATTACAATAACGCTCCACTGCAAACCAGCTTCCTATATCATCCCACCCAAAGTCACCTGGTATAATATAAATGTTCTCAGCCTTTTCCATAATGCCATAGTCAACGGATATATTATCTACAAGTGGATACTTTATTTTACACTGTTCTTTAAAAATTTGAGGATTAGACATATCTATACACTTTAATACACTATATGTATTGTAAAGATGTTTTTTTGTAAGTTCTATTATATGATCTGCCGTCCATATAAACATGCCGGCATTCCAAAGGTAGTTTCCTTCAGAAATATACCGCTGTGCCTTTTCCCGTGAAGGTTTCTCTACAAAGGCACTAACTGGTAGTACTTGAATCTCATCTGAATCCGCAGCAATTTCGCCGTTTGCTTCATTATCAAACTTTATGTAGCCATAGCCTGTCTCAGGTCTATCAGGATTTATACCAATAGTAACTATAGCATCTTCTTTATTTTTAACAAAATTACCGCCTACGGATAAAACCTTTAAAAATCCTTCATCATCTTTTATAAGATGGTCTGATGGAAGTACTGCTATTACTGCATCATTATAAAACTTTTTTATATACATTGCAGATAAAGCTATACATGGAGCAGTATTTCTACCAATGGGCTCCATTATAATATTTGCTTCCAGTAAATCCGGCAATTGCTCTTGAACAAGGTCTTTATAAATTTCTCCGGTTACTACGAATATCCTCTCTATAGGTATAAGTGCCTGTAGTCTTTCCACCGTCATTTGAATCATGGATTTATCACCAAGCAAATTTAAAAATTGCTTTGGTTTTTCGTCAGTGGATAAAGGCCAAAAACGTTCACCTTTTCCACCAGCCATTATAAGAGCACATAGCATCTAGATCAATCCTTTCGTTAAAGATGAATATACCTTCTTCTGTATTACATACTAATAATATAAAGTTAACAAAATATATCGATTTATCTATACTTTTGTTATACTCCTTAATCAAATTTCCTTGAGGAGCTTGTTAATCATTTCTTTTACATTTGATATAAGATATGGTGAATTTTCACCTAAAAAATAATCTCTTTTTACTGAGTAATTACTAAGTTTTATATTAAGTAATTCTTCCAAACAGTTATATCCTATACCATCAACACCATTAAATTCAAGTAAAAACTTAGGTGCTATAGGAATGCAATTTAGAAACATTGCTTCTAACAATACACCGCTTGTTCTATTTTCATATCCATCACCCTTATATGGTAATACGACAAATTTTGTTCTCCCAATTAAATTATAGTACTCATCATAGTCCAAATTTTTATCTATTATCTCAATATTATCTATCTTATTTTTAAGCAATGTGCTATATCTTAATTTATCACTAAACTTACCAATTATTTTTAAATTGACATTCATTTTAGAAAAAACTCTTACTAGTCCTTCTATATCCTTAACATCATTCATCGTGCCAACACATAAAACTTCATCACTCTTCGTATTGCTATCATATTTTTTATATTGGTCAGAATAATAATAATCGGGCAAAAAAATTGAATTCTTATATTGATTATTTAATCTTCTATTCGAAGTTATAATAAAACTTGCATTGTCTAGAATCTTTTTATATAAATGGTTTTTTATCATATTAATATACTTATTGCCACCACTATAATATTCCATAAAAGATGTTACTAAAATCTTTTTATTTTAAATTTTTTTACCATATAACATAAAAAATCCCAAAAAATAATCAAAATTTACAAACCATAAAATATCATTATCATCCCGTCTAAGAGATTTAAAAATACTCTTAATCTTGTAAATGAAATTTTTAACTTTTACAGTAATCCTTGAATCAAAAGTTTTAATTTTTGATTCTAACCAAGTAATCTTTCTTACTCTTTCATCTTTTATATAATCTTTATATATTTCGGGTATAGCTAAACTAACTGATATGTCTTTATCAATTATATTAAAATATTCCTTTATAATCTTAATCTGATGTCCTATCGGTTTATAATTTTCGTCACATGTTCCAATGTAGTCAATTAACTTTACTTTTATCATTATTATAAACCTCCCAATATATATCTAGTACTGCTTTAGCAGTATTTTCCCAATTAAAAATTTTTATCCTATCAAATCCTAATTGAATCATTTTTGTTCTTGTACTCTCATCTTGGGCCTTAAGTATACATTCATATAATTCATCTATGCCATTAGGATCGAATTTTAGAACTGCCCCTCCCCCAACCTCAGGCAGTGAAGACCTATTTGAACATATAACTGGCACACCATTCGCCATAGCCTCAATTATAGGTAATCCAAACCCTTCAAATAAGGATGGAAATATGAAAGTAGTTGCATTTTTATATAGTGTCACTAATTCTAAATCAGTAACATAACCAGTATAAACAACCATATTCTCTAACCCAAATTCTTTAATTTTTGTATTGATATATTCGTAATCATTTCCTTTTTTTCCACATAGAACAATTTTATAATTTGTACCTTTAAAATACTTATTGTAACATTCTACAATAACAGATGCATTCTTAGTTCTTTCTAACTCGCTAACAAATAGAAAATATCTACCTTTAGTTAATTTATATTTATTTAGTACTTCTTCAGAAGAAACCTGTTTAACATTAGTTGCTTTTTTAAAATCTACTCCATTATAGATAACTGTTATTTTTTTATTCTTGCATTTAAATCTAGACATAATACTTTGCTTTGAAAATTCAGAAATAGTAATAATCTTTGCTGATCTCTTTATTTGAACATTTACAATAACTTTTCTAATTAAAGCTTGTAGTTTCCCATACTTTTCAGGATAATAAAACTCTGCTAAATCATGTATAGTTGAAATTGTTTTGTTTCCCATTATTAATACTGGCGATGTATCAGGTATATGAATCACATCCGGCGAATATTTTAGAGTCTTCAATGGAAAAATAATTAATTGATATAAATTTCTTAGTACCTTATTTTGACTTATATTCTCTTTAATGAATGTGAAATTATTCTGTTTAATGTTATAAAAATCAAATCCTTTCATCCACCCTCCGTAATATATATAATAATTATTCTTTTTATCAACTTCAGCTAGACTTTTTATTAAATTGTTAATATATACACCCACTCCTCTTGGATTTTCTCCCATTAGGATTGCATTTATTACTATATTCATACTCTCACCATAATACCTTCATCTATTTAATTCTTCAATAAACTTAGCAACAAAATTAATATTGTTATTAAATTTGCTACTGTAGTCCAAAGATATCTCTCCATTCTCTACAGCGACAATTATTTTCTCCAAATCTTCTATATCATACACAGCTAGAACCATATTGTCCCTTTCTAATCTTTGTGTAAACTTAATTTGATGATTGTCAACATGTTCACCGAATATAGGATTTCGTGGAACAACAATTGGTTTCTTGCCATACTTCCAAGCCTGCATAATACTACCAGGTCCCCCATGAACGATAATTATGCTTGCTTCTCTTGTATACTTTTCCATTTCTTCATATCCAATGAGTTTTTTGAAATCGCAACATTCTATTTTTTCAGTTGAATATCCAGACTGAATAAATACTGTATCTTTTATCTCATTACTTTTAACAAGAGCATCTATTTTAGAAATTAATCTGTTAAATTGCTGTTCATGTGTTCCAACACTAACAAATATCATATAATTCCTCCCAGATATATTCCCTTAGGATAAAATTTTTTTTGCTCCTCCCATTGTAAAATAAACTTATCAGTAATGGGATACACCATCTTTCCAGTTAAAGTTGGTAATTCAATTCTATCAAAGACTTCTATGTATACTAATTTTGCACCTAATAACTTTCCAATGTAAAAAAACGGTACTGCCACAGCCGCTCCAGAAGAAACTATTATATCCGGTTTCTCTTTTCTTAAAACTTTAATTGCAAGGAATGTATTTTTTATTAAATTTATAATATTTCTATTAGTTGGATAGTAACACCAGTACTTTTTCTCATCTTTTAACAAACTTCTAGCGTCTTCCTTATCAAAGGTTACCCAAAAACGTTCTTGCTCTTTCCACCAATCTTTTAATAAATATAAATGTGTTAAATGTCCTCCACTAGATCCTACAAGACATATTTTCACTTAATTCACCCCATACTCTAAAAATAAATTATAAATATTCTTTTTAGTATTGAATAACTAATTTACATTAAATAAAAATAATCATAAATTTTTATAAATTGCTTATCATATTATTTTACACTAAACATTATATTGCCTTATGGGTAGCTAGTACACAGGTCAGAAGCCTATAGAAGCGACTCTTAGCAAAGGAGACCACGTGATTGGTACATTGAAGTCCAATAAAAAAATATCGCCGTTAGGCATAACAATGCACTTAAGGAATTCGCAAAGTATATCGACACCTCTACTCTCGATGTCGTTACCATCAGGGATAAGGAGTGTAGGTACCATCTTTATGAAGGACCCGTTATCAACTTTGTAAATGCCTTGATTGTTATATGTTATGAGAGAGACGGTGATGATTTCAAGGATCCTATGTATCTACTATCTACAGATGTTGAGTTAAATGCTGAAGCAGTAATATCCTACTATAAAAACAGATGGAGTATAGAAACAAACTATAAATATCCGAAAAGTAACCTAGTTTTTGATGAATACAAAGTTTGAATCATACTTTACATTAAAAGATACTTCCTACTTGTGTTTTTAACCCTTAATTTTCTGGAAATATACAGGTTACAAATACTTAGTAGTGAAGCTACTCTCGTTGATGCTTTGAGAGAACTAAGAGGAAACTCATTCAAAATGTTTGTTTACTATATTTACAGTCAGGCAAAGAAAAATGTTCCGCTTGAGATGCTACTTAATAAACTTAAGCTAACTTCTTAAAAAATTCAACTACTCACAGGATACGTCTATCCTTTTTTATTGGATATAGTATACTATAGAGTTAAAGTAATCAACAACTTGAAAACTAACATTTTAAATTGCAGAATAAAAGTTACTTTATTGACTTTTTTAACTGTAAAAGATAATAATTTAAACAGACAAATGAAACCATAAATATTGAATTACTTCTCAAAAATTCACCCTCAATAAAATTAATAATAATGTATAGGCAAATGAAAAATACATAGAAATATGCATTAATATGCTTTTTAATTTTATAATACGCTAAACATTTAATAACATAGTTAATTATCATAATAAAGAATACTATAGTTCCAATAACGCCCAAATCCAATAGAAGGTCAATATATCCATTATGTGAATGACCAATCATAAACTCATTAGCCATACTAAAATAATACGAGTAAGGATTATTATACCAAAATCCATGATACCCATACCCAAGTAATGGTTTCAACTTCATAGCTTCTATAGAGAAATTCCAGATTCCTGTTCTCCCAGTTAATGTTATATCTCTATTAAAGTACTGTAGTAACTGAGATGCAATTGACCCGAACCATTCATTATTTTGTAAAAAAAATAAAATATAAAAAATAATCCCACTTATAAAAGTACCAATAATTATAATATATGCATTGATAAATTTATAGCTTAATATTGCTACAGTAGAAATAAGTAAAATAACAAGAGATGTTGAGCTATTACTCTTGGAAACACAAAGAACAGCTAATGCCATTGCTAATAATGCGGTCAACTTTCTAAATTTAGACTTTTCAGATATAAAATTTAGTAGCGAAAAAACATAACCTAATGCCATAGTTCTTCCGAAACCATTTTTTAGTGCGAAATAACCTCTCCAATTAAAGAATCTATCATCATAATAAGTTCCTATATCTGGTAAAAATATTACTAGAAAAATAGATAAAATGGCAGAAGAAAGATTAAAAAAGCTCATATATCTTATAAATTCACATTCATCATAATAAAAAAACATATTCAAGCTATATGCTACAGTTCCAGTAAATATAAATGCATTGATTAATGTATTTCTTGAATCATATGCCCATGTACACGATAAAAATATATAGATTATAAACGTAATTATATATTTACAAGATAAAAAATCAAACTTAGCTCTTTTGATATTTAAAAAACTAACTAATAGAATTATGATGTTAGCAAACGATATCCCTATAAGAGCAATATTTGAAGATGAATAAAATCCACCTGATATAAAAAATAAAAATATAACGTTTATAATATCTCGAATTTTTTTCATAAATCACCTCATTAGTGTAGGATAATAGCCTTGAGCATAATTCTAATGCCTTGATATTACTAGCCCGTAAGGGCTAATTTTTTTTTATCACTCAAATATATGTCATAGGATTTCCTCACTTTTTGTCGAATTATACTATATAACCACACATAATATAAAAACAATAAGGAGGAAATCTCTATGTACCAACGTCAAGAAATCTTTAACATAATTGAACTTTTTACTTCTCAAAAGCTTATCAATTTTTATACAAAAATCTTCGATAATCTTGATTTATCTTCATTACCCGATAGGGTACCTTCAAAATATGGTCCTACTGGGTTTTCACGTCATGCTCTTTTTAGAGCTTTCATTGTCATGAAATGTGAAAAATTTGCCCAAATTACTGACCTTAAAGATTTTCTAGAAAATAATCTAATAATTGCTCAGCTTTGCGGTTTCAATATTTTTAAACCTTTACCTTCATACTCGGTTTTTCAGAGATTTATAAAAAATTTATCTAATTCTTATCTTAAAGAAGTCATGAAACACCAAGTTAATATTCTTAAAGAACTTGGTTTTATTGACAACAACTTTATATCAGTTGATGCCACTCCTGTTAAGGCTAATACTAAATTTAATAATCCTAAATGCTTCGCAAATAACAAATTTTCTAAAAATAATCATCCTTCTTCTGATAAAGATTGTAAATTGAGGAAATTGCACAATTAAACTTCCTCAATTATATTTAAAAATCATTACTTTTTGTTAATAATTAACTATTTTGTTCAGAAAAAGATAATAGCAAAGCCAAGGTGCTATTGCACCTGTGGATAACTTTTAAAACTAATAAATTTATCCTGCTTGCTTTAAATTTAAGTCGTTAGACTTCTGATTAACAGCAATAGTGCCTGCTACTAAAGCCATACAGTTTAGTAGAGCTACAACTTTTGCTTTTCTAATACCTGCTGAACGCAGATTATTAACATTTAGGTACTCTTTCAATCTTGAGTTACACCTCTCGATAGAGGTGCGTTGATTATAGAGTTTTTGCCAATCTTCACTGCTCCTAAGAGGATAAGAGTAATACCTATTATTCTCTTTATAGTTTACCTTTAGGCAAAATCCATAGTTTGAATTGCTACAATGCTTTGTTCCAAATGGACAATTAACCTTACCGGTTGCTTGGGGACATCTAAATTTAAGGTAGTCACCATCTTTTCCCCAGTAAGTTAATGGATATCCCATTGAGCATATGGGTTCAAACTTCTCATTAAATCCTTCTGGTGGAGCATACTGTGCCCTAGGATTGTAAGCTATAATTGGTTGTGCTTTAACATCGTGAGTAACATAATCATAAATCTTTTGAAAATCATAACCTTTATCCATAATAAAATGCTTAGGACTCAAAACTCCAGAGTAGTTGGTGATGAACTTTTTTATCAGCGGAATAGCTAAATCTCCATCACTATAACTAGCGGGAGATAGCAATATGCTTAAGGGTAGTTCACTCTTGCAATCTGCCAGTATGTGAAGCTTAAATCCGAACCAACGTATTTTATTACCATCAGTATCGTTCTTAGCTCCCCAGTTTGGAGAAACAGCATCATTCTTAAGTTTGGATTTAGGTCTAGCTTTTTCAAAAGAATCAATTTTAGTAGAATCGATTGCTACATTTGAACCATCAACAATTCCTATACTAATGGCCTTTTTAACTAAACAATCGAAGTCATATTCCAATGAAGGTATTTTGGATAGCTTAGTTAAAAATCTACTAAAGGTTGATGCTGAAGGTGTTTTCTCTAAAATGTTAAAACCACAATTATACCTAAATATAGGATCAGTCTTAAGTCTATCGACTAACTTATTAAAATATTTAATTTTTTCAACTTGCATAGCAACTAAAGCATACAATAGTGCTAGCTCATTATGCCCTTTCGGGCCACGCGTAGCGTGTAGCTGGGCTAAACCATTTAATACATTTGAAAAATCTAGTTGGGCTAGAATTAATTCAAGCCTAGTTTTAGGTTGTAATTTTATTATTTCTTCAAAGGAAAATAGGCATTCTTGTCGAATATACATAAGTATTCACTCCTCTTTGTTGTGTATTTTTGGTGATACTTAAATATTCGACATTTTGGGGTGAATTTCCTTTTTGAATAATAAAAAAGTTAGTAAAATCAATGATTATAAAATATGAAATTTACTCAATTAGGTGTTCATACTGCTAATAACTCTATGAATGTTCAAGTTTTCTAAGATAAACCCAATAATTCAAAGAAAAAATGTGAATTTTACTGGGGATATAAAAATCATGTTATTTGTGATGCTATCTCCGGTCTCCCAATTGCTGAATTTACTACAACCGCTGATGTTAATGAAATTTCTAACTTTACAGAAATACTTTCTGATACCAATGAGTGGTTTCCACTAAAAGGTAGTTATATTATTGCTGATAAAGGTTATGACTCAAAGCAAAATCATGATTTTATTCGTAATACCCTTAAAGGCCATGCCTTCATTGCATTAAATAAACGTGGGTCAAAACCTAAAAACTTAACATCAACAGGCAATGTAATATGCGATGCCGGATTAGCAATGCATAAAGATGGCAAACAATATTTTGATTCATATATTAAACAAAAGTTTTGCTGTCCGTTTAGGACTTCTAAAGATGATTCTTTATGTCCATGTAAACACGAAAAATTCTTTAATGGTAAGAAGAACAGAGGTTGTGTAAAATACATAAGCATCGGAACTGACTATAGATCCTCTATAAATCGTGATTCTATATTTTTTAAAAAAATATACAGCCTTAGAACTGAGTCTGAAAGATACAATTCTAGGTGGAAGAATCTAAATACCGAGCAAGCTTATGTTAGAAATATTAACTCTGTTACTAATTTAAATACAATGGGACATATTTGCCTTTTAACTATTGCAATTGCTGCTATAAAATCTGGTTGTGTTGATAAATACAAATCCCTATCGGGATTAAAAAGAACAGCTTAAACTAAGTTATATCAAAATTTTTAAGCATCCATTTCACCAAGGGGATAGTCTACCCTTTTTTTGTTTCTCTCATTTCAATTTAAGTTCCATTTTAGATAGTTAGGCTACGCTTAGTAAAAATTGTAATAATTTAACTTTTGTTGTTCTATTTTTTATTTAATTATGCTCATATCTATAGGATAAATAATTTCGTAGAATAACTTTTAATCATACGAAGAGCTTTCAAATCATGTTATGTTAAATTAAGTATTGATCACTTAGAATTTCTTTATATAAATTAAAATAATTATCTACACATGTTTGTAATGAAAACTTCTCAACGACTCGATTTCTGGCATTTATTGAGTAATTTTTCAGCATTTTATCATCATTTAATGCTCTTTCAATTACGCTCTGTAACTCTTTTTCGTTACCCTTTTCAACTAACCATCCGGTTTCATCAGTTATCTGTTCACTAATCCCACCTACATTAAAACTTACTACTGGCGTACCAGAAGCCATACACTCTATAATTGTACATGGGAAATTTTCTGATAGAGTTGGCATAACAAATATGTCTGCTAAAGAATATATTTCATTTAAATCTTTTTCATCGGTAATATATCCAAATTGGCGTATCATAAATTCATTTTCTAATTGACTTTCATCAAACAATTTCCCTGCTACTAATAATACGATATTTTGCTTATTCTTTAACTTATTTAATACATTCACTAAATGTCGAAATCCTTTTCTAGGATCATTTATATCAGCTGATATAAAAAGAATATATTTTTTATTTATATCTAAACCATATTTATTTCTTAATTCACTTTTATTATTATATATAAAAGTATCTATATCTACACCATTATGGATAGTTCTGATATCTAAATCCTTCAAAATAGACTTTTCAGCTAGATTTTTAAGCCACTTAGAGGGAGTAACTATATGAATATTTTTATTTGTAAAATTCTTTTTTTTCAAATTAAGCACATATCTTGAATTATCAAAGTTCATACTCGGGTGATTTTTCAGTTTATCTCCACATTTACCACAATTATATATCCATCCATCACAATCATATGCAAATGAGCATCTGCCAGTAAAAGCCCACATATCATGGAGCGTCCATACAGTAGGAATCTCCTCAGCAATTCTTTTTACGTCTTTTATATTAAAATAATTGCCATGTAAATTATGATAATTTACAATATCATAATTCTTAACTTTATCTAATACTCTTTTAGAAACAGAGTGAGAAAATGATCCCTGTAAACTAAATATCTCTCGTATAGCTTTTGAATATGCTCTCTCAAAAAAACTTAATTTCAAATCGTAGCAGTTATCATTATTACCTATTTTTTTACCAACTAGTAAATTACACTGAATCCCTTTTTTACTTAATTCATTTGTGATTTGGTAGGCTACTTTTTCTGCACCTCCACCTATATCTTGCGTGTTTATTTGAATAACTTTCATTTCTATCACCTTTTTTTATTACTTAAATTGTTTTTTCCATTTTGTTATATTCTCAAATGGAATTTTTAAGTTTAATAAGTAATCAGAATGGATTCTCTTTTCTAATTCTCTCACATCATCTCTTGAAATTATTGGAAGACCAAAATCTTGCCCCATCTCTTTTGCTCTGTTATCTATTCCAATAATTATTGCCTTTCGAGACTTCTGTATTGCTCTTATTCCAGCATGTAACCTAGTACCTATATAATCTATATCCCCATCTTCCAGAATTTTATCAAAATCGTGTAATTTAGGTGCTAATACGGATAACTTACCTTCAAATCCTAAATCCTTAATATATGAATAATCACCAACACCTTGCGGCCATAAGTATACTGTATCATAATTTTTAATGCAGCATTCTACCAATTGCTTATCTAATAACGGTTTTTTATTATAATCAGTCAATGTCAAAACTAAGTTTTTAGATTTAATTTTATTTATTTTTTTCAAAGTATTATCATCAATAGCCCATAGCGTTGGGCAGCCCGTATTTATAACTTTAATTCCTAAATTAGATAGTTTTTTTTCGGTATATGAATCTCTAACAGAATGATAAAATTCTGAACTTAGAGTCTTTTTTAAAAGGAACTTAGTGTATAGATTAGGATCCTCCTGATATTGCCACCACCCAAGCCCAATTAGTATGAGTCCACTTACATATCTATAATTATATAAATTAACATCCCATTGTTTGTACTTATTCATAAAGCTACTTAAAGAATTCGTACCTCCAAAGAATTTAAAATTACTGCTTTTTAATACTTTTAAACTTTTACCCTTAATTATTTGATAGGGTATATTATAAAAGAAGTCCTCATGAAACAATTCATTTAATTCCCTATATACCGATTCCATAATGATTTGGTTTCCCAAATTATACTCACAAACTGATGTGTCAATTATACTAATAACTTTCATTATTCCTCCAAAAGCCAATTATATTTTTTATCTTATTAAATGCTAACTTCTTCATCATACATTTTCGTGATATAAAACCGTTACGATACATTATATCAATTAATTCTGTATAGTTATCATTCTGATATGAGGCTCCCCCAATTCTAAAATTGGTAATTACTTTGTCTATTGGTTTGTATTTTACTCCATTATTAACTAATCTTAACATTAAATCTAAATCTGCAGAAATTTTATATTTTGTATTAAATACTCCATATTTATCATATACTTTTCTTTTTACAAAACATGTAGGGTGTTGTATCAAACCATTCATTTCATTAATAAAGTCATAATTATTCCTTCTTATCATATATTCCTTTCCATCTTTTATCAATCTAATTAAGCCATAAAACAAATCGACTTCAGGATTATCATTAATCGAATTAATAATATTTTCAATTGCATCAGTCTCATACCAATCATCACTATTAATTATTCCAATATAATCTCCAGAGCATAAACTTATACCTTTGTTCATTGCATCATAAATCCCATTATCTTTCTCTGAGATATATCTCATCCTACCATCAAATTTTGGTAAATATTCTTTGATAATATTTAAAGTATTGTCTGTTGATTTACCATCTACAACTATATAGTCAAAATTCTTATTAGTTTGATTCAACAAGCTCTCGAACGTATCTCTAATTGTTTTTTCACTATTATAGCAAACCGTAACCACAGTAATTAAATACTTGTCATTCATTTTTTCACCTACTTAAAATTCTATTTTTAAACTTTGAAAACAAACTTCTAAGTATATAAATTGTAAGCTCTTCCTTTAAAATAATTAATATAGTAAAATAAGTGATTATTCCAAGGACACAAGAAATAATCAAAACTTGTAAATAATCTATGAAATAATGTTTTACAATTAAAATCGTTAAAGTCATCATAATGGTACCAAAAAAATATTTTAGTAAAGATTTTGTTAGAAGTCTGATATTACTTATTTTTTTAGATATATAGACCCCATAAAAGTTACCGAATAGCTGAGATAAAGTATATACAATTGCAGCACCAATATAAGATAAATTAGGAATTAACAATAGACTTAGGCAAAGACTAATAAATGCAGTTATCAAATGAACATTTAAACTTTTTGATTCGTTACCAGTAGGTAATAACACCTGTGAATACATCAAAGTTCCTAAAGAATTAACAATTATTACGACACCTGCGATTTGCAAGCTGTATTTTGCATTAATAAATTCGCTACCTCCTAACACCATCATTACTTCATGCGATAAAACAATAACTGCACTAGTGAGGGGAATCGAGATAATATATACATAATCAACCGATTTTTCAATAGCCTTCCTATATTCATATTTATTTTTCTGAAATAAATATGAAACTCTCGGTAACATAACTTGAGTCAGCGAAGAAGAAAAAATCAAACCTAAATTTATAACTTGTTTTGTTCTTGTATAATATGCTACAGCCGTATTACTTTTAAAAAATCCTAATATAACCGAATCAAATTGCGTATAAATACTAAATACTAAACTTGCGAAGAAAAAAAATTTTATCTTTTGCAAATGATACATAAAATTAATATCTTTAAATACAATCTTCACAAACCTTTTAGAATAAATAAAATTAATAATATTTCCAAAACTATTAGCAAAAACACTTAAAATTGCATAATAAACATAATCTTCACTTGAAGTTACAGTAATAAACATTAAAATCAAAGATATAAGTTTTAGTATTATACTGCGACTAGTTATATATCCGTATTCCTCTATCCCTTGGTAAAACCAATCCATAGAAAAGATGTTTAAAAACAAATTTAGCCCAGTGACAATATATAAAGAAAGCTCAGAACTAAATTTCTCATTTGATAATAATAATGTAACATAAGCAATCACGGTGAAAACTGTTGCGAAAAATTTAATTATCATTAATTCTGAAAAAACTTTTGATAATTTCCTTTTATCTTCCCTAACCCGCGCAATCTCCCTAATTCCATATGTTGGAATACCTACTGAAGCAATAATTATAAGCCAATTTATAAGTGATATAGCTAAATTTACCTTTCCTAAATTATCAGCCATAAGCACTCTAGATACATACGGTAATGTAATAATAGGATAGATTATGTTCATTAAGGTAAAGATTAAATTAAAAATGAAATTCTTTTTTAAAGACTTTTTACTCACATTAACTCTCCATATGTTATATGAAAATATTTTTATTTTCTACAAACCATTCGTATGTTTGCCTAACACCAGTTTCTAAATCTATTTTATGTTTCCATCCTAGCGAATGAAGTTTTGTTATATCAGTTAGCTTCCTTGGCGTACCATCAGGCTTACTAGAATCAAACACTATTTCTCCATTAAATTCTACAACCTTTTTAACCAACTTCGCTAGTTCAAAAATTGATACTTCCTCACCAGTACCAATATTTACATGTTCCTCGCCATTATAATTCTTCATTAAATAAACACATGCATCAGCCATATCGTCAACATGTAAAAACTCCCTTAACGGTTTGCCACTTCCCCATACCTCAACATTATGTTCATTATTAACCTTAGCCTCATGAAACTTTCTAATTAATGCTGGTAATACATGAGAATTATTTAAGTCGAAATTATCATTAGGCCCATATAGATTAGTAGGCATACAACTTATGAAATTATCCCCATATTGTCTCTTAAAGAACTTACACATTTCAAGTCCTGCAATTTTTGCCACAGCGTAAGCTTCATTTGTTTCCTCTAAATAACCAGACAAAAGATATTCTTCCTTTATTGGCTGTGGAGCCATCTTAGGGTAAATACATGTGCTCCCCAAAAACAACAGCTTTTTAACTTTAAAATCATGAGCTGCCTTTATTATATTACTTTGTATCATTAAGTTATCGTAAATAAAATCCGCTGGATAACTATTGTTAGCATGTATTCCCCCAACCTTAGCAGCTGCTAAAATAACATATTCAGGCCTCTCTTCTTCAAAAAAATTTCTTACTTCACCTTGATTTATTAAATCAAGTTCTTGATGGGATTTTCCAATTACATTTAAATATCCTTTACTTCTTAGGTTCCTTACAATAGCAGACCCTACCAAACCTTTATGACCCGCTACATAAATCTTAGAATCTTTTTTCATCATTTCACATCCTTAAAATTAAGTTTATTTTATGTTAAGAGTTCATAAATTTCTATAATCCAATTTATAGAAACTACTTCATTTAAACTATAAATGAGCAAATTTAATAGAGTTATTTACCACAAAAATTAGTTAGACTCTCCCTAGGCAATTTTTAGAGCTTGAAAAATTTGTTCCAAAGGCACACCGGCCTTTGATTGCTCATGTATCCATGCGACTTTACTTTGCTGGACCTTCTTACGAGCAGACTTTATTCCTTTACTAAAGTTTAAGAAATCTAAACTAACCTCAAGCCCCCAATAAGTATAGGTAAGCATAAGAAGAACAAAATATTTATTAATGGCGCTTTCGCTTCTAACTTGATATTCATCAAGACCAAGGTGCCTTTTTCTCTCTCTAAAAAATATCTCAATAGGCCATCTGTAAACGTAGTGGTTTAATATATCGAGAGTATCTAAGGTATTATCAAGGCTTATGAATGCTTTTAAGGCCTTTTCGTTGAAAATGTCGTTTTTGGGGCAGCTTAGAATAATAGTAGCTTCCTCAAGGTCATTAAGTTTACCTTTGTAAGTATAAACATAGTACTCATGTTTGCGGGCTGTAACAAGGCTGACATCTTCTTGAGTAAGTGTTTTGGCAAAGGCGTGAAGTTTTATTCCTAGTCTTTCATGGCCTTTAGGATAGATAACTCTATTCGTTTTTAAGGCACCAATGTAAGTATACCTTCTCTCTGCTGACGCCTCGAAAAGAGCCTTACAGCTATACCAACTATCACACAAAACATAACCTTTATTTACGGGAAACGGCAGATTCTTAATAACTTCTTCAGCTATCTTAATTTTGCTCATGTTGTTTTTATCGTAGAGAACTATGGTATATGGTAGCACTGTATTACCACACCTTAGCATTACAGTAACCATCTGTTGACCATACACAGTCTTACCTTTTAAGCGTGAGTTATGAAATCCACACTTTTCTGTAGGACATTTCGCCTTTGACGAGGGCACAGTCTTTTCAGAGATGGTATCATCAATAATCACATAGATAGGATTGCCTGTAGTCTCAGAGAGTTTCCGTATACGCTTTATAACATGCTCCTTCAAAGATTCCATTACAAGTTTCTCTTTCCATGGGCTCTTACTTAAAAAGTGCCCTACGGAGGTCCGATGCCTATGAGAGGAGAGTTCTGCGATAGCAGAAACCTTTCCATCATAACCTCTTAGTACCATAGCACTGATAAATGCTATGACATGTTTTAACTGAGATGCTGTGAGAAATAAGTCCAAATCTAGCTTTAAAAGGAATTTGATTATGGATGATGAAGCTGTTATAATAAAGTTCTCAAGCATTTATACATTCTCCTTTGTTATGTTTTGTGTGGTAACTTAATTATAACAAGGAACTGTATAAATGTTTTTATTTTGCTCAATTTTTATGCATGGTAATTTATTCATGCGATTTTAATCATTTATAGATTTAAAGAACTCCAAGTACACTGGTTATATATGCGCAGAGCGATTAGTACAAAAAATCAATTTTTTATATAAGGTAACCCTTAATATAGATTTTTATTTGATAAAAATAATTTTACCTTTTCACAGCGTTATGAGATAGACTATATGATAATACAGTGACAAAGATATATTAATCAGTCACATTAAACTAACTGAAAATATCTTCCATAGAATAAGACTACTCTTTGAACTATAATTATCCAAAGAGTATATCACAAAATTAAACTTACATCATAAAAATACTGCTACAAAACATAATTAATCCATTTATTATCAAGAATTATATACGATTGTTATATTTATGCACTCGTACGTTCATGAATTATACAGATTGAGCCAAAAACTATTCTTACCTAGTTAGTGCAGCTTCTTTTTTACCTAAAAACTCCCTCGTTCCTATGCCAGCAATTTCTTTCATGTCCGCATCAACCATCATACTAACTAATCCTTTAAAATCAACTTTTCTTCTCCATCCAAGTTCTTTCTCCGCTTTTGTACAATTGCCCCATAAAAGCTCAACCTCTGCAGGTCTGAAATACTTAGGATTAACGTCAACAAGTAATCTACCGGTAAACTTATCGTATCCTTTCTCGTCGACTCCTGTCCCCTTCCATTCAATTTCGATACCTACTTCCTTAAATGATAATTCTACAAATTCTCTAACAGTATGAGTCTCATTTGTTGCTATTACAAAGTCTTGCGGCTTTTCTTGCTGTAATATCAGCCACATTGCTTCTACATAATCCCCAGCAAAGCCCCAGTCTCTTTTAGCATCTAAATTACCCAAGGATAGCTTTTCTTGCTTACCAGCCATAATACTTGCTACGGCTCTTGTTATCTTTCTAGTAACAAAAGTTTCACCTCTTCTTGGAGACTCATGATTAAATAATATTCCATTACAAGCAAATAGATTATATGACTCTCTATAGTTTACAGTAATCCAATATGAGTATAGTTTAGCAGCTCCATATGGGCTCTTTGGGTAAAAAGGAGTTTTTTCGCTTTGTGGCGCTGTATCTGGAAGACCACCAAACAACTCAGAAGTTGACGCTTGATAGAACTTACATTTCACACCAGTCTCTCTGATTGCATCTAGTAACCTTAATGTACCCACTCCATCTACTTCTGCAGTATACTCAGGGACTTCAAAGGAAACCTGAACATGAGATTGAGCTGCTAAATTATATATTTCATCTGGTCTAATTTTTTCTAATAATCTATTTAAATTACTTGAATCCGTTAAGTCCCCGTAATGTAAAAATAACCTCTTATTGCCTATATTCTTATCTTCAAATAAATGATCAATTCTCTTAGTGTTGATTGTACTGTGTCTCCTTATTATTCCATGAACTTCATATCCTTTTTCTAATAATAACTCCGTTAAATATGAGCCATCCTGTCCTGTAATTCCTGTTATAAGTGCCTTCTTCAAAAAAATACTCTCCTTCCAATTTCTTTAAAATTTATTTAAACTAATGTATTATATAAATATCATTTAAAGCTATTTATATATGATTCTCCATCGACGCTAATTTATCTTTACTTAATGTTATTGTTTTTCTTCCAACAGAATAATATTCTACCCCTGATCGTTCAGCTTCTATCAAACTGTAGCAATTACGGCCATCAAATATTACTGCTTCCTTCATTAGCTCCTTATATCTACATAGCCGTATACTCTTTATTTCTTCCCATTCGGTAAAAATAAATGCAACATCCGCATTCTACTAAGCCATTTCAGGGTTATTAACATAATTAATTCTACCATTAAACAACTTCCTAAATCCATCAGCTCCGATTGGGTCATAGGCATATATATTAGCACCTTCAGCTAATAGCATTCGCACATTAGGTATTGATGGTGACTCTCTTAGATCGTCTGTTCCTGGCTTAAACGTTAGTCCTAATACCGCTACCTTCAGCCCTGAAAATCTCTTAAAACGCTTTTTAGCTTTCTTAATCAATCTAAATTTTTGATTTTCATTAACCTCTATAGTAGCTTTAACAGTCTTTATCTCATAACCATGATCTTCAGCTAACCAATGAAGAGCCTTTGTATCTTTTGGAAAGCAAGATCCACCATATCCAATACCAGCTTTTAAAAATTTGTCACCAATTCTAGGGTCAAAGGACATCCCCTTCGCAACATCCTCAACATCAGCACCAACTAGCTCACATAAATTTGCTACCTCATTAATAAAAGATATCTTAAGCGCTAAAAAGTCATTCGAAGCATACTTTATCATTTCAGCACTTCTTCTATTTGTTACAACTATTGGCTGGTTAAAAGGTTCATATATACTTCTCATAATTGCTTCAGCTTCTTTCGACTCCACACCTACCACTATCCTGTGTGCCTGAAGTGTATCTTTCACAGCTGTGCCTTGAGACAAAAACTCAGGATTTGAAGCTAATTCTATTTTCACCTTATTTTTTACTATCTTATTTATATATTCCTCTATTTCATCATTAGTTCCAATAGGAACCGTAGATTTTAAAACAACAAGACAATTTTTTTCTACATTTTCAGCAATCTGCTCAACAACTGTATATATATAATCTAGATTAGCAGAACCATCTTCTTTTTCAGGCGTGCCTACTCCAATGATGATAACATCTGCATTTCTATAAGCCTCAGAGTAATTTGTAGTAAAATCCAGCCTTCTTTCTTTATAGTTTTTTTTAAGCAGCTCATCTAAACCTGGCTCATAGATTGGTGAAATTCCCCGCTTCATTTTGTTCACTTTTTTTCATCTATATCCACACAAGTAACGGTATGTCCTACATGTGCCAAACAAGCTCCAGTCACTAATCCAACATATCCCGTACCAGCTACTACAATATTCATATACTATACCCCCACAATATTCTAATTAACTTCACTTTTTACTTTCTTATTTCAAGTACTTTTACTCTACCTCGCATTCTTATCCCCAAACAACACAAAAAACGTCCTGAATATAAGTTTTATATCCAGCCAGATACTTCTATCCCGTATATACTTAATATCCAGTTCCATCCATTCTTCAAAGCCTATGCTGCTTCTGCCCATAATCTGCCAGTAGCAAGTAATTCCTGGCTTGGCCAGTAACTTTTTCTTCTGATACTCATTAAACTCCTTCACTTCCCTGGGCAGATTTGGTCTTGGTCCTACCAGGGACATGTCCCCTCTGATTACATTAAACAGCTGGGGAAGCTCGTCAATACTTGTCTTTCTGATGAACTTTCCAATTCTGGTGATTCTCGGGTCATTTTTCATCTTAAACATGGGACCTGACATCTCATTTTTATCCAGGAGCTTGTCCTTTAGCTCCTCAGCATTAATAACCATAGACCGAAACTTGTACATCTTAAATAGGTTGCCATCCTTACCTACTCTGTTCTGCGAAAAAATGGCAGGGCCTTTGGAATCCAGTTTAATGGCTATAGCCGTCAAAATCATCAGCGGACTCAGTGCAACAATACCAATTATAGATAATACCAGATCAATGATTCTCTTCATCACATAGTACCCTGCTGATTTTTCCATGGATTCTTCTGAAACTGCCTCTAGTTCTTCCGACAATATTTCCTCCATTTTTACCCTTTCCATTTAATCACCCCTTATTTTATGCAAAACCTCATATGGTAATAGCAACTTTTTTTATTATATACTACACTTTAACTTCAATGCAACGAATAAATCTTAAAAAATAACCAATTACAGCAGATTTCAGCGATTTTTGACCAATTACACTAAATTACCTCTTCTACATTAGCCTTTTTCTTATTATTTTCGTTTTGCTTTAATTTGCTAATCTCGTCACCTGTAAAATTCGACATAATTCATTTGATTCAGCCTTATAATTGCCAATATATTTTATTTATAATTTTATCCCTATTCAACTAATAATTCAACAGGTAATATCTCCGACATAAATCCTCAATATTTTACTCCATGCAAAAAGAGAGTATCCCTACTCTCTTCTAACCTTGCCCTCTTCCTTCACATATTCAGCCTCACAGCACCTGCACCTGGCTCTGTCTCCATTAAACTCCAGCTTTTCCCCGCACTCACATACATAGCCTGCAACTCTTCCCGGGTTTCCAATGACCATAGCATAATCCGGCACATCCCTGGTTACCACAGTGCCGGCCCCTATGAGGGCATATTTCCCAATGTTATGTCCGCACACAATTGTTGCATTGGCACCGATGCTGGCACCCTTTCCTATGATTGTTGGCCTGTACTCGCTTTTTCTCTCTATGAAACTTCTGGGATTTATTACATTAGTAAACACACAGGAAGGCCCTAAAAAAACCCCATCCTCACATACAACCCCGGTATAGACAGAAACGTTGTTTTGAATTTTAACTCCGTTGCCAATGATCACTCCCGGAGAAATAACAACATTCTGTCCGATATTGCAGTTCTCACCGATGCTGCAGTCCTTCATTATATGGCTGAAGTGCCAGATCTTTGTTCCTCTTCCTATCTTACAAGGCTCATCCACATAACTTGATTCATGTACAAAATAATCTCTCTCCATTGTTCATCTCTTCCTTCCAATTACTTGTATATTTTTAAGTTTTTAAGGATTTTTTTATTCACGATTCTGTAGTATACTCTAATATGAAGAATTATAAGAATTCATCTAAGTCTAAAATATTATAACATAATTAAGTAAAATACAATAAAAATAATTGATTTATTTAATCTAACAGAAAGCAGGTACCAACTGATGACCAACACATCCAACAGCAGAAGAAAAAACACAGGCCGGCAGCCGGTAGATATAAATAAGCGGACTAGGAGAGACCCCCGCTACGATAGAAAGAAGAGGAAGCTCCGTAAGAGGAAAAGAATTATCCGGTTCTTATTTCTCTCCACCCTGCTCATATTAATACTTGGGGGTTATTTGGTAAAATCTGTAGTCTTTGACCGCCTGGATAAGCTTAATACTGAAAAAATTGCTCAGGACGACGAATCCCTGGGAATAAGTAAGGAGGTCCTGGCCCAAATCGATGCTATGAACGTGGAAAATACCATTACGAATATAGCCCTCTTCGGTATAGATGCCCGTACTCCAGGGGAAGCCACCCGGTCCGATTCCATCATGATAGCTACCATAGACTATAAGCATAAGACCCTTAAGCTTTCCTCCATAATGAGAGACAGCCGGGTGGAAATTGAGGGTCACGGCCTGGACAAGATAAACCATGCCTATGCCTTTGGCGGTGCTCAGCTGGCTGTGAACACCTTAAACCGGAACTTTGATTTGAATATAAGAGACTATGTGACCATAAACTTTTACGGCTTAGAAGAAGTTATAAACAGCTTGGGTGGTATAACCATAGATGTAAAGTCCTACGAAGTGGATGAGATAAATAAGTATATCAGAGAATTGTGTGACATAGACAAGAAGGAATATACCCCTCTTACTTCAGGCGGCACCCAGCTGCTAAATGGTAGACAAGCTACTAGTTACGCCCGTATTCGCTATGTAGGCAACGGTGATTTTGAAAGAACAGACAGACAGAGAAGAGTTATGGATGAGATCTTTAAAAAGGTCCTGGCAGGAGGGGTTTCAAATTACCCTAAGGTAGTAGATGCCTTGCTGCCCTATGTAACCACCAGCTTGGATACCAATGATATATTAGCCATAGGCATAAAGTTCCTCCGTTCTGACATAAAAAGCATAACCCAGGCCCGTTTTCCTGTAGATGGCTACTGGACTTCTCCCCTGATAAACGGAATTTCCTATATCCAGCCTGCCATGCCGGAAACCAAAGAACAAATCAAAGCCTTCATCTTTGAAGACATTATGCCGGTTTCAAAATAGATAAAAACAGTGGAGCTCCAAAACTCCACTGTTTTTTATTTCAGCTTTTTAGAGATTAGTGCCAGATCAAGAACATCCACTACCCCATCATAATTGATATCATAGACTTCCTGGAAGTCCCCTTCCCCTCTCTTGGTGTTATAGGCACCTGAGGCCTTGGCTAAATCCTGTTCATCTATATTTCCGTTCTTATCTACGTCCTCAGTATTCATATTCGAATATTGCAGAATTCCTTCACCAATGGCTGTGGCAATTTTATATTGATATTCTGAGGTCAGAAGCTTTGCTTCCTCCGTTGGATTGGTTATAAAGCCGCACTCCACAAGAACCGCTGTCATATCCGTTTCCTTTATTACATGGAAGTTGGCAGTCTTGGCACCCCTGTTAACCGCCCCGGTATTTTTAATCAATCTGTCCTGTATTTTAGAAGCCAGAGCTGCTCCGCTGGCACTTCCAGGGAAGGAATAGATCTCTATGCCCTCCGGATAGCGGTAGCTAATTACATTACCCCCAGCATCTTTTACAGGTTCCACATAGGAATTTTGGTGTACAGATACAAATAAGTCTGTCATCCATCTATTGGCCGCAGTGCTTCTTTCCGCCAGCTCCATGGTCTTATCCCTATCCCTGGTCATAAATACCTCAATACCTCTTGAATCCAGTATGTCTCTGAGCTTCAAGGCAATGGACAGGTTTATGTCCTTTTCCTTTGATTGACTGTAGCCTATAGCCCCGCTGTCACTTCCTCCGTGGCCTGGGTCTACGGTAACTGTGTATAAGCCCTTTACATAGTAAGGTAAAACTATTACGGTATCATATTCCGCTGCAGAAGTTGAATCCTTAACCTCTAATCTGAAATTATGCCTGCCATGGGTTGAGGGCAGCCACTGCAGGGAAGTGTTGGGGGAGTAATCCTGTAAAAGTCTCCAGCCCTGTTTATCCTCTACATACATTCTATATAGGGTAGTCCCCCCTCCGGAAGCTGAAGCTGCCAGATTGATAACTGTATTCATCTTTTGCGGCGAGGCCTTATTCGTCTTAAAGCCTATCACCTTGCCTGTCCTCATATCTATAGTACTGCCGCTGCTTTCATTGCCATAGGCATCTAAGGCAGTAACTGTATAAATGTACTTCTCTGCTGCGTTAACATTGTAATCCTTGTAGCTGTTGACATTGTCCACTACAGCCGCTATCTTATTTGCCTCAGCAGTATTCACAATTTGTCCTGCTTTAAATCTGTAGATTACATACTTAACGGCATCGGAGGAAGGTGACTTATTCCATTTTAACTCAATATAATTACTAGATGCTACCGCAGAAGTTATGCTGGGTGCCTCCGGCGCCACTGCATCTCTCCAAGGCATAGAAGGAATAAGAGCCTTGGTAACATATAGATTATTCTTTAACTCATCGTAAATTCCCAGCTTATTGGCCAGGATATCCCTGGTGCTATAGAAGGCACTGCCCTTGATATAGGAGTTTGTCCTATTATATTTTATTTGGTTGGGTATTTCCGCCGGGTTACCCCAGGCAGCTGCTTGGCTTGTATCCCCTATTTTATAGGCAGCATGTCCAATATATAGGGCTGTGTTCCTGCCAATAACTTGGGTTGCCCACCAGTCTGTAAGGGCCTTATAGTCCGCTGCTGTATAGCCCATATTCCAGTAAATCTGAGGTATTATGTAATCTATCCAGCCATTGGTTATAAAGGCCTTGGAATCGGTATAGAGATCATAATAACTGCTCATGCCGCTGGTACCGGCACCGCCTTCTGAGGTACTGTTCTTCCATATGCCAAAGGGACTTATTCCAAATTTAACGTTGGCCTTTTCCTGCTTTATCCTGGCAGCCAGATCTCTGACAAACTTATTTACGTTGTCCCTTCGCCAGTCATCCTTACTGGAATAGCCGCTGCCATACAATCTATACTCATTGCTGTCCGGGAAATCAACCTTTACATTTTTGCCGGAGCTGTCTGTGGTATACACGGGATAGGGATAAAAGTAATCGTCCAGATGCACCGCATCTATGTTATAGTTTCTCACCACTTCAGCAATAGTGTCGATGACATACTGCCGGGCCTCCGGTATGCCCAGATTGATCCAATAGCAGGTCTTATTGCCGGAATACTTCACAATCCATTCCTTATGGGCCTTCAGGGGACTGCTGTCCGGCAGCTTGCTGATATAACTGTCTACATTGAAATTTGCCTCTGTGGAGATCCTGAAGGGATTGAACCAGGCATGAAATTCCAGATTCCTCCTGTGGGCCTCCTCCAGGGCAAAGGCCAAGGGGTCATAGCCGGGATTATTCCCCTGGGTTCCGGTGATGTACTGGGACCAAGGGGAATAGCTTGAAGGATAGAAGGCATCTCCCATGGCTCTCACCTGGAATATCAGGGCATTGAAATTGGCATTTTTTAATTTTTCCACTTTATTTATGTAATCCTGCTTCTGAGCTTCTATATTCCCGGATATCTGGGACCAATCTATGTTATAGACAGTAGACATCCAAGCCCCTCTAAATTCATACTTGTCAGGAGCCAAGTCCTCCGAAGCTGCCTTTGTATGTACATTATAGGCAGCACTGAACACCATGGCGCCGGCCACTACCCCGCAAATCAATCTTTTTAATAATTTCATAGGATCACCTCTTTTGCTTTCACATAAATTCTTATAATTTCTCATTATTCTTAAAGTTTTCATTCTATAAATTTTTACTGATTTTTATTAACACTTTTCACTTACAGGCATAATATGTAATGTTAGCATTGCTTACGGAGGTTATTATGGAGAGCTCTAACCCGTCCAGTTCTCAGTCTGCTATGAACATATCTTTTGACTATGAATCCCTTCCCGCCTACCAGGACTATCTGGAGATCCTTGTCCAAACAGAGCACATGTTTATGGAGGATGAAGCTGCATTGAATGTTCCTTCTTCCTCTGACGTAACCAGTGAATCCGGTGCAGCCCGTATAACCACAAATATAAACTATGGACAATCATTAGAAAAGATACTCAGCGATGAAAACCATGAGCTTTCCTCTGCCTGTGAAAAACTCAAAAACATGGGCGTATCGGAAGGCCTTTCCACATATATGTTTAAACTCCTCGCTTCTTATACGATAAAAAACCATAAAAAGTACAACGGTTCTACAGAAAATAAAGCAGAAAAAATTTACGACTCCCTGGACAGCAATCTGCCAATACTATCTTTATTGATGAAAAGCCACAAAGTTCCTCCTTACATCTATGAAAAGTGTTTTAAAACAGTCATACGCAGCAGCTTGAATTATTATAGGAACAATTTCTTTGACCTGCTGCTGGAGGACTGGACCTGCTGGCAAGAACTTGGGGGACGGTTCACAACTATTCCACCATTAAGCTTGTCTAGTTCCCCCGGTCAGCCCTCGAATATACGGGGACGGTTCACAACTTCTCCTCATATATGCTCTACAGATAAAGACACGTTACATGTATTTATTCGAGATTCAGATAAAAATCTCCTGCATTGTTTGAGAAATAGTGAGGAATTTGGCGAATGGGAGAGGATAGAAGGGCAAGCAGCCTCTGCTCCCTGTGCAGTAAGCCTTGATGATAAAAACCTGGTGCTTTTTGCAAAAGGTTGTGGCAATGTACTGCTGCATAGGTTCTACAAAGACCACTGGCAACCCTGGACCACCATGGGTGGTAATATAGTCTCAGCTCCCACTGCTTGTCTTACGGAAAATGGAGACCTCCACATTTTTGCCCGTGGAAGAAATAATGACTTAGTTCATATTGTAAGTGATCCGGAAGGACTTTGGAGCAGTTGGGAAAGCCTTGGCGGTGAAATAAACTCTGCCCCAAGCTGTGTATCCTGGGGGGGCAACCGGGTGGATGTCTTCGCCCGGGGAAAAGGCAATAATATGTATCATATATACTTGTCCGATAATCAATGCGGCCTATGGGAAAACCTTGGAGGCCGCTTAACCTCCGCTCCCAGCGCCACCTCCCGCACTGCCAGCCGCCTGGACGTCTTTGCCCGGGGCAGTGAAAACCAGTTACTTTGGCGGTCCTGGAAGGGAGTATGCTGGAGTGATTGGATAGATCTCGGGGGCTATCTGACCTCTGCCCCATCCGCTGCATCTATGGAACCACACAGAATAGACGTATTTGCAAAGGGGGCCGGAGATAAGCTCATTTATATTTCTAATAAGTAGTTTTTCATAACAAGAAAGGCACTGGGTATATACACATCCAGTGCCTTGTAATTTGCAATTTGTATTTTATGTTCCAAAGCTCTCAATAACATAGTGTGCTCGTCCAAAGTACTCCTCATTGATGCCATTTCAGATTTCATTGAGATCATTTCAGACTTCATTGAGGTCATTTCTGCTTTTATTGAAATTATATCCAAACATTTGTTCAGGTAAAAGGAATCCGGCCACCGGATTCCCGCCTTAACTATTAATTCTTAATTAAATCATCCGTTTCCCGTCCTCTGCCTGATAATGGTTCCACCGGTGTTAAAGCTTACAGACCTCAGTAAAATCAGAATCTGATTAGGACCTCTTCTCTCCAGTACACGGTAACCTCTTGGTGCAGCATTGGCTATGCCTTCATCATTGGGGATACAGTAGCCGTTTTCCCTGCAGGTTCCATTATCCCGTACAAGGACCTGGCCTATCAAGGCCACAGCCACCCATTCCGGCCTAAGCTGTCTTGGAATATAGGCCTGAGTCTTGTCCCATTTAGGATTTACTATAGGCTTTCTCTCCATATGCTCCGGTATAAGTACATTGCCATCCTCGCTGTGAAGTGCCGGCACAAGCACTTCCTCATAGAGCATTCTGCCCCATTCGTCCGTAAGATATTTGTTTTTCCATCTGACATCTCCGTTGTTTCCCAATACCGTGGGTGTGGCTGTAGTGACTCCAAGGATGTACCTGTCCCTGGAATTTGCCACAACTACCTTTCTCCCCTGCAAGGTCACGAAATATCCGCAATCTATAATGCGTCCACTCAGAGTTTCAAACATCTCGGCATATCCGCCTATGCCCGTAGTAGTACCCAGTTCTACCACTCCTGCCCTGTCACTGACTATTTTCCATAACTTTGCCTCTTCCTGAAGCATTCTGTAACCACCTGTCTCATTGCTCTTGCCATTATCCTGAAAAAGCTCCTTGTCCTCTGCCATGTTAAAAACCTCCGTGCCAAAATCTTATACTATATTTGTATGTTATACTCGGAAATTTTGACATAAAAAAAAGTCTACTTATGTGCAGACTTTAGACTTTTGTTTTTATAAAGTTTTAAATCTATTTAAATAGCTATGAGGAGTATCTATTAATTCTTCACCGGCATATCTTATTTTCACATTGTTTCTCCCGGAATGTTTAGCTTCGTATAGTGCCTCATCAGCAATTTGTATCATTTCATTTCTGCTGATGTCAACCCCAATGGGCTTATAACATACACCGATACTAATGGTAATATTAATGGTCTCCCCATCTAGATTAAAGCTTTGAAGCCCTATTCTCCTTCTTATCCTTTCACATACAGCAAAAACCTTGTCTGCTGACAATTGAGAAAAAATCAGGCTGAACTCCTCTCCGCCATATCTTCCCGCTATGTCACTGTCCCTTATGCTGGACTGAATGATATCAGCAACCCCTTTTAGGACCTCATTACCCTTAAGATGCCCATAGGTGTCGTTCACTTTTTTAAAATAATCTATATCCAACATGGCAAAGGCTATGGGCCCCCCTTGTCTATTCTGCTTGCTATATTCCTTTGTCAATAAATCAATGATTAAAGCGTGATTATATAACCCTGTCAATCCATCCTTCATGGCCATCTCTTCCAGCTTATCCTGATATTCCTTATACCTTAAGGCGGACTGAATTCTGGCTATAACCTCAAGGGAGTCAACCGGTTTTCTTATATAGTCAAAGGCACCTATTTCCAATGCTGTCTTTAAATATGTAGTTTCCTTTCTGGCGGTTACCATGATTACCGGTATATTTTTCAGATCATAGTCGTTTTTCAGCTCCCTGCACACTGAGAATCCATCCATCCCCGGCATAATGACATCAAGCAGGATTATATCCGGTTTAATATTCTTCACGGCATCAAACACTTCTGACCCAGACATGACAGAGAAAACTTCATAGCCTTCGCTGTGGAGTATATCTGTAATCATTGCTATATTAAGTTTACTGTCATCAGCAATCAGCACACGTTTTGCCATTCTATTACCCCAATCCACCTGTTATTTCATCTAAAACATACATTATTATTATAACTTAGCAGCGTATATGTTTACAAGCAAATAATTGTGAAGACAGCCACTTACAAGGGAAAGAAATTCCCCCATATTTTTTAACTTTTAACCGGTAATTTTAAATTATATTAAAACCATCCATCCACTTCTTGAATTATTTTGAAGTTAGTGAGGTCGTAGTGCAGAGGTGTCACTGTAGCGTATCCCTGTTTTATATAAAATGTATCCATGTCTTCTGCTTCCGGCTCAAAGATGTTTCCCTTTATATCATATAGCCTGCGGCCTTCATCTGCCTTGCCTTCAAAGTTTTTTCTTTCAACAAAATAATTACCATATACCATGTTCCCCATTCTGCAAACCTTTATGCCCTTAATTTCCTCTGCTTTCATAGGAGGCACGTTTAGGTTGAGCACCACGTCATTTTTCATGCCCTTTTCAACGGCCTTTTTTAGTACGCGGTGGGCATAATGAGCAGCTGCAGCATACTCCTCTGCCTTGTCAAACTGTTCTGTGGACACTGCTATGGAAGGAAGCTTGTATATTGAAGCCTCTACTGCTGCAGATACAGTTCCTGAATAAAGTACGTCCATTCCGAGATTAAAGCCCCTGTTAATTCCGGATACAACCATATCTACCCTTTTATCCACCATCTGATCAAGAGCCAGCCTCACACAATCTGCGGGCGTCCCGTCCACAGAGTAGGCCTTTATATTCAGATCGTCAAAATGGTGTCGTATCACCGTCAGCGGCCTTGATATGGTTATGGAATGGCCGCTGGCACTCCTCTGCTCACTGGGAGCCACCATGGTAACATCATAACACTGATGGAATTCCTTGCCCAGGGCATATATTCCCGGTGCATTTATACCATCATCATTAACTAATAATATATGTAATTTGCTGGTTCCATCATTCATCAAAGTTTCACCGGCCCTTTCTTCTGTTTCTTTTGCTGGAAATTCAGAGTCACTGAATTTCTTACTTTATAGTTATACTTCAATAAGATAGTTTTTGTAAATAGTTTGAACAGTATTTAGCTTATTAATTCAAAGATTTTATTGGCATGTCCATTAGTCTCAATAAATGGGAAAAGCTGCGTAATAGTTGTGAACCGTCCCCCAATTAACCCATCAAATCGCAGAAAAGTTGTGAACCGTCCCCTAAAAATAGATGTCTGAAAACTCAAGGATAATCTTGTCCATGGATCCTATATCCATCTTTTCGCACTTAACACAATTTGCGTTGGTTTTATACTCGATAATTTCTTCTTTGCAGCTCTTACAGGCCGCTGCCTCCAGGTATGAATTATTTATATCACCATTATATATATCACTGTTATTGAAGGAATCTTTACAATTCAAATGATAATTATCATTTGAATTGTATTCATCAGCCTTGTCAGGTATATATATTATTATGGTGGAACCTCTGTTAAGATCGCTCTGTATTCTAATGCTCCCTCTATGGATATCCACTATGGCTTTTACCAGAGCTAAACCGAGACCGCTGCCCTCTTTTGCTCTTCTCAGAGACTTGTCCACTTGCTTGAACTTATCAAATATGTCATCCAATCTGTCCTCCGGTATTCCTATGCCGTAATCCCTGACCCTAAGCTCTATGCCGTTTTCCTTATTAAACAGGTTCACTTCTATATTGTCTGATCTATCGGAGAACTTCACCGCGTTGGATAAGAGGTTTAATAGCATTCTTTCCAGCAGGTCCCTATCCACCACCATTTCCTTTTCTTCAATATCAGTATCAAAGATAATGTACTTATTCTTGTCTACCATATAGGCAGCCACAGCTCCGGTGATATCTTCAAAAAGGCTCACTATTTCCACAATGGAGTAGCTGGTAGTATAATATCCTGAATCCATGGTAGTAACATCGATGATGTTGTTTATTGTTCTTGTAAGCCTTAAGCAGTTCTGCTTCATTGTGGTATGATAAAAATCCTCCCTGCATTTAGGATTTTCCTCCCCCCTATTTTTCTCCATCACCTGAAGGCAGCTGTAGATCAGGTTTATCGGCGTTCTGAGCTCATGGGATATGTTTGAGAAGAAGTTTGAACGGATCTTTTCGTATTCCATTGCCTCCGCCAACCGCTTTTCTTCCTCCTCAAGCTTCCTCTTCATGGTTATATCTTTGCCGATGCTTAATGTAACATTCTTTCCATCCAGATTTATGCTTATGTCTGTTACTTCTAATATTTTTGCGGAGCCGTCAAAGCAGTGACAGACCAGTTCAATAGCTGGACAATCTCTCCCTTCCATCTGAGTGGTTCTGAGTCTTTCTTTCATTGTCTCTGAACCCTCAGTATCTAACATATTGAAGATTGATATCCCCTTAAGGGTTTCATCAGGACCTATGCGGAAAAAGTTTCTGTCGGCCCTATTCATAAAAACGATATTTTCTCCCTGATGAATATAAATGGCCTCCGGTGAGTTATCTACTATTTTCTGATATTTTTCCTCAGTATATTTAAGCTTTTTTTCATAATTAACCCTGCTGATTATCTGTTTTTCCAGTTCATCTACAGTGTCTTGAAGACTTTTATTTTTTAGGCTAAGGGCATAACTCATATCGATTACTTCATTATGCAAGTCCTCTAGGGGCCTTTTTATTTTATTTTCAGCCATTACCCAAAACAGCATTATATAGGTTATAAGCATCAGGGTACTTCTGGCAAGTATAATTATTTTGGAATCTTCTGAAATACAAATCCTGAATATCACTGTGATTACGTTTAACATGATAAAATTTCTAAGCCTGGGCATATTGCTGAAACCCGTTTTTTTATTCTTATGAAATATAATTGCTAAAATAACTATATAATACCCTAATAACAGGAAATATAAAAAATCATGAAACTCAATGGTGCTCAGATTCTCAATTGTCCTTAACACATTGGGCAGCCCCTCCCAGACAACCAATTGGAGAATAGAAGCAGCAACACAAAAGGCTATTGAAATTATCTTAATATTGAATCTTCTATCAGCCAGAATAGAAAACAGGAGTATTCCTGTAGCCTGCATATATGAAGCCGATAGACATAACATGGATATCAGCTGAATATCCTCTGATATATCCAGCTTTGCAGAGATTAAAATGATATAAAAAGATGAGGCAATTCCAAAGGAAATTCCCAATATTGATACGCTTCCACCTGTTAAATCCTTCTGTTTGATGGCTGAAAGAAAAAGTACCAGTATTCCCAAGGCTACTATTCCAACACCCAATACGTTAATTACTCCATCAATGCTGTGCATAGCAGCAAGAGTTATAGTAATTATAAATCCAAAATTCACCTGCATACTTTCTACTGAAAATAAGTTATCTATTGAAGCTATAAAATGCTTTTTTCTCAGATTTTTTTGATAGTTCATACTTTTCCTCCATAAGTATATTACATAGCTTGCTCTTGTGTAACCTGAACAAGTGGCACTTTAAAAATATATATTTTTACATAATTTTCTATCAAATGACCAGATTATATTATAATTTATATTTTTTACAATTACAACATACTTTCAGCGGAATTTGGTAATTTATTTACATTTTAACATTTTTGAAACAATTATTAAGTTTTATATTTTTACTGCAAAATACCCACTTACCTACATAAGCGTATCTTTGCAATACAGATAGATCTGTGCTAGAATCTTCTATCGAATTAATGAGAAACTTACCTCTTTATTAACAAATCAAGGTGATATTTCTCAATAAAATTTATGAGAAGCTATATCCCATTGTTTATACTCTATGGGATATAGCTTCTTTTATTTTTATCTTATTAGATTTTTTTCCTTTAAAAAATTTTCTGCTACTTTTTCCGGATCTTCATTTAACTTGTCAACCTTGTAGTTTAACTTTCTCATTGCCTCATCATCTATAACACCGGCAAGCTTGTTTAGTACCTCCTCCAACTCCGGGTACTTTTCTAAAGTTTCCTGTCTAACCAAAGGAGCTGCATAGTAGGGAGAGAAAAACTCCTTGTCATCCTCTAAGACTACTAAATTGAAAGCTTCCAGTAGTCCATCGGTAGAGAAGGCATCTATTACGTCTGCCTCATTACTATTTAGGGATGTATACCTCAAGCCTCCATCTACAGCTTTAACATCGCCAAAGTTCATATTATAGGTTGACTTAAGACCTAAGTATCCATCCTCCCTGTTTACAAATTCCATGTTAGACGCCAGTGTAAGTTCCTGACTTACCTTGGCCAGATCAGAAAAGGTCTTTACATTATACTTTTGGACCAATTCCGGCTTCACTGCAAGGGTGTAAGTGTTGTTAAACCCAATAGGTTGCAGCCATTTTAGGTTATATAGCTCATGAAACTTCTGTTTTACGGTGTGGTATACTCTATTGGGGTCCGTATCTGCTGGTTCCTGTAAAATGTTTACCAAACCCGTACCGGTATATTCTACATAGAGGTCCAACTCTCCGGACTTCAGTGCGTTAAAAGCTACATTGGTGCCTCCAAGGTTTAATTTTCTGACTACTTTTATATCGGTATTATCTTCTATAAGCTCAGCAAGCATATGGCCAAGGATCAGCTGCTCATTAAAATTCTTAGAACCAATTTTTAAAGTTTCCTCTTTTTTGATAATGGAATAGGCTGTAGTACCTGTAATTATTAAAGCTAAAACTGCGGCCACTGCTCGTAAATGTTTTGCATAACTTCTTCCTGGTTTCTTTCTCTTTATGCTTCCATCTGCTTTTTTTATGCCTGCCGGGGTAACCAGATTTTCAATTTTCCCAGCTATAAAGTCCATAGCTAAGGCTAAAATACAAGCTGGAATTGCTCCGGCCAAGATCATATTATTGTTTACAGTCTGAACTCCTGAGAAGACCAGGTATCCAAGTCCACCGGCCCCGATAAAGGCCGCTATAGTCATAAGTCCCACAGCGGTCACGGAGGAGATTCTGATACCTGCCATTATAACGGGCAGGGCTAAGGGAAGCTGAACCTTTCTTAGAATCTCACCCTTGGTCATCCCCATCCCTTCAGCCGCTTCTATCATATCTGGATTTATATTTGCCAGTCCGGTGAAGGTATTCTTTACAATGGGCAGTAAGGAATATAGGAAAACCATCATTATCGCCGGCTGGCTGCCGATTCCAAGTGCCGGTATCAGGAAACCTAATAGGGCCAGGCTTGGTATGGCCTGCATCACATTTGCAAAGCCTATTACCGGTGAAGCTAGTCTTTTTATTCTTGTAATTAATATGCCTAAAGGCACACCCACAAGGACAGATATTAATACTGCCAATATAGTGAGCTGTATATGTTCTAAAAATAAGGTAAATATTTGCCCTTTTCTGTGGGATACAAACTGAAAGAAACTTTGTGCGCCTACTGATGCGTCTAATAAAATACCACCAAACATGTTCATCATTAAGCATTCACCTCCAAGTCTAGATATTGTGAACTTAGTACAGACAACAGACTGCTGCGGGTTATTAGCCCTGCAAGGCGTCCACCTTTTTCTGTTACCGGCACATAAGCTATCCCCTGGTCCTGCATCTTACTCATGACCTCTATAATGGTAGCTTGAGAATCTATTGAAATCACATTGGTCTCCATAATTTCAGCTATCTTCAGGCCCCTGTCACTGTTCTTTTTAAGATCCTTCAGAGTTACAATCCCCTCTAATATTCCTTGTCTATTAACCACCAGGAGGCTGTCTACTTTATTGCTCTTCATGGTCTCTATTCCCTGCAGAACAGTTCTTGTGGCTACTGTAATAACGGGATTTTTTATCATTATATCTTCTGCCTTTATAAATTCCGGTTGATTCCATATACGGTTTTTTCCTATAAATTCTTCTGCAAAACCATGGGCAGGATTCTTCAGCAGCACCTCCGGTCTGTCATACTGAAGAAGCTTGCCGCCTTTCATAATAGCCACCTTATCCCCAAGCTTTAAAGCTTCATCCATATCATGGGTTACGAAAACAATTGTCTTCTTCATTTCCTGCTGCAGATTAAAAAGTTCGTCCTGAAGTTGTGTACGGGTAATCGGATCTAAGGCACTAAAAGGCTCGTCCATTAAAATAACTTCAGGATTCACAGCAAAGGCCCTGGCCACACCAATTCTTTGCTGCTGCCCACCGCTTAGTTCTGCCGGATATCGGTGCAGATAATCCTCCGGTTTCATGCCAACCAGCTCCAGAAGCTCCATGGTTCTGCTCTTTATCTTATGCTCTGGCCACTTTTTCAGATTAGGAACCAATGCAATATTTTCTTCTACTGTCATATGTGGAAATAGGCCTGTCTGTTGAATGACATAACCGATTTTTCTTCTTAACTCTATGGTGTCTTCATGAGCAATATCCCTGCCCTCCATCAGTATTTTGCCAGAGCTTGGAGTTATCAGTTTATTTATCATCTTTAAAGTAGTAGTTTTTCCGCAACCGCTTGGTCCAATTAAAACTGCCATCTCTCCCTTTTCTACCGTAAGTTTTAAATTATCAAGTATCACTTTGTCCTTATAACTCTTTCCAATACTTATGAATTCAATCAAATTTATTACCCCCTTTTCAATTTTGGTTTCTGACAACTTGTATTATATCATAAAGTTGTCACTAGTTAAAACTTTTTATTTATGTAAAGTTGTCAGTTGCTAGTTTTTTCTATGTCCTTCCTGATAATATTGATCCCCTTCAATTCCTTATCAGTCAGGTCTAACGGCTTTTACACACAAAAAAAACTGAGATTAGTCCAATGACCAAGTCTCAGCCTTTTTTACTTAATTATGTGATTAATTTTCTTCCTTGTAATTTTTTATGAACTCGCTTACTTTTTCGTATACGTCATTATCTCCTATGACAAATATGGTGTCCCCGGCACAGAAAGTGTAGCCAGGTCCCGGTGATACCACAGTTTCCCCTGCCCTTCTGTAAGCGATTATGGTAGCCCCGGTCTTTTGCCAGAACTTTACCTCCAGCACCTTTCTGTTTATAACCGGGCTGTCTTCTCCTATCTTTACCTCGATTAGGGCAAAGGGAGTTATATTTTTAAATCTATCTAAAAAATCCAAAACCTTCTCCAGATTCTCTTCAAATTCACGGTCTAATTCTCTCTTTTTTTCCATTATATTAAGCATATTTTCTTTAATGCTGCTTATATATTCGTTACTGCGGAATTGCTGAATGAATTTTTCTGCTGCGGTAATGGACAATATTTCTATACCACTGCCAATGTTTGCCTCCACTACTCCTGCAGCCTCTAACAAGGCCACTGCCCTTCTTATAGTTTCAGGAGATACATTATACATGCCTGCCAGGGTAGACCTGCCACTGAGCTTTTCTTTAATTTTCATCTCACCTCTGAGAATTTTATTGGCAATATCCAAAGCTATATTTCGGTAAACCGGTGTTGATGTGCTCTTCATTTTTATCCTCCAAGCTGCGAGCGTCCAAATTCATAAATGGAACTCTATATAAATCAGCTATCATTATACTACCTTTTTTCGTAATTCTCAAATATTTTCTAGCAATTCCCTATAAGAAAAAGGCATGAAGTCCGCATGCCTATAAAAGTTTATTTTTAACTTTAAATTTTGAAGTCTAACTGTTGTCCACATTATATCCCATTGTTGTCCATATTAGGTTTAGAGCCTTCCTTTCTTAAAATTCTCTGGCCCTGTAAAACTTTAAGGACAAGGAATAGGATATTACTGCAATCACTACTGCACCACCAAGTGTTAACAGGGCTAAGAGGTTGACTGATAAACCCCTAAAGATGTCTATAGCCTTCAGCAGTGATGGATTTTCCGTACAAACAATATTTTTTACAAGATTCTGCATCAGAAAGAAGAAAGTAAAGAATAGTACGAAATTCACATATTTAGATTTAATGTAGCCAAGCTTATAAAAAAACGGAAAATAGATTGAGTTCATCAACACTACGGAAAATATTGCAGTAGCTATGGTATCAAAGCCAATTTTTATTCCCCCAGTATCTATATTTAACAGTTTTAAGATAGAAACAATAATAGTGAAAATTGATGATCCAACAAGAGCATATAAGAAAATCTGAAGGTACTTCGCCAAAACAATCTCGCTTCTGGACAGAGGCAGTGAGTTCAGCACTATATCGGAATTATTTTTGTCATCGTAAGCAAGGGAAGTTGCCACCAATACATAGGTAGAACCTACTATCCCCGTGTACAAAGCTGCCTGGGGCATATCTTTAAAGGCAAAGAACAAAACCAGCATATAAACTACAACAAATACAACCATTTTTTTAAGCAGTAACAAATCTTTAATAATTAAACTAAACATACTGACTACCTCCTATACGATTCTTTGTATGGTACAGTATTATATCCTCAAGGGTAGGCTTTTCTACTATAATCTTATTTCCAAGCTGCTTTAGTATTTTATTTTTATTTCCTGTTAAGCCCTCAAATCCAAAGCTGTTCTCTTTGAGACCCACAAATTCAGCCCGTATATTACTATCAATAAATTGGTGTCCACCCTTGATAATGCTGTAATTCTCTAGGACCTCATCCTTTTGCAAGGAGAATATGAGCTCTCCATTATTTATGAGAGTTATATAATCAGCAATCTTATCCAAATCGGAAGTTATATGGGTGGAAAAAAATACTCCCTTGGCTTCGTCCTGTATTATATAGGACAAAATTTCCAGCAGCTCACTCCTTACCACCGGATCCAGCCCGGAGGTGGGTTCATCCAAAATCAGCAGGTCTGCTCCATGGCACAGAGCTAAACACAGAGAGAACTTCATCTTCATCCCCTTGGATAAGTCCTTTATCTTCTTTTTCTCCGGCAGGGCAAATTCCTTGATGTATTTTTTATAGGTGGTTTCGTCCCAATGCTTATAAAGCGGTGCAACTACGGATTTCATTTCAGCTACAGTCAGTTCTTCATAGTAATGGTTCTCATCATATACAAAGCCAATCTTATTTTTTATCTCCTTTTCACACTTTAAATTGTCTTTGCCAAACACCTTTATTTCCCCGGTGTCTCTTTTAAGAAGGTTCATTATGAGCTTTATGGTCGTACTCTTTCCAGCTCCGTTGGGGCCTATAAAGCCCATTATAAAACCTCGCTCCAGTGTAAAGCTGAGATTCTTGAGCTGGAATCCTTGAAAGCTCTTGCTTAAGTTTTTTACTTCTAATATATTGTCCATATAAATACCTCCCTCAATAAACTTGAAAAACTATGGAATGTACATATCTTACTCTGATTGATAGAGCAGTTTTATCATATCGATAAAGTCATCTAAACTTAGCCCTATTTGTTTTCCCGCCTCCATGGCCTCCGTGAGGCTTTCCTCCACTATTTTCAGCCGGCTTTCCTTTATGAGCTCCAGGTTCTGGGGAGCAACATAGGTTCCCTTTCCTTGAACTGTGACTATAAAGCCTTCTGCTTCAAGCTCATCATAGGCTCTTTTTGTGGTTATTATACTTATCTGCAGCTCTTTCGCTAAGGTCCTCATGGATGGAAGGGGCTCTCCTTCTCTTAGTTCTCCCATCATTATGGCCTGCTTTATCTGACTCACGATTTGTTCATAGATAGGCTGCTGTGACGAGTTGGATATAATGATGTTCATGACTGCTCTCCTTTTCTGTTTTTTTCCTTTTAACAGTGCTTTGGGGTTTTTGGCTTAATTAACGTTTTTGTCTTAATTAACGTTTTTCTTGAATTATTCAAGCTGTTATGTAAGTTTATACTGTATATAAACATTATATACAGTATAAACAGGTATGTCAATGGGATATGTACCATAAAATTGAAACTTGCATAATATATACTAGTGCTAAGAAGTAATTTATTCGGAGTTGAGGTCATGAATTTTAAATATGATTTTAGAAAAATAGCTAAGTCTATCAGTGACGGAGCGGCAACTGCAGCCAAAAAATCCACTGAGCTCTATGAGATCAGCAAGCTTAACTTATCCATACAGGCTCAAAAGAGAACCATAAAGGATCTGGAAGAAAAGATAGGGCATATTATCTATAAAAGGTATAGGGATAAAGGCCATGGTATGGGAAAAGCTAATGGTAAAAGCAGAGAAAAGGATCAAAATAATGACTGGGATGACATCAAGTACAAAATAGCCCTTGATGAAAAGATAATTAAGCTCTGCAAGAAGATCGATGAGGCCTATGAAACTATCAATTCCCTAAACAAGAAGATCGAAAGAATAAAAAAAGTACGGATTTGCGGCAAGTGCGGCCTTGAAATTCCCGCTTCAGCTGACCAGTGTCCCTACTGCAATGTTTCCCAGGATGACTGAGATGGTGTATAATTAATCAGGGGACGGTTCACAACTTTTCCACCTTTTTCAGGTTAAAAGGGTGGGGACGGTTCACAACTATTCTACTTTGACGAGCTTATCCTATATGATAAACTTTGGAAAGGAGGGTTTGGTTTTTTAACTGTATAAACCCATTTGCACCACCATTTATATACGGTTAGATAAGCCACAGCTTATGAGATTACTGAATAACATCAAAGATGAGTACAATTTATACAGAGCAAAGCTGGAACAAAATGATTTACGATATATCATGGAAGCTGAGAAAAAGTTAATCCGCCATCTCAGCTGGATTAAGTCTATTTTTGCGGAGCACGCACAAAATAAGAAGATGCTACAAGAACTACAAGGAAAGAAAAAGCTTAAGGCAAAGGAAATGCGTTTAAGGAATGATTTAATAGCGGAGATAACTGTTATTGAGCGGGAATGGCAATTCCTTGAGGAGGATTATGGCTTTATTAAAGAACTCATGCTGAAGTCCTCAAGGCTTCTTTGGGAAAAATACAGCCATGAGCATGATATTCCCCATACTTTTGATGAAATTATAGGCAGTGAGAAAAATTTAAAATTCTACTACAATCAAGGTATCATAAATACTTATAAGATCCGCTTTGTGCCTAAAGTTTTGAGTGATGACATAAGAAAGGCTTTCCCGGACCATCCAAAGGATGAATTTACTGAAGCTCGGGCCATGCATAGACAATTTTATATTCATGAAGGAGGTACCAATTCAGGTAAAACCTATTCCTCCATCATGCGGCTAATGTCGGCAGAAAGCGGGCTTTATCTGGCACCGCTGAGACTTCTGGCTCTGGAGATTTTTGATAGGCTTAATGCTAATAATGTGCCCTGTCATCTTAAAACCGGCGAAGAAGAAATTATCATACCAGCTGCAAGGCATACCTCTTCCACTGTTGAGAAGGTTGATTTGCAGCACGATTATGAGGTTGTGGTCATTGATGAAGCTCAAATGCTGGCAGATGTACAGAGAGGGGCGGCCTGGACCAGGGCCATTCTTGGTGTAAGAGCAAAGGAAGTACATATTTGCTGTGCTCTTCATGCTACGGAAATAGTCAAGAAGCTGGTGGAGGATTGTGGGGACAGCTGGGAGGTTATCACTCACATTAGAGATACGGAACTTACCGTGGAAAGAGATGAATTCCGCTTTCCATCATCTGTGAAGGATGGAGATGCCCTCATTGTCTTCTCCAGAAGGTCAGTTTTGACTGCGGCTGCAGCCCTAGAGGAAAAAAATATCTCCTGCAGTATGATATATGGCAGCCTGCCTCCTGAAACCCGAAGAATGCAATTTGAGAAATTTCTGTCTAAAGAAAATAAGGTTTTGGTATCCACTGATGCCATTGGCATGGGTGTTAATTTACCCATAAAGAGAGTGGTGTTTTTAGAGAAGGATAAATATGATGGTATAAAAGAGAGGCCGTTATATACTTCAGAGATTAAGCAAATCGCCGGCAGAGCGGGCAGAAAAGGGATATATGACCAGGGCTTTGTGAATACCATTTATCAGGAGGAAAAAAAGCAGATTAGCCATGCATTAACTTCACATGAGAACCCCATAGAAAAGGCCTTCCTAGCACCTACCGAAGACATCTTAAAAGTTGATGGTGAATTAGAAACCAAGCTGAAAGTTTGGGCTTCCATAGATCCTATTGAAGAATTTTACGAAAAGATCAACGTGGATAGACTCATAAATCTTATTTCCATCATTAAGCAGATGGGCATTTTCAAAAGAATCACTCAGGAAGAGGTATTTAAGTGCATCAATATCCCCTTCGATGAGGATGAAGATGCCATACTATATCTATGGAAGGATTATGTCCGCATAATTGCCAAGGATACAGATGAAAACACTCTGTTTAAGCCCTCCTTCCCGGAAGAAGAGCTCTTAAATCTTGAAATTTACTATAGAAAAATTGATTTGTATTACTCGTTCGCTAAAACTTTTAATATGGATATGGATGAAGTCTGGGTAAAAGAAGAGCGAAGACGGGTTGCCAAACTGATCGATAAGCATCTGAAAGAACGAATTCGAAGGTATAAAAAGCACTGCAGAGCCTGTGGTACTCCCCTGCCCTGGAATTTTATGTTCCCACTCTGCGACCGCTGCCACAGCCTTAAGGTTGCAGGAATGCTGGATGAGGATGATATGGACTTTGGGTTCGAAGACCTCAGCTGTGATGATATTTAAAATTAGGGGACGGTTCACAACTTTACTATACTTAGCGATGATTTACGACAAAGATCCCTTGAAAGCAACATGAGCTTTCAAGGGTAACTTTTATTGATTCTCACTGATTTTCAATTATTTAAAGTTTACACTGTGCAAAATGCACAAGATAGGAGGAATATATTATGACCCTTAACTATGCCCACCGGGGTGCTTCAGGCTATTTTCCGGAAAATACTATGATTGCCTTTGAAAAAGCTATTGAGCTTGGATGCGATGCTATCGAAACAGATGTTCAAATGACTTCTGACGGCGTGTTAGTATTAATTCATGACGAAGATGTCAGTAGAACAACCGATGGATCTGGCCTTGTTAAGGACTATACTTTCAATAATCTTCGAAAACTCAGCGCTGGCTCATGGTATGACAAAAAGTTTTCATCAGAAAAAATCCCAACTGCCGAAGAACTTATTCTGCTGACAAAGTCTAAAGGGATAAAAGTAAACTTTGAATTAAAGACTGGGATTGTCCTATATCCCGGCATAGAAGAACAAATTATTAATTTGATATATAAGTATAATATGGAACATCACGTGGTTTTATCAAGCTTTAATCATTATTCTATGGTGCATTGTAAAGAAATAGATAAAAACATAACCACAGGTTTGCTCTATGTTGAAGGCTTGTACCGTCCTGCCCTATACTGCAAGTCCATCAGCTGTGATGCAATTCACCCCGACTATCACACAGTGACAGAAGAAATAGTCCGGGAAGCAAAGCAAAATAGGATTTTAGTAAACGCCTACACTGTAGATGATGAAAACATAATGAAAACAATGTTAAGTTGGAAAATAGACGGTATTATAACCAATTATCCTGATAAACTGGCCAAGCTTAAGGAGGCTTGCCAACGTAAGAAAAGTTGTGAACCGTCCCCATAATTTTCGGGGCTGCCCTTGAGCAGCCCGTATTCTTATACTATACAATAGGTTTTATACTATAACTGTATTCATAAACTCTGTTAGCCGGCAAGGTGAATTCGCTGTGAGTTCTTGCGCCCCAGCTGTCATCGCCGCCTACTCCCATCTGCTTGTAGTTTACTCTTATGACAGTTTTGTCACTGACAGGAAGCTTATAGTGATGATCTACACCTTCCAGCTCTTCCGGAGTATACGGAAGCACATTGATTTCAAGCTGTGGATGGCCTATGACCCTTATGCCTCTTCCCTTTTCATCTGTAACTTGAGCCCATCTCACCTCAGTCTTATTGCCGCATTCTTGAGGTTTTAGGTATGGTACCATCTGCTGAGCAACTTTGCCTTGGTATATACCTATTTTTGCTCCCCTATTTCTGTCCCAATAATTCTCATGCGGTCCTTTCCCATACCACTGAAGATTTTCATACTTTTTATCCATCACCATCATCATACCTATTTCAGGAATTTCAGGCATATTCTCTCCCGGTATCAGTACTTCATTAATATCAATAGTTCCATCCCCAAGTATATTGTAATTAATCCTGCATCTAGATCTTGTGGAAGTTAATAAGTATTCAATAGATACTTTTACAGAATCGTGTCCCTCTTTGACCGCCATATGAAGCAGCTGTTTATCTTGACCCTCAGTTCTCCATAGGCCTGCTCTGTCTTGTAGCCTGTTTCCATTATCATTGTCAGTAATTGCCCTCCAGAAATTAGGAATTGGCCCTTCTCTGAATATATCGAAATCCTTATAGATGTATGATGAAATATTACCTGTTGTTTTATTGAATCTTACAGAAAAATCTTCTCCTTGAACTTTTAGTTCATTTTCGTTCTCAACCAGATTTAAATTTCCACCTGCAATTTCTTGATGGATAACCTCTAAGGCCGGTATGGGCAGTAAAAATTGCTCAAAGGCTATTTCATGACCGCCTTCAGCCCATGGAGTATCTTCCTTTAATATAAGGCTGACAGTCAATATATATTCTTCATCTAAAGAAGTCTTAGTCATAAATGGATATGGAATATTTATCACTTGTGACTGCAGCGGCGCAACATCAATATTTTGCAGGCCCTTAATTACTTCTTCGCCATTCTTACATACATTCCAAGCCAACTTAAACTCGTTTAGATTTGTGAAAAGGAACTTATTTATTATCCTAATATCACCAGTTTCTAAATTAACGGCCTCAATTTGTACATTTTGATAGCACTTCTTAACTTCAAAGATCTTTGGAGTTAAGCTTCTGTCAGCAAAAACAATCCCATTACCTGAAAAGTTGCCGTCATTTGGCCAATCTCCAAAGTCTCCACCATAGGCAAGATAATCTATCCCTCCTTCAGTTTTAGTTCTTAGAGCCTGATCTATCCAATCCCAGATGAAGCCGCCTTGTACAATATCGTATTTGTCTGTTAATTCCGTATACTTAAACAGATTTCCGCAGGAGTTGCCCATGGCATGACTATACTCACAAAGCATAAAAGGTTTCTTGGGATTATTTCTGACATATTCCTCTATATCCTGTGGTTTGGCATACATTCTGCTTTCCACATCTGATGCAGCCTCTGATGGCCTATAATTAAACACTCCCTCGTAGTGGACAACCCTTGATGGGTCCATTTCTTTAAAGAAATCATGCATCTTGATAAAGTTCTCTCCACCAAAGGCCTCATTTCCAAGGGACCATATCAATATGGACGGATGATTTTTATCCCTCTGCAGCATGCTGTTACATCGGTCCAGCAGGGCCGGCGTCCACATAGGATAATCAAAGGGAAGAGCAGTCTCCGGTGTTATTTTCCCCTGTCTTTGCCAAGTTCCATGGGTCTCTAAATTATTTTCATCAATTACATAAAGCCCATACTCATCACAAAGATCATACCATAGGGGGTTGTTCGGATAATGGGAGGTTCTAACTGCATTAATATTATGCTTCTTCATCAATATGATGTCTTTAAGCATCTCATCATATCCGATGGCTCTGCCCTTGTCGCAGCTGAATTCATGTCTATTTGTCCCCTTGAAGACTATTCTCTTTCCGTTAATTTTCATAACTCCATCTTTAATTTCAAATTTTCTAAAGCCTATTTTGCAGCTCTCAGTTTCAGTAATTTGCCCGTCCTTGTCTCGCAGGATTAATACCAGGGTATACAAATTAGGCTTTTCTGCACTCCATTTTTTAGGATTTGATACATCAGTTTTAATTTCTATTACTTTATATTCAACATTATTTAGATCTACTTTTAATGATAGAGGTTCCTCCAGTATTTCATTTCTGTTTTTATCATAAATTCTTGCTTCAAGAGTTAATGCAGAATTAACGTCGTTATGAGAATTCTCATCTGCTCCGGTGACATTGTAGTAGGTAACTTTTGCTTTTATAGTGAGCCTTCCATCTTCATAGTTCTCATCCAAATCCGCATGGGCACTGAAGTCATATATATGGTATTGCGGTGTTGAATATAAATATACATCTCTGAAAATCCCGCTAAGTCTCCAAAAATCTTGATCCTCTAGCCAGCTGGCATCGCACCAACGGTATACTTCTACAGCAAGCTTGTTGCTGCCTTCTCTCAGGTATGGCGTTATGTCAAATTCTGCTGGGTCAAAGGTATCTTCACTATAGCCTACAAAATCTCCGTTTACCCATACATAAAAAGCTGACTCCACACCCTGAAAACTAATGTAAACCGGCTGTTTTTTCCACTGGTCAGGCACTGAAAAGTATGTTACATATTGACCAACCGGATTATACTTTACCGGGGCAAAAGGTGGCTTGATATCCTCTTTGCCTTCCCAAGGATATGTGATGTTTGTATACTGTGGGTAATCATAGCCCTGCAGTTGCCAATGTCCAGGCACGTTTATCTCATCCCACTGTTCACAGTGGTAGCTATCTCTATAAAAGTCAACTTCTCTAGTGGATGGACTCTCAGCAAATCTAAACTTCCATCTTCCATTTAATAATTTATAATAATTGGAAAGTTCTCTCCTACCTTCCAGAGCTTCTTCTATGGTGTTATAAGGTATTAATGTCGCATGTGCTTCCATTCGATTAATTTCATATATCTCAGGATTATTGTTCCACTCAGGGTAACCGTTCTTTGGTGGATTATACATAAATTTTTGCTTCAATTTTAACACTCCTTCTTGTTATGTATAGAGTTATTCTATCCTTATTGGGGACGGTTCACAACTATTCCTACAAATTTATTGTAGAATAGTTGTGAACCGTCCCCTTTTTTGATTAAATCTCTTTAATTCCGTCAATAATTTAAAAAATAAATTTGTTACGAGGTGATAACTATGCCTAGAACCGCAAGGAAAAAGTCCCCAGCCGGTATTTATCATATCATGGTTAGAAGTATCAGTGAAATTATGCTATTCCGCAACTCAAAAGACAAAGAAAGATACTTAGCAATTTTGAAAAAGTACAAAGAGATCTATCTTTTTGAAGTTTATGCCTATTGTCTTATGTCAACCCACGCCCATATTGTCATTGATTGTTGTGCTGCCGATATCAGTAAAATCATGAAATCAATAAATCAGAGCTATGCAGCCTATTATAACATAAAATATCAGAGACATGGCCATGTGTTTCAAGACCGATTTAAGAGTAAGTTGGTTGATAACGACAACTATCTCTTGAATTTAACTGCGTACATTCATAATAATCCAAAGGATATCAAAGGTTATGAAAACAATGTTCATAAATACAGTTATTCCAGCTTTGGTATTTATCTTGGGATACGGTCTGACAAGTATGATATCTTAAATTATACCCATATACTTGATTACTTCAGTAAAGATATAATAAAAGCTCGTTCCTCATATGTAGATTTAGTAAATAGATTATACACTGCTGTCAATCTCAAAGAAATTGATAAGGACATAGAATTTACTCCTCAAAGCTTTGAATATCGCAGCGAAAGAAACATTATACTGAGAAATATGCCCCCTGAGGAAATAATTAATTACATCTCAAAGGTTTCTGGTATTAAATTTGATCCTCGCTTGAAACATTCACGAAAAAATACTGAATTAAAAGCCTTGTTTGTAATTATCATGCGCTCTTTAACTGATGCAAGCCTAACAAAAATATGTACTTATTTTAGTAATATAACACTAAGTAATGTTTGGAAACTTTCTGAGATGGGATTCCGCTTACTTACAACAAATATCAAGTATATGCATATTATAGATGATTTAGTTAGTAAGTATAGGAATTACATCCCATCCCCCTAATCTATAATCATTTACTATGATTTTGCTTTCTTAAGTATATTAGTAAGCATTACTCAAAAAAAATATGTAAATTTAATCATTATTAATAAACCAGTTTTTATAGACAAGCTCCTTTATGACTAGATAAATTTCATAACTAATATTTCGCTTAAACAGCTCTTTACTTATTTTCGCCATCAAACTTAATTTAAATTAAATTTGTACAAACTTCTTCGAAAAGTTAGTCTAGTTGTGAACCGTCCCCTCAAAAAAGGATACCTTCAGGTATCCTTTTAAGAGCTTGGGTTCAGTGATTTTCTTTTTAGTTTTTCCGTCATGTCGTCCAGTTTTAATAGGCCTTGTTCTCTCAGTCTCTTGTTTTCTTCTTCTATTCGCTTGGTTTCTTCTATACCTTCCATGATTGTATTCCAAGTTTTCTCCAGAGTATCTATTCTTACACTGGTGCTACCGGCCAGTTTTGCTATGTCAATGCTCTGATTCTTTATGTTTTCTGCGTTTTTCAGCAGTAATTCGTTAGTGGTTCTGTCCAACTCAGTAAGGGAGTCTGATACTATTCGCTGTCTCTTTAGGGCTACAGCCTGAACTATACCGTTTTTGAATACCGGTATTGTAATTATGAAGGCTGAATGAATTTTAGAAACCAGCTTGTAGTTACCTCTTTGTATCATTCTGATTTGAGGTGCCGTCTGCAGTGAAACCATCTTAGCTGTTTCCAGGTCGTAAACTCTTTGCTTCATCATCTCAATAGCAGTTTTCATATTTTCCAGGTTCATATAGTCCATCTGGTCCCCGGTGGCTGCAGCTTTTGCCTCCAGTGCAGGCAGGTCTTCATTTTCCAGTTTCTCAATCACTAAGTTACCGGCTACAATATACTTCTCCAATTCTTGATAGTACTGAAAATTTTGCTCATACATATTGTCCAACATTATGTTAGCATCATTGAGATCGTTCTTGTACTTTCCAAGTTCAACATAAATCTTGTCAATTTCAGAACCTATGGTTTTATATTTTCCCATTACCTTTTCAATGCTCTTCATTGGCTTATTGAACAACTTTCCAAAGAAGCCCTCAGGCTTATCTTCGAAGTCCTGCTTGTCGAACTTCTTCATGATATTGGTCAGCTCTTTGATCATAATACCTGAGCTCTCTACGGTATTAGTTTTCATGGTCTTAAGTATCTGGTCGGCAAACTTTGATATTTCCTGTGCCGGCTGATTACCGTACTCCAAAATGGCGTTAGCATCCTTCACGTTAATGGCAGATGCTATTTGAAGCACCTCTGGAGAGCGTCTTAGCTTCTCTTTGATGCTTATAACCCTCTGTTCGGTATCATCTTCCTTAATTTGCATTATTTCGTTATCGGCCATAATTCCTCACTCCTATAAATCTTAATAATTATTAAAGTCATACCAGTCAATGATTATTTATTAATTTACTCTTGCATACATTAGTATTCTGTACAAATCTAATTTTCCCTTCATATATGACATCTAAGTAGTCTTACCAGATAGAAAAATTTTAATATTACTTACCAAAAATACTCTTGAAAAAGCCCTTCTTTTTTTCCTGATATTTTTTGAAATCAAGATTGAAGCTGACTTTTTCCAGATGATGCACGTCGTAGATATCGGGATATATATAAGTTTCTATATCTGTATAGCCTGATGGGTTATAGATCATTATATCAACTCCCATGGCATTCATAAAGGAAAGCATTATGCAGTCCTCATAGGAGACATTTCCGTTCTTTTCATTATTGTATATAACAATTTTCGGTACCTGATCCGGATAGTCAAAGCTTTGGAGCAGCTGCAGCATTGACAGATCCAAATTTATAAGTACAGAAAAGATATCTACCTGAAAATCTCTGAAGGGTTGATTTTCCACATTATATACCACGGGATTCAAGCAAAGCTGCTTGATCTTCTCGGCAATGGCCCTTTGAAGGCCTATTCTCAATTCTTTATACTTCCACCAGGACATTTTCATCAATTTATTTGTGTCAAAGTCTGCCTTACCATGCTCAGGATAGACCTGTTGAAGTTTACCATACTCCAATGGTACAACCTCAATGATGGGAAGCTTATTTATAAACTTTGTATTTTTCTGTTCTACAATTTCATTAACTTCCTTCCAGTACTTGTCGATATCCTCATGAGTGCCGCTGATCTTGGCAAAGATGTTGGGTATAAATACAGTTTTATTTTCCACCTTCCAGCCATCTCGGATCATTGCCTTTTCCTTGGCCCAGAGATTTACCTCCTCATAGGTGGTTCTCATGGTAAGTGACTGAATACTGTAATCCGCAAACTGCCATGGCCTATAGAAGCTTCCGCTCTCATCGAACAGGGTCTTGTTTAGTTCCTCTCTGGCGTTGTAGGCTGTAGTCTTTATTCTGTCCTTTAGTTCCTGGGGAAAGTCTTTTATTTCTCCACGGTTCAAATATATTATTTCTCTGGAGAAGGCATTAAATTTGTCCACTTGGGCAATGCTTCCCGCATTTATCGGGTTGAAATATAATACATCACAGCCAAGTGTTGACAAAAATATGAGGAAAAAGGCCTCTTCCGGTGTTATGTTCCCATAATATAAAACCTTTGGATTGATATCAATATAGTTAAAATTGTCAAAGAGTCCTTTGCTGTATAAATTGAGCCAATGAACTCCGTAGTTTAGCACCAGCTTGAATTCCTGCATTTGTAGCTCCGCCCTGGTTCTCATATAGTAGTCAAGCATTACCTTAAAATAATTCTTCATCTGCAGGGTAAAGGCTGGATTAGACATGGACGGAAACAGGCCTGCATTATCGATGGCATTGACAATATATGAACTGTCGATACCGCTGTCAAAATTAATGTTTTTTCCTATTTCGTTCAGCTTATTCTGCATGGATAAGCCAATATTTCTATCTAAGCCCTTGTCAAACCTCATGTATAGTCTGGTAAAGGTCCTTATATCCCTATCAATTTTATATAAATTGTTGTAATATTCCTCTTCATTAGTCTTAATACCCAGGAATCTGTAGAAATACCTTGGTATCGAAATGACATAAGAGTTATAATTGAAGCCTCTTCTGTCCTTTACCGGTGTCTTTATATCCCGCATCATGTCATCGCTGAGCTCTGAATTTATAGCTTGAATATCTAGCTTATTAAAATCAACTTTATCTACCATTATTTCTCAGACACCCTCCCTTTCTTCCTTTATCCTTCTCGGCATTGTTGGCAACTTATTGTCGGCAACTTATAAAAATGACCGATATTAATAGTATATCAATAATCCGCCGAAAATGAAAGTTAGTAATTGGGGACGTATCACACTGAAAAACTCTTTTGCCGTAAAAATATAGCTCATATATTATACGACTGCTGTCTAAACATTGACTTTCTGCAGTCATATAAAAATATAAGCTAAACTTCTCATCTAAACAAGGTAAAGAATGCTCCATATTATATGGGATACATTTATCAAAAGGTAGTATAATAAACATCCGTTTATGACAATGTTTGAAATCTTTTTTTGATTTTCATCCGCTTTCTGAATTCTTATAGCCAGTATCAATATAAGTACAAAAGGCATAATTGCTTTTACAGCCAAGCTTAATGAAGTATCTTCCACAACATTTCTCATAACGATGTTTGCTTCCATATAAAGACCGGTGTTCAGCAAAACTAGGGTAAAAATTATGTCTGATAGGTTTAGTACATATATTAACGCTAGTTTTATCCTTAGTCTTAACAGGTCATAGCCTGCAAAGAATCTTACAAGCACGTCAATACCTCCAATATTTAGTTGATACAACAAAGCTATAGGGATTAAACTCAATAAGACCTTGGCGATTTATGTCGTGTGACTAATATTCTTAATTTATAATTTCCTTGATTTTCTAACTATATGTATTAACAGCTACCATATTATAAGTATTCTTTTTGAAATTAAATTATGCTGCATCAGTTGATATGATTCTACTCAGATGGACAAACATGTAAAATCCTTGTAGCCAACAATCATAATCCAAGATATTTTGTAGCTTATGAAAATGGACCGGATTTCTAAATAAGCCAGGCCTTCTTAGAGATAGAGCTTTATTGTTTCTCATTACTAAATTATTGTTTCTCGTTATTATATTATTGTTTTTCAATAATTTAATATTGATTTTTAATATATACTGTGGTAATATACTGCTATAGATTTTGAAATTTATTACAAGGAGTGTATTTATATGAAATATTACGGTAAACATTCATTAGCATCAGTTTTAAAAGTTGTCATGGACATCCTTTTGATAGTTGCTCCCATAGTTTTCCTTTTTGTATTCATTACGTCCATAAAAAATGCTGAAGGTAACTATATAAACTTAAAAAACATCATTACAACATTGTTGTACATCATTGGTGGATCCTCCCTATTGGCTATACTATTTAACTTAAGAAATATAGTGGCATCACTTATTCACAATAACCCTTTTATCATAAAGAATGTGCACAGACTAGAAAATATAGCAGTAAGCTGCTTCCTTGTTTCTGTGTGCTATGTTATAAATTTCTTTGTTAACCAACAGTTTAAGGATTTCAAATTTATTTTCATTGACAGCAGCGGTATTCATACTGATATAGAGTTCTTAATTTTCTTCTTTACAGGATGTTTTATATTGATTCTTTCAAAGGTATTTAAGCAAGCTGTAGAATTCAAGGAAGAACATGACTTTACAATATGATGGGGGTGCAAAAACTATGGCTATATTAGTAAACCTTGATGTTATGATGGCTAAACGAAAGATTTCTTTGACAGAATTAGCCGAGAGAGTGGGTATAACCAATGCAAATTTATCTATATTAAAAACCGGAAAGGCTAAGGCTATCAGATTCAGCACCTTAGATGCCATATGCCGAGAATTGAAGTGCCAGCCCGGCGATATATTAGAATATAAAGAAGGTATTGAGGTGGAATATGATGAGTAATAGAGAAAAACTTACAAGTCTATTGGGTGCTGTTTTAATAGGAATCCTCTGGGATAGGGTGCTCTACAATGGCTTTGGTGGCCTAGGATTTTCAATAGTTATGATAGCTCTTGTATTGTTTTATTATGTAATGCTAGCTGATAAACTTGAGCTAAAAGGAAATAAGGGGCTGCTTTTTCTTGCTCCACTATTTATAATTATGATCCGCAGTACCATATATGACAATAAGCCCATACAATTGCTCAATGCCTTAATTCTTCCCGTACTTATGACCGGTACAGCCATAATATTATGGTTTAAGGATATTGACTATTCTAGGCTAAGCTTTATTGGAGAGATACTTGGCCACATGATAATGTATCCTCTGATACACCTTGGCAAGCCATTTTTGGTGCTTAAAAACCGTCTATTTTCTTCAAATTCATTGAAGGCCAAAAAAGTTAATCCTTATGTGGTAACCGGAATAGTGATTTCTGTACCTTTGCTGCTGATAGTGTTAGTTTTCCTATCTTCTGCAGACATGATGTTCAGTTATTATGTGAATAAGTTTTTCAACACCCTCAACTTCCTTGATAATTGGGGGATTTCAGATGCCTTGTCACATATCATATTAGTTTTTATTTTTGCAATATACTTTTTCTCCTTTGTCTGGGGCTTCTCCGAAAGAAAAGAGCCTACAAGCAGTTCTGCTTCTGAGTTTGCAGCGGATTCTGTGACAATTTCAATCCCCTTAGCAATGTTGAATGTCATATACTTTCTTTTTGCCATAGTACAGTTTTCATATTTATATGGCAATGGTCAACTGCCAGAGGGTTATACCTATGCCGAATATGCACGAAGGGGCTTCTTTGAACTTGTAGCAGTAACAATAATCAATTTTTCCATTATATTGTTCGGCCTTACAAAAACCAAATCTACCAGAGCAAAAGTCAGTCGCTTCTGCAGTGTTTTATATACCCTCTTAGCATTATTTACTCTTAATATGCTCTATTCCGCTCATTATAAAATGAGGTTATATGAAACAACCTATGGTTACACCTATTTAAGAGTATATGTCCATCTTTTTATGGCACTGCTGCTAATTTTGAATTTGACTGCCTTAGTTGCTATCTGGTATAAGAAAATCAAGTTGCCAAAAGTATTTGTATTGGGTTCTCTAATTTTTTATACCCTGTTAAATGTGATTAATGTAGATTCCTTTATAGCTAAGCAAAACATAGAAATTTACAGACAAAATGGGAAGATAGACTTCCATTACTTAACCTCCCTATCCGATGATGCCGTTCCCTATCTCATTGAACTTACTGAGGATTCCGAGCAGGAAATACCTCCAGTGTTGGTTGAGGATCTGAATAATAGACGTGAACGGCTTATGGAACCACAAAGCTATAGTATCTTTAGATTTAATGTAAGCAAAAACCGGGCCCGAAAACTTTTAAAGTAGGGCCTGAACTTAGAGAAATTAGGGGACGGTTCACAACTAAACTACCAATTACAGATAGTTGTCCAAGCTCCAAAAATAGCTTGTACTGAATTTAAAAGGTATGAAAAGTTGTGAACCGTCCCCTTCTTTCTATCAACTTGCCAATAAACTTGTCCACTTGTTAAAAAGTTGTGAACCGTCCCCTATAATTTTTGAGAATTTAAGAATAAAATCAAGAAAAATTTTCCGGAATTGAAAAGTTTCATGCATGTCTGTCAGGCTATTGAATTTTCAAGCCAAAGGTTTAAAATTAAACTTGGTAGGTAATATAAGAATAGATAATATAAAAATTAGATTGCTATTGCACGATGCTGACAGCCTATAGAAAGGGGTACAATTGATGGGGACAGTTAGACCAATTTTAGACTTTAAGGAAATCGAAAATGCTAAAGATAGACTGCAAGATGTAGTTAAAGAAACAAAGTTAATATACAGCAATATTTTTAGCAGTGAATGTGGTAATCAAGTTTATATTAAACCTGAAAACTTACAGGTAACCGGTTCTTTTAAAATAAGAGGAGCTTATAACAAGATTGGCAAACTTAGCAGTGAAGATAAACAAAAGGGGCTTATTGCAGCTTCTGCCGGAAATCATGCTCAGGGTGTGGCTTTTGCTGCCCAGAAGTTAGGTACTCCTGCAGTAATTGTAATGCCAAAGACTACTCCCCTTATAAAGGTTGAAGCTACTAAAAATCTTGGTGCAGAGGTTATACTTCATGGTGACTGCTATGATGAAGCCTGTGCATATGCAAGGGAACTGGAAAAAGAAAAGGGATACATATTTATTCATCCCTTTGATGATTTGGATGTAATTGCCGGACAGGGAACCATCGGTATAGAAATTCTGGAAGAACTTAAAGATGCAGATTATATACTAGCTGCAGTTGGCGGCGGCGGCTTATTAACTGGTATCGCAGTCGCAGCTAAGTCCATAAATCCTAATGTAAAGGTTATTGGAGTTGAGCCGGAGGGTTCGCCTTCACTAAAGTTGTCCATAGACAGCAACAGAATCATTGACCTGGATTCTGTTAAGACCATAGCAGACGGAGCGGCTGTTAAAAAGCCCGGTGAATTAACCTTTGCTCTGACTAAAGAATATGTGGATGAAATAATCACTGTTTCTGATTACGAACTTATGGAGGCCTTTTTAATTTTATTGGAAAAGCATAAACTCATTGCTGAAAATGCAGGTGTTCTGCCTTTGGCAGGTCTCAAACGTATTGCTGATAAGGATAAGAAGGTAGTTTGTGTTGTCAGCGGTGGTAATATAGATGTGCTGACCATCTCCTCCCTTATTAATAGAGGCCTTGTATCCAGAGGTCGAGTGTTCTGCTTTACCATGGAGCTTCCGGATAAACCAGGTCAGTTAATGAGGGTTTGTGAAATACTTGCAAGAAATAATGCAAATATTATTAAGCTTGATCATAATCAATATAAGACCTTATACCGCTTTATGCAGGTTCAGCTGGAGGTTACTGTTGAGACAAACGGTCATGATCATGTTGCCAGCATAATTGACGATTTCCAAAAAGAAGGTTTTACCATAAATAAAGTTTATTAATATAAAGTTTTAATACCATGTGCATTCATTTTCTCTATAACCAGCTATATAAAAGAAGGTCATCAGACGGACTATTTTCCACATCTGATGACCTTTATCATTTATATTTTTCTTATCATGGCTAACTATTTATCTTTCATAAGTTCCTACTGGTTCTTATGCTACCTCAGTAGTATTAACCTCTACCTTTTTTCTATTCTCATATCTATCTAAGAGAAGAGTGAATAATGCAAAGATGCTCATTATTCCACCAGTGAAAAACCATGCCCCATTGATTCCTGTAAGTTTCAATATAACTCCCATAACTCCCGGGCCCAGGATTTGCCCTGCTCCCATAATAATAGGCAGTACAGAACCTATTCTTCCTCTGTGGGAAGCCGGTGTATGGTTGGCCAAGAAAGGTGACGAACTTATTGTAACAGTTATTTCTCCAAAGGTTATTATAGCTGTAGAAAAGATGTAAAAGTATATATTTCCTCCAAAGGCAAGGGATCCAAAGCCTGCTGCATATAAAATTCCTCCATAGAAGATTCTTCTTATACTCTTTTTAGAGGATAATAGCTTAGTTATCACCGGTGTCAAGAAGATAACTATTAGTGCATTGAAGCTGACAAGACGTCCATAGATCTTTGCCCCTTGCCCCACGAAACTCTGTTCCACCTGCATTGGGTATAAATAGCTCCATTGTGCATATACGAAGTTATATCCAAACATTATGAGTGCAAAGAAGATCAGTATTGGTCTTTTAATTAATATACTTAAGGTTGATCCTTCTACATGCTTTTCCAGCTCTCTGTCTTCTCCCACTATTTCCTGATTTTTATTGAAGGATTCCGGTATGAAAACCGCTATGAGCAGCATTGACAAAATAGCTGTAAATCCATCTATAAAGAACAGGAGGTTCAAATGATTCTTCAGCAGCAAACCGCCTATTGTAGGGGATACTGCAAAGCCTATATTCATTCCCATATAGAATAGTGAGTAGGCTCCATCTCTCGTCTTTGGCTCAGTTATATCAGCAATCAAGGCTGAACTGGCTGGATCCGACATGCCCATGAAAAAGCCGGCGGCTATGATCATTGGAATCATATTGATGGAAACCGGTACAAAGGCTGCAGCAATATACAAACATGCGCCAATCAAATTCAAGGTTATAATAATTTTCTTTCTGCCAAATAAATCTGTAAGTTTTCCCCCAATAACACCGCTGAACATGAAGGCAATGCCGGAAGCGGATATTAATAAACCTGCCTTATCCTCTGGTACTTCCAGCTTTATTGTTAAGATTAATGTCAACAGGGGGTAAATAAAAGCCCCCATACTGTTTATGATCCTTGCAGCAAAAAGCACCCATATTTCTCTGGATAAACCTCTGTAAGGATTAAATAGCGAACTAATTCTTGTTGATACTCTCAAGCCACCATCCCCTTCTAAATTCAGTGTAAAAGCCTTGCAACAGTTTAAAATGCATAGCCCATTAGACCGTTGTACAAGCTATATAAAAGCATGTATAGTTGTGAACCGTCCCCTATATCAGTTGCGAACCGTCCCCCATTTTCTCCATTCCCGCAGCCAGAACATCAATACAGTGGCTACCAATGAGATTATAATTGTCAAGTTCCATAGGGCCTTTAATCCGTAGGAATCAACGTACATCCCGGCCAGGGAAGTACCAAGGGCACCACCTATAGACCAGCTCAGGTTACCGAAGGCACTAAAGGTTGCCCTGTAATTGCTTGGACTATTGTTTGCCACATATACCCCGAAGCTTGTCATTACCAGAATTTCTCCGATTGTCCATATAACCGTAGACAGTACCAACATCAGCAGGCTGTCAACGTACCCTAACATACCAAAGCCCACTGCATAGGTTATTCCGGCTAGGGCCATGTTCACCAAGGGATGTAATTTTGATGTTAAGCCTGTGATTATAACTGTAAAGCCAAGCACCGTTACAGCATTTACACTCATCAAGTAACTGAATCTCTGGGCTCCGGCATCCCCAAAAATATCCGTAACCGTTAGCGGAAGTGCAAAACGGTGCTGGGTATAGATAAAAGAATAGGCTATGTAGACAAGGAAAAACAAAGCCAGCTGCGGACGCTTTGCCAATGCTACGAAGATATTTTTCTTCTCTTCCTTTTCAGCCTGGGAGTATACCACTTCCTTAGTATAGGTAGGATGGGTTTCCTTTATATTTGCTGCTACCAGATACAATGCTATAAAGGAAGTAATGACGTCGCCTATAAAAAGCATGGGCAACAAGTTATTAAATAAAAATCCTGCCACCAGTGGGCCAAGAGCAACACCTAAGTTTATGCCAAGATACTGTAAGGCAAAGCCAGCTTGCCTCTTTTCCGGCGGAAGTACATCCGTAACAATAGCGTTCATCGCCGGCCTTATAAAGCCATGGAAGAAAGAACTAAGCATAAGACAAGTTACATTTATATATGGGTCCTTTACAAAAGCACAGGGCAGCAGGATTAAGGCTGCAAGCCCTTGGGCATATAAGTAAGTCTTCTTTCTTCCAAATTTATCCGCAAAGTATCCCCCCAGAAAGGAAGCAGGGATACCAATGATTGAGCAAATTGTCACTATGGCCCCAACCAGTATGGGTTCCAGTCCAATCTTCACAGTTAGATATAGTGTCAGAAAGGGCATTACAAAATCACCAAATCTGTTAATTATCTGTGCTATAAATAAAACATACATGCTCCTCGGCAGCCCACGGTAGGTTTTAAAAAAGTTGAACTTATCTAATATTGTTTTCATGTTGCGTCCCCCTAATTTATTCAATGTATGTTGACTAGTTGTGAACCGTCCCCCTCTGTACTGCACTATGCAGCTCTATGGCAAACCTGCAGAATAGTTGTGAACCGTCCCCTATTCTACCTCTATCCCGGCCAGCCTGATTATGTGCATGGCGTTTCTTGTGGCAGATATACCTTTTCTTAATTTATAGTCAAAGTTCAATTTTCCATTATCATAATGCTCCTGGAAATGATAGTTGGCTACCTTGGGCATTTCCTTTTCCAATTCACCCAGCTCCAGGTCATGGGTTGAAACCATGCCGGAAGCGCCACGGCGGCTCAGCTGTTTTATCAGTACTGTGGCACCTTGATGCCTATCTATGGAATTTGTACCTTTAAAAATTTCATCCAGCAGGAAGAAAATTTTGCTATTTTGTTTTGAGGCACTTACTATCTTTTTTATCCTCAGTATTTCCGCATAGAAGGAAGAGATGCTCTTTTCAAGGTTATCGCTGACCCTCATGCAGGTATATACATCCATGATTGCTGCGGAAAAACTGGAGGCACAGACTGGAGCCCCGCAGTAGCTCATCACCAAGTTTATGCCTACAGTTCTCAGAAAGGTGCTCTTGCCGGACATATTGGACCCGGTGATGAAGATAACACTGCCCTGGTCTTTTATAGTAAAATCGTTAGAGACCCTCCGGTGGCCCAGCAATGGGTGTCCAAGATTCTGTGCCTTTAGCAAGCTCACCCCTTCATGGACTTCAGGAAAGCACCATTCTTCATTTTCGAAGCTTATATTGGAAAGGCTGGCCAGTGCCTCTACTTCTGCGATAATCTCAAGCCAATTTTTTAAATACCTTCCGTACTGACATTTCCATTTATACAGCATGGAGGCTATGCGGAAATCCCATAGAAGGGCTAAATTTACTATTATATAGCCCATGTTTCTTCTGTCAGCTATTAAGTCCGATATGGTCTTCAGTTCCCCTATTACCTCAGAAGCCTTTTTCCCAGTATCGGTATAGAAGCCTTTCTTCAAATCCTTCACTGCCTGTGAGGCAAATTCTTTATCTTCAATTATTTTAATGATTCTCTCATATATCTTTATTCCGTCTTTGTACTTATGTATAGTGTCTAAGGAACCGCTGAGCTTCTTGTTGGCTGCTGTCAAAACCACTATATTCAGGGCAATGATTGCCAAAATATACTTATAGGAAATCAGCTCTGTAAATATCAGCAAGAATACAATTGTAAAGAAGGCCAAGGTAAGGCCGTTAACTATAAGTTTTATCCAAATGCTATCCATCTGAACATCATTGGTCCCAGCCCACTGGAGCAGTTCTTCCGGATCTTTGGATTTATCCCTGATGAGCATGGCTTCAGCATTAATTTTCTGCCTTGTCTCAACTTCCTGGGATAATTCCTTTACGGTCTCCTGCCTTCTTTTTATCTCACTGACGTCTTTCAAAGGATTCAGAAGGTAGTCCTTCAGCTTAAGCCTGCCCATATAGGTAGCGGTGGTATTTATCCACTGAAAGAGGGAGCTGTGACCCACAATGTCCAAGTCGCCGCTGTAGGGATGGTCTTCATCTATAAACTCAGAACCATCATCCTCAAACTTGTTCCAGCCCCCCTGTACCCTCTCTATACCTCTCTTATTTATGGTCACTAAGGCTTCGGCATAATTTTTCCTTTCAATGGCCCTTTCGTGCAGTTTAACCAAGTATATAAATACGCCAATCCAAATCACAGCAACTATTGAAAAAATCACATATTGATTTAAACTATATATATAGGCAGAGACTACTACACCTATTATAAAGTCCACAAGCCTTAAATATCCGATTTGAGAAATCTCACTTTTTAGCTCTGTGCAGATTTTTTCATTTTTTTCTTTGGTCTCAATATAATAATCAATACCCTTGTTCATCAAAACACCGCCTTTCTGTACAGCTTTGTTTACTCAAATTATTATAACATAAAAATCTACAGCAGTAGACTTTTTTAATCTTTATTGTGGCATAATAGCCAAGTATAATTTTTCAGATTATAAGATATCTTAAGAAAAGCCTTGAGAGAATTACCTCAAGAAGTGCTGAATGAACTATAAAGGTCAGAGGTAAGTTTAGCTTGCCTCTGACCTTATTCTATCCGTGTTCTATAATATCTCTTAACTTTTATTTCAGAACCTTTTGCATCCTTCTTTGAGGTATATACAATGTACTCAGGTGTAACTGAACAAAGAGTCTGAGCCCCTTCCTCCTCAATGAGAATCACTTCTCCGTTTTTCATATCATAGACCCCAAGATCTGATTTGCCATTTTTCTCTTTTTCTATGCTATCAAAACTCTCTAGGCCATTTTTCTCATCTATCCATACCATAAGCTCATCACTGACAGCAGGATCCTTTTGTCCGTAGGAATCTTTTGTTATGTCTTTAGTTCCCATGGACTTAATATCATACAGCATCACATCGGCATTGCGGTTCAATTCTTGCATTAGTTGTTCCTTATCCTTTTTCTCCTTATAAGCCTGATAGCGAAAGTAAATAAAAGTTGAAATAACTACAGTAAGTACACCTAGAAAAGCCATCAATTTCTTCATAGAAAAACACTCCATACACCGTAGTACGGCAAAAAATACTGCAATAAATTCAGCCGTAATATATATATATGGAATGTTGACGTAAATTATTAATTCTATTATGATTACTTAAGGCTATTGATTATTTTCCTTGTGTGTTCGTACATTCTTTCATACTGAATTCGTTCATCCTCATAGGGATCATAATTTACTGACTGGTTAAATGAATCCAGCACATGATCCATGTCTATAACAGCATCAAATACATATGAGGCATTACCTATAAACTGTACAAGATACTTCTCTTCTCCCTCTTTATTTACTATACACTTAATCATTCCACCGTCATTGAAGATACTTATCTCCTCTTTTAGTGGACACTTACCGGCAATACAAGCTACCACCGTTGAAGCCGTCATACCTGTACCACAGGCCTTAGTTAAGCCAACGCCTCTTTCATAGGTTTTAACATATATATTATTTGCATCTATGACTTTAACAAAGTTTACATTAACCCCTTTTGGCAATAAATCCGGTGAGTTATTGGCAGTATTACCAACCTCAACCAATTCTTCCACATCTATGTCATCAACATTGGCAACAAGGTGGGGATTTGTGACGCTTACAGCACTAAAGGTCAAGTTATCAGAGAGTACATCCAACTTACCGAAGAACAGCCTATCTTGGGGATAAATTAGCGGTAAGTCCTTAACATCGAAAGTTATAGATTCAATGGCAATCTCCACAGTCTTTACACCCTCATATAAATCTTCGACGCTCTTTACTTCGTATTCCGCCTTCATAGTTTCTATCATTACTCTTTCTTTCTTAAGCTTTTCTAAAACAAATCTGCCTACGCATCTGAGGCCGTTTCCGCACATTTCCGGCTCAGACCCGTCAGCATTGAATATCCTCATCCTGGCATCACATTTATGGCTCTTTAGAACAAACAATATGCCATCCGCTCCCACTCCGTTATCTCTGTGGCAGAGCGTAACTGCGATACACTTTCTGTCTTCCTCTGTGAAATTGTATTCCTTAGATATCTCATCTATCAATATAAAGTCATTGCCCGACCCATGGCATTTCAGTATATCAATTTTCATGGAAAATCTTCCTTTCTGAATAACTTTTTATTAGTCTTATTATATATTATTCAATCCAACTATTACAATGGTAACTGCAAATAATGACTTCGTTGACGGACAAGTCTGCTAGTGGTTGTATGAATATTAGCATTTCGCCACTATGACGCTGTGTTTTAGAAAAGTGTTGATGGCAAGCCTCATTATGACTTTAAGTATTTTTTAGTTACAGCTTATTCGCATTAATGTCCAAGATTTTTCACACTTCAGTATGGAAATATTGATTATGCTGGCAGAGACTCCACGTATTTAAAATCTTCGACCCTCAGTCTTTCACCACTGAGGGAAATCATGGCTAACATATCTGCAAAGTTATAGGCCGTAAACTTGTCTCTAAGCTTTACCATCCAATGAATCCAAACCAAATAGTGGTTCAAATACCTTGTTGCCACACCCTTAAAGTGGTTCTCTATTTTATTTTTATTTCTTGTCCAAAAATACTAACATTTTGTATATGGTACTTTTTTTCTTTTATTTCAAAACTGCCTCTCATTTTATACAGCTTACAATTAAGCCTTTTGGACAGGGGAATATAGGCCATATTATTATTTGTACATAGAGTTGAGCCTTTAGGCAACTTATTTCCCAGCAAAGCAAACACTCTATCATATCTAGCCTTGCATCGGTCTGCAGCCCTTGCAAACAAGCTATCCTTTCTATCTCTGCAGCAAAGCACAGAAACCTTTCTGCTATGAAGATACTCTCCCAGCGTCATGCCCCGTTCTCTTGACGGCCTATCCATTTCAAAGATCATGCTCTTGGAATGATTTCCTTTGAAACTTTCCGCAATGAAAACCTCATCTATTTCTATTATTCCACCTAGTTGATCTTTCAGCATTGCTAATAATGCCTTTAATATTTTATGCCTCCACTGGAAGGATGTAGCTATATTTATGCCTAGTTTATGGCCACAGGCTCGAATAGAAGTAGCCTGGCTCATTAGCTTAATATATTCTCCCCATAGTTCCAAGGATTTTTTTGTGTAACTAAATGGCGTATCCGTAAATGTTGAAAAAGTTCTTTTACATATTTTGCACTTATACCGCTGACTTCCTTTTTTCGTGAAACCATTTTTGATAATATGAATGTTCTTGCATAGAGGACAACAAGCCTTATGCTCTAGATGATACTTCTTAATAAGCCCAATAAAGTCTTCATTAGTCATTGACTTATCGTCTTTAAATATTATTTCCTTTAAGTTGATAAGTTGAGATACATTTAGTGTTTTTAAAGCCTCGATAAACATTCTTAATAAGTCCATTATTATTCCCGCCTTCAGATTTTTTCGTACATGCTCCGAACTCATTTTCGGATATCTAAATTCTTGACCAGAACTAACGTTTCTAATCATCAAATTTAAATTTTTTATAAAAAAATTTATAATTAAATTTATAGCGGTTTCCAAAGAAGGGTTATGCTTGTTCAAAATACTAACAACACTCTTTTAAAACAGAGCGTTATATTGTTGTTAATTACCACTCCCGTATACACCTTTGGACCAGCCCCGCTGCCACCGCCAAATTAAGCCTGTCCGTAACATTCATAACATAAAAAATACCCCTATTGCTAGAGGTATCTTATTGTCTCACTAATATCTATTTTTTCTCGAAAACATAGAGTTTGCCGTTTTTCGCTTTTATGAAGCCCCTGCCTTTAAAGCCCCTCCTTCTCAGGATTTTCTGTATTTCAAACATGGTTCCGGCATGGCTTACTATCAGTATATTTTTTTCGGGCTGCATAAAGATGGTTTCCATTATTTCATTTATTCTTTTTAAAGTTTTTGTACGGCCTTCCGGGTGGGCAGTATGATTTCTTCCCCAGGCAATCCGATTTAGTATGGCCCATAGATTGTATGGAAGGCGGAAATTCAACTTAAAGATTGCTACTGAAGGTATTTCTCTCAGGTCATCCGTTGGAATTATTTCGCCGTGATAAATGGTTCTGGCAGTTTTTAAAGCCCTTGGCAGGCTGCTGCAGTAGCATTTGTCCCACTCTTCATCGATTACTATTTCGTTGGGTATTACATCTGCTGTGTCATAATCTCTGCTGTATTTATCATAGTCTGCGGCAGTCATGTATCTGTTCTTTTGAATGTCAACTTTGAAATGCCTAACTAATCCTATTTTCATACCTATCCCATCCTAAAAATCATATTGGTGCTTACTTTATTTTTTCCCGAATATAAATTACTTATTCAAAGGCGGGAGGCTCTGAGAACCTCATTGTAGGCCCGAAGCTTAGACATAATTTTTTCTTTAATTCCTTCCATAATGTTATTTTCCCACTTCTCCGTAAACTCTTCAGGTAATAATATCTGCAGGCAATCTTCTACGGTTCTTACGGCATATATATGGAAGAGTCCCTTTTCTACAGCCTCTACTACCCTATCCTTTAGGATTAACTCATCCAAATTTGATATAGGTATTATCACCCCATGAGACCCATCCAGTCCAAATAAAGAGCATATGTCAAAATAGCCCTCTATCTTGTCATTTACTCCACCGATAGGCTGAATTTCGCCGCGCTGATTTACTGACCCGGTTATGGCTAGGCTCTGCTTGATGGGCACCTCTGAGAGGCTGGACAATAGGGCAATCAGTTCAGCTGCTGAGGCGCTGTCACCTTCAATACCGGAGTAAAGCTGTTCGAAAACTATGCTGGCATTAAAGCTTATTGGTATGTGCTGGCCAACTAGTTGGCCCATATAGCCTGAGAGTATCAACACACCTTTGTTGTGTATGCTTCCGCTCATTTCAGCTTCACGTTCTATATTGATGATACCGTCTCGGCCAGCATAGGTGGATACGGTTATCTTATGCTGCTGACCAATGACGCAGTCCCCGTAATTGGCTACGGAAAGTCCATTTATCTGGCCTTCTCTGACCCCCTTAAGCTCTACTACATATTTTTTGCTGCTGTACATGTCCAAGACCTTTTTCCTGATGAGTCCATGCATCTGCTCATTTTCATCCAAGGCCTTCTTTATATGAGCCTCCTGGATCAGAGGAGACTTATCTACCTTGGCGAAGTAGCTGGCCATGTCAACAATTTTCAATACTTTACTCATGGAAGCCGAATATCTCCTTCTGTTTTCTACCAGTCTGCTGGAGTACTGAAGGAGCTTTATTACCCCGGCTCTGCTGATATGCGGAAGCTTATTGTTTGTGACATAATTGCTGAAGAAGCCTATAAGGTTATGAGTATTTTCTTCGTCCCCTTCTATTTCGCTGTCAAATTCTGCTTTTATTTTAAACAGCTTTTCAAAGTCCAAGTCATGCTGCAGCAGTAAGGAGTATATCAGGTTGCTTCCCAGGAGAATTATCTTTACCTTAAGAGGTATTTCCTGAGGATTTAAGGTGGAGATAGGCAGTACTTCAATATTATATTTGGAGTTTTCAATTGATACAGCTTGAAGATTTATGCATCTTTTTAAAGTCTCCCAGGACTGCCAGTAGGATAAGAGCTGCTGGGCTTTTATGATCAAGAAGCCTCCGTTGGCTTTGTGAAGATATCCAGACTTTATCAGGGTAAAATCTGTCACAAGATTTCCCAATTTATTTTCATACTCTATATTTCCAAAAAGTAGGCCCGGCTGCGCTGAATCTGCAAAGATTACCGGTGCTCCCTTGGTAGTTTCATTGCTTACGATTACATTTACCGCATATCTTCTTAAGAATAGCTTTTCTGCTTCAGGATTTTTGGGGTGATCCTCATCTTCAATAAAGTGAGCTATATTTTGTATTATGTCATTTTTTAAAGCGGTCAGAAACTTTATAGCCTTCTCATTAATACCGTATTCAGCCAGAAGCTCCTCTAACCTTCCGGAAATTATACTCTCTGATATCCTGTCATCAAGCTCCTTCAGCTCTTCCTCCATCTTTTTATTCAGGGCTCTTGTCTGCTTAATTATGTCAAAGGAAGCATTTCTGAGTATTGTTACTGACTCTTCCAATACCTCCTTTTCCTCTTCCTTCAGTTCATCATAGTCTTCTGTGGTCATTTCCTTATCTTCCTTCAGTGGTATAAAAATAAATTCCCCGGTGGAAGCCTGTTTCACACTGAAGCCGTACTTCTTTGCCTTGCTGTTTAGTTCCTTTGTAAGAGCTACCATCATTTTTTCATATTTATCTACGATACTGTTTTTCTCATTATCATAGTTCTCGGAGTTAAAATATACTGGCACTTCCTTTTCTACAAATTTAATAAATGCCTGCATATCCTCTTTAAACTTTAGTGCCGTTCCTGGCTTTAGTGATATTGCTATGGGATTATTGGGATTATCAAAATTAAAAACATAACACCAATCCTCCGGTGTTGGCATAGAATTAGCATGTTCCTCTATTTTTCTCACTATATACCCTGTCTTACCGGTGCCGGTCTTTCCTGATATATAAATATTGTATTCCTTACTCTCCATATTCAAGCCGAGATCGATTGATTCTGCGGCCCTCTTCTGCCCTATAACCTTATCATAGGGTTCAATTTCTTCTGTGGATTCAAATTGGGGTATATTACTTATGTCCAATCTCAAATCCTCAGCTTTTATCTCTATAAAATTACTCATATTCAGCCACCCCCTATTCTAATTGTACCATATTAGTTATATATTACCTACATATAAAATATGTGCCCAATTTACCAAAAATGATTACTTAAAGTAATAGCAGCATGATGCGCATTTTCAGATGTTGAATGCCATTCTTTAATCCCAAGTTCCTGTTTTGCGGCTCAAAAAAACCCTCAATCCTTATTTGCAGTTATATTTACCTTAGTTAAAATCGAAAAGCAAGAATTAGTAGAATTTCTACCAATTCTTGCTTTATTGTCTTTATCAATAGTGTTGCACTTCCTAAGTGTAACACTATAAGGTGTCACCATCCCTTTTTGGGTCTGGGTGAATAAATCCTGTAAGTATAAGTATATTGAAGAATTTACTATATATGTACCCAAAAAACGAGCTAATCTTATTTTTTCCTTTAAAATAAATATTTTACAACAATTCTTTTTATGGTATTCTATATACGAATTTGTAAAATATAGAATTGGAGGTATTAATATGAAAAAAAGTTTATCTGCCTTACTTATTTTATTTTTATTAGTCTTTTTATTGCCAAGCTCTGCATCTGCACAGAGTATCACAAGTGATACGGACATAAAAACAACTGTAGAGAAATATTTTAAAACTTATAATAAAATTTTAATTAGTAAAGATACAAATGATTTTGAATTACTAGAGTCTTTATTCTTTAATCCTCAGTCAAATAAAACATTAAATTATGAACTTGGAAGAATAAAATATTTATTGACTTCAAGCAACCTTGCTAATGCTTCTTATGAAAATATAGAAAGTAGTTACAAATATAATTCAATTACTTCACTGGAAAATACTATAACTGTTGATTTAGAGGTAACCAATTCAATTAAATTTAGTAATTTTAACGACTATCAAACAATTACAACCCCTCACAAAGTCATCCTAACAAATATCGAAGGTGAATTGTATATTTGTGATGACATATATAACGATGAATTAAAAATGTTATATGGAAATGATACGGATTTTACACAGCCAATTAATGATCTTATAAACAGTAGTAATTTAACTAATTATACATTACAATCCTCAGTGTCAATAAAAGAACCTTCAGTGACAATAGAACCTAACGCTGTTCCTGGCGATTATTACATTACTTATAATAGAACAAATGCAGTATGGTATGCTAATTATTATACAGATAATACAGGCGGAAATGATGGCTCAAGTTACAATAATGCACAGTTTAAATACTTTAGCTATGGAAATGATTGTCAAAATTTTGTTTCACAATGTATTTGGTACGGATTTGGTGGAAGAAGCAGTTCAGCTAAAGACATACCTATGGATTATTACTGGTGGGCTGATAAAAGTAGCACTGCTCCCACATGGTATTGGACATATGTTCCATACTTTCTTGATTATATTACAGCAAATTTCAAAAATAATGATTATGGAGTACAAGGACATGCAACTGATGTATCGAATATTCAACCAGGTGATTATGTATATACACCCAGCCATGTGCTAATGGTGGTTTCTACCGATGGTACTTATGCAGGAACTTATGTTTCAGCACATACATCAAATAGATTAAATGTAAAACTATCATCTCTTTATGGATCAACTCAACCATCAAATATGAAATTTGTTCATATAACAAAAGTTAAATGGAATAGCGGTCTAGAATAGAGGTGACGTTTTATGAAATCAAGATATGTCATGCTAATAATTAATTCATCGCTTATAATTCTTCTTATTGTTATAACAATAATCTTTTATAATAAAACAAGATTTTTAGAGAATAGAATTGCTAATTTATCCTCTCAGCTTAATTATAAAGACAACGAAATCAAAGAATTAAACAATAATATTCAATCAAAAAATACTACTTTGTTGCAAGCTTCAAATGTACTTAAAATTTATGATTCCTTAATTATTGATATATACGACAATATAAACGCTCCAATATATGTATATGACAGTGATACTAAAGATGTGTTTGATAAGTTTAATAGTTATATAAATAACAGTATAGATACCAAAAATGAACTGATTTTTAAAGTCGGGCCAGTAAAAAAAGATACAGATGATACATATTTCATAGAGTATATAATGTATAGCAAGCTAGCTCTTGATGAAAATCTAAGTCAAATTATTTGGGATACACCGCCACCACTATTAACACATCATGTTCTAAAATATCACAATGGTAAAATAGAAAGTATAAATTAATACTACTATTAAAAAGTGTCCGAAAAAACAGCAGCCTCTGCAGAACTAAAATGTTTTGCAAAGACCGCTGCTATGTTTTGTTCAAAGGTTATTCATCTTACTTGACCTTACGCTAAGTTCAAGGCTGTTCAGTTTTAATTGCTTTTCCCTTATAGTAAAAAAAAGGCCTTCTACATCGTAGTAAACCCAATTGTTAAAAACATCATTTAATTCATCCAATTCGCTTCTTAATTTTTCCATCAGTGAAATTTCATCAGAAAAATCTTCTCGATTATGCATAAATCCACCCCCACTTTTCTATATATATTCAAGGGGGTGGACTTTTATGCTAACTTTTTTATTATTTTTTTACCTATTATATAATGAAACTAAAGCTTTTCTCTGTTCTTCGGTGAGTTCTATTTCAGGAGAATTTTCTAAGACTGTGTCTCTGTTTTCAACAATAAGTACAACCGCATCATCACTGAGGCTGTGGGTATGGTAGACACCTTTTTTTACATTATAAAACTTTAATGGTTCCAGCCATACTCCATGGATGTTTTCCACCTTATCCTTTCCTTCTCCGATGAAAAGCATAAATTTGCCCTGGAGGAGAACGAAAACTTCGTCTGTTTCGTCATGTCTCTGCATTTTGGTTATGTTTTCGGGAAGAAGCTCATCACAATACTTTAAAACCGCTACTCTCCATTTATCATAATCAATTAAAGGCTTATATCCTTCTCCGGTATATTCTTTGACCTCTAAGAGGCTTTCACTGATGCTCATAAATAACACCTCTGTTTACATACTTAATTGGATTGAAATTTCATGAGTTTTGTCTGCCTCAAGTGCCTCTAAAACCGCTCTCTTTATCACAGCTTTGCCTCCAGCTAACTCACAGCTGACTTCACTGCCGTTAATTGTCACAGCCTGGATCCTATACTGACCATAGTCAAGCTTCTTGCTGTTATTATAGATTACCTTGATCTTTCTATCCGCAAAAAGAGCTTCTACCCCGGCAGTGCCCTGGTCATCAAATTGACTTGCCAAAAGCTTAGGTTCAATTACCAGATCCCCTAAATCACCCTTTACACCGAAGGTCTCCGTAAGCACTGTCAACAGCATCCAGCTAGCTGAACCGGTGAGGTAGTGGTACATTCCTCTTCCCTTTTCATTGATATATTCAGGTACTCCTGGATAAATTCTGCTCTTTTCAAAGTCAACACACTGTGAGTAAATTGAGTTAATTACTTCATAACCAGCCTTTGCAAAACCTCTCTTGTAAAGAGCATTGCCATACATTATTGCCATATGGCTGAACATTGCACCGTTTTCCTTATGTCCAAAGGCAAAACCAAACAACCTTCCAAGATTCTTCTTTACTTCATGGTAATTGGTATTTAACCTGTAGCCTCCAACCTTTGAATCCTTCAGGTATTTATCCGCAGATTTTATTATGGACTCTACCTGCTCATCGGTGGCAACGCCTCCCATAGCGGTGAATACCTGGCTAGTAAGGTTCATTCTGGTGCCATATTCATGGTCTCCTTCTACTCTGTTTCCATCATTATCGTAGTAGCCGTTAAACCACTGATAGCCTTCACCGTTTTTAATCCATTCCTGATGTCTTACATGATTAATTATCCAGTTACCCTTCTTTTCCAGGTCTTCAGCAAGTTTATCAACGGAAATTTCTACAGTGTTGCCAGATATACTGTGCTTGCAGCTTTCAAAATATTTCTTCAGAACATTCTTTTTATATTCAATAGAGTCATAGTTAGCTCCGGCATCCAGAGTATCAAAGAGAAGCAGCATCTCTTCAGCAACAGCAATTGACTCTATACCCTTCTTAGCCTTTAAGGCTCTTACAAGCTTTGCAATTTCCAGGAGGTTACTGCCGTAGAATGCAGTAAAGGCCACACTTTCTCCCTTTTCCGCTGCCATATCAAGAGCGTCGTTCCAATCCGCACCTTCCAGTCTGATGTTGTTATGCATGCCCACATTGAAGAAAGGTGTAAGGTTTTGAATCAGAATATGCTCTAAAATTGTACCCTTATATATGTCACCACTGGCCATTTTAAGCTTATTGCCCTGTTCAATAGACCACTCAGTGTCTCCTTCGGTACATCGGTTTATTAGTCTGTCCTTGAAGTACTCCTGCCTTTCAAGAAGGAAGTCCAGATCTCCGCTTAAATCAAGATATAGCTTAGTTGTAAGGAACGGCCATGCCCCATGATCCATCCAAACTCTTGCTATATTATTTCTGTCTGCAATAAATTCACCGGGCCTGGAACCTATGATTGTAGCATTGCTGCCGTCTATTCTAACACCCCCGTAGTTGTTGAATAGCAGATTTCTAACCTCTTTAGGTTCCATTATTAACAGTGCAAGACAGTCCTGCCACAGGTCTCTCCAGCCTCTCCCCCCTCTGCCGTAGTCATGGTGAGGTAAGAAGGAACACCCGTATATACGTCTTAATATGGGCTGAAGATTAATCCACTTCATCCAGCCGTCAAAGGTCTTATCTACAGTATGGAAAGCAGGTCTTTCTATTTTTTCTTTCCAAAAGGCCTTGTTTCTCTCTAAGGCACTGTTGAATTTTTCTAAGCTTCCATATATATCAACTAACTCACTTATTTCCTTTTCGTTTCCTTCTTCATTTATAGAAAGCATCATTATATAGGCCTTAGTTTCTCCGGGTAAGAGGTCAACAGCTTTAAATCTCAAAGCTCCTATAGCCTCATAACCTTCAAAGTGTTGTCCTTGAGCAGCGTAAGGTTCCACATTGCAAACCACTGCTTCCGGCCATTCCAGGCTTCCGCCTTCCCCTATAAATTCCTCAACTTCCGGGAAGAAACCTGCCGGTCTATCCCCATTGTCCTCGATTCCTATAACGGAATACAATACATTATTAGCTTTATGGCCTCTTTCATCGAAGGAAAGGGTTGGCTTCACAACAACCCCGTTTTCTACAGTACTAATTCTGTGCAGCAATGAGGTAACATGTCTGTGATCTCTTAAATTATCTGCAGAACGGCCGTATATTGGTACCGCTGCCGTTGGAGTTATTTTTAAAACTTTATCACCGGTATTAGTTATGCTGACCATCATAAGTTCAGTTTTATAGTTTTCTACCGGCGCAAAATTTATTACCTCAGCCTTTATACCTATATTTTTATTTTCTCTTATAAGCTTATGCCATAAGAAACCTGCTTCAAGCTTTACCTTTTCAGCTGAGTCTTCCTGGAAAGAACAAGCCACCTGACCTGGGGCGCTTCCACTTACGGACCAGGCACCAGTTCCTTCGATGTATAGCCAGAAGTTTCTTGAACTCTTATTATTGTGCAAGTCTTCTGCAGAAACCGGTGTTAATAAGAAGGTATTTTGACTGGATTTTATATCCCCGTTCAAAGTTGGAGTAATAGCAGACATCACCCCTGCTTCATTTGCCAGCGGAAAATATAAATAGCTGCTGGCTTCCGGTCTCTCCAAAGAGAAAGCTCCTTCATCAGAAATAAATTGCCATGACTTAACTGTTTTTTTATTCATTATATATCCCCCTTATTTTTGCTTATGCATCTGGATATCTATGATATCGTATACAGTAACTTCATTTTTTTCGTGAAGAGAGTGCCTTAACCCTCAATAAAATTAAGCACCTCTCCGTTTTATAGTATAACATATAAGGGAATTCCTTCAACGGTCCATTACCTGCATATAAAATATTGAGGTATAATCCAAAATTATAACACCCTGATATTTAAATGCTGAAGTACATTTATAAGACTTTCAGCACTGTTCTTAAGCTGTTTTACTTCATCTTCCGTAATTGGAACCTCTACCCTTCTCCTGATTCCTTCACTACCGATGACACAGGGAATACTCAGAGCTACATTGCTGATACCGTATTCTCCCTCCAGTGTGGTAGATACCGGCAGTACGCTGAGTTCATTTAAGAAAATGGCCTTAATCAGCCTATTTACGGTCATTGCTATTCCCGATGAGGTATAACCCTTGTACTCTACAATCTCTATTCCAACATTTCTTGCATCCTTAACTATGGCTTCCCTGTTCAGAGGTTCACCGCTGCCCAGTATGGCGTCAAACTTATCTGCAGGAATACCGGCGATATTAACTATGCTCCAAGCTGCAAAAGCGCTCTTTCCATGCTCTCCCATAATGTATCCATGGACATTCTTTGTATCCACAAGATATTTCTCAGACAGTATTCTTCTGAATCTGGCAGTATCCAGCAGTGTTCCTGTCCCAATGATTTTGCTCTTATCATAGTTAAAGTGGTTCTGGGCATAGTAAGTCAGTATATCCACAGGATTAGTTACAATAATAATTATGGCGTCTTGAGTATATTTTGTAATTTGCTCCATTACCCCTTTTAGCACTGAAACATTCTTTTCTGCCAAGGATAGTCTATCATCACTTTCACCGGGTTTTATACTTGGTCCTGCTGTGATGACAATGATCTGAGCATCTGCACAGTCTGAATAGTCTCCAACCTTCACATGGACGTTGGGGCTATAGGCAAAGGAAGTGGTATGGCTTGCATCTAAGGCCTCACCCTCTGCCTTCTTTGTATTCATATCTATAACCGCTATCTCAGCCAGCAGCTCCAAAGAAAGCAAGGCATTGATGACAGCGCTTCCCACCATTCCTGCCCCAACCACAACAACTTTATTTTTTACTGGTCTCATATGTAACACCCCAATCTTTTTTCTTTTATGCTATAGTTTAACATATATTATATATACCATAGTGCTCTGTTTTAGAAAAGTGTTGTTTACAAATAAGAGTCAGATAATACCCGAAGGTATCATCTGACTCTATTATGTTACTTAGCTTTCTAAATTATAGGTTCTTTTCGTAAGCTTCAACCATTTTCTTAACCATGGTTCCGCCTACATAACCATTTTGTCTTGAAGTAAGGTTTCCCTTGTCCTGTGCTTCATAGTTAGCTAATCCTAATTCGCTAGCAACTTCAGCCTTAAATCTGTTTAATCCAGTCTTTGCTTCTGGTACTAATACTCTGTTACTTCCAGTTTTATTTGATGCCATTTGTACTTCCTCCTTTAATTTTATATTTATTGTTTGTTGCTTTGTACTATCATTTTGCCCCATATGCGATGAGCTATTCTATTGAAATCAGGGTAATTGAGTAATAGTTTGTCTATATATGAAAGGTTATCCAATTATAAAAAAGCTTGTTAGAAATTTTATTTTTTCAACAAGCTTTTGCTGCTTATTATTTGTTTATATGGGCATCATATATCAATTTTGACAGGCCCGCAATTTTCTCATGAGGCTTAGATTCAGCAAGCCCCGGAAGGTCATTGGTGTAAACTACTAATATATAAGGTTTTTCAGTAAATATTATTCCTACATCGTGAACATAAGCAGCATAATCCCCAGTCTTATGTGCCACTATTTCCTTAGGAAGATATTTGGATAATCTATCATTGAATTGCGTTTTTTTCATAGTTTCGATTAAATGAGCATAGTGGGGATCATTTCTGTTTTCATAGAGTATTTTCAAGAGCCTGAATTCCTCTTCTGCGGTAATTAGGTTTTTAACTGTGTCATTATTGGTTCCGGCTATCCTATTGGCTATGGCTCTGACATTTTTATTGGAGCCCAGTCTTTCCATAAGCATTCTGGTGGCTATATTGTCAGAATAGATTATGGAATAATCCAAGAGCTGTTGAACAGGAAGGGGCTTTGATTTATCCTGGCTCTGGAGTTTTCCTGTGCCTGCCTCCCAGTGTTTTGACTTATCATATATGAGTTTCTCATCCAGAGAGAGCTTCCCCTCTCTGACCCAATCATAGGCAATCATATTCATTTGAACCTTGACCGTACTGGCGGCAATAAAGACTTTTTCTTCATTGACAGCAAGCTTTTGCTCTCTGTCTATATCATAATAGACTATGCCAACTTTAGAGATATCCTGTCCAAAATAATTGTTAATGTCCGTTTCCAGCTTCTGCTTCCATTGTTCAAGCTTTGCAGCTTCTTCTTCCCCACTTAATTCATTGCCCAGGGCTTTGGTAACATCTGAGTTGTTGTCATCATCTATCGTGATATTTTCAAATTTTTGTGGTACCATTGCTCTGCAGTTTATACCGGTTGGGTAACTCAGTGCCACTATAAAGCTAAATACAAAAAACGTCAAAATTAAGGTTCTGTATCTTGAGCCTTTTCTTATATCCATGTTCTTATTCCTCCTGATAGAAGTGTCAGTCATCTATCATCAGTTATTTCTTTTAATTAAGATATCATAATGTGATTATTTGCAAACTTTTAGAAATTATACCCACTGAAAAATAAAAAAGCTCGTGCCTTGCATTTACATCCATGCATAGGCTCAAGCCTTCAATAAATCAATACTTGTGTTTTTTTATGAGTTCCATGTATCTTTCCTTAACATCAGCCACTATATATTCCCAACTCTTATATAAAGTTTTATTGGCATTTAAACCGGCTGTCTTTAGGGTATCTATATTCTTTGTAATTTCGATTATTTTCTCTCCGTACTCAATTTCATCATCAGCAGAAAGAAAACCATTATATCCATCCTCTATGTCCTCTGCTGCATTTGAACCTGCTATTACAAGAGAAGGAGTTTTAACCACAGCGGCTTCCCTTACTACAATACCGAAAGTATCATATAGAGAAGGAAATAAAAACAAATCTGCCCTGACAAAAATAGCCCTCAGCAGGTCTCGGTCAGTGATTAAGCCTAGAAACTTAATGCAGTGCTGCAAATTGTTGTCTTCTACAAGCTTTTCCAGATCCTTTTTGGCTACTCCTTCTCCAACAAAGAACATTTTAAATTTTACGCCCTTCTCCTTCACATGCTTTAAAGAGTTTACCAGCATCTTTAAGTTTTTTTGCCATATGTGCTGACCAACAAACAAAAGCGTCAGTTCCTTGTCATCAACCTGTAAAAACTTGGAAGCTTTTTCTCTGCAGGCTTCTTCATCATTGCAGGGTTGAAAATCGGTACCATTATGTACTATTTCTATTCTTCCCTCATAGCCATACTCTCTCAGGGTTTTAGCAGTGGCTTGATTTACCGTCCATACTTCATCAACTTCCCTGTAAAAGTCTATAACTCTATTAACTAGGAGCTTTGCCAATGTATCAGACTTTAGAGCTTCCTTGAAATCATCGTAATACTTAGAATGAAAGGTTGTGACCACCGGTATTCCTCTCTTTTTTGCCAGCTTTAGGGCCAACTGCCCAGAACTAAAGGGGCTGTGGCAATGGACAATATCAAAAGGAATAGCTTTCACATCCTGTTTAAAAGGATAATCAAATTGAGGCATACCAAATCTATAGGGTTTTCTTACGGGAATGGGAACAGAGAAATATCTTATTACTTCAGGGTGTGTTTCATCCTCATATCCCGGAAAGCTAGGCGTTATAACATAGCTCTTACATCCCATTTTATCCAGCCAATAAGCATAATTTTTTGTAACATTTGCCACTCCATCCATTACAGGCTCATATGAGTCGTTAAATTGTCCTACGATTAATTGCATAAAAATATCTCCTTGCAGGTATTTTCCCATGGCATTACAGAAAACCACTTCGAAGCTTGAAAATGAAGTGGTATTTTAAGCCAATTTATATACACTATTATATACACTATATTATATATCATTTTTATCAAGGAAAACAACTGCAGCCTCACTGCAGCTGTTTCCGATATAATCTATTCTTTCTCTTTCTCTTTCTTTATTACTTCCTTCGCCTTCTTTTCATGCTTTTTTGCAAGTATTACAATAGGCACTGCAACTACAGCTGCTAAGGCTGCAAAAGGAATGACGCTTACTATTACCAGAACCAGGCCCTTTAGTATTTCATACAGGGAGTTTACTGAGTCCTTAAAGCTTGTAACAATCTTTTCTCCAAAGCTTACAGGTTTAGTTTTAAGTTCCGTAACTTCCTGCACTTCTCTTAAAGTAATGGTTACAGTAGCCAAGGCAACTAAATTGTCATATTTCTTTAAGGTTCCGGTAAGATTCTCTATATCTGTTCGAACTTCAGAGAGCCTTTTTTCTAATTCAATTATATCGGTCAGCTTTTCACTTTTTTCAAGAATGGTGAGCAGCCTTTCTTCTTCTATTTTCAAGGTCTTCAACCTTGCTTCAGTGTCAAAATATTGAGCTGTTATGTCTTCCCCATTTTCACTGCTGGATATAACTACACCGATAGTTTCAACATCCTGCAGGAAAGTGTTTAATTTATCAACGGGTATTCTTATCACAAACTCACCATAGCGGTCTCCTACATAGTTTCCGTTAAGCAGTCTGCCGCCGCTGGTATTTGAGCTTTGAATATATCCCTTGTCTCTTATGGTTCTTTCATTTATAAAATTTACCGCTTTATCAAATTCTATTGTTTCGATTTCCTTTCTTACAGTTTTTATCACCTTTCTGTCTGTGCCCACTTCCTGGTCCACTGCCATGCTTAAATCAGAGGTTTTATTGGATAAGCCTCCTCTGCCACTGCTCGCTTCTGCCTTTGGCTCTTCTGACCTTGAAGGAGCAGTCTGACCATTAGCAGAGTATTCTGCATAATCACTTTCGGACTTCATCTTACCGCAGCCAATGGTCATCACCAGCATGAATGCCATTAGCGGAACCAGCAGCTTTTTAATTCCCTTTTTCATAATAATTTCCCCCTACCTTCTTATTAAATTTTAAATTCTACAGAATTTAATAGGTATATATACCCTCTACATAATACTAGACGTAAAGTATTTGAAAAAAGTTTCAGTATAATGAAACGTTATTTTAATTAAATACATAAAAGCCTTGTCCAGCCAATCAAACCGGACAAGACTTTTATGCACTATACATACTTATTGGTTTCTGCATCATCTTTGAGTTTGTTTACAAGATGCTTTATTTCTTGGTCTTTGTTTCTGTCCATAACCAAAATCACGTCATCGGATTCAACTATGACCAAATCTTTGATTCCAAAGCCTATTATTAATTTATCCCCGGAGAATATTGTGCAGTTTTCACTTTCTTCCAAAAAGGTTTTACCGGTGACGTTATTTCCCCGGAAATGACTCAAGAACCTTGCTACTGATTCAAAGGTGCCAATGTCGTCCCATTCAAATTCGCACTTTATAACATAGCCCTTTCTTGTCTTTTGCATGATTCCAAAGTCTATTGAAATACCGTCAATTATGGCATACTGCTCCTTAATAACTTCTGCCTCATCTTCCATACCAATGTGCTGATAAATTTCCATTAAATTCTTGTATAGTTTTGGAAGATACTTTTCCATCTCTCTAAGCAGTACATCTGCTCTCATAACAAACATTCCGCTGTTCCAGAGATAGGTGCCTTTTAGCAGAAAGTCCTTGGCCACTTCCAGGTTAGGCTTTTCTGTAAAGCGCTCTACCCTGTAGGCTGTCATGCCCGTATTTACCCTGCTGCCCATCTGAATATAACCATATCCTGTCTCCGGCCTTGTGGGCTCTATGCCAATAGTAACTATACCTCTGCGCTTCTCTGCAATTTCCACCGCCTGTTGAATTGTATCTATAAAAACTTTCTCTCCATTTATATAGTGGTCTGAAGGAAACACCATCATTACAGCATCCTTATCTTTCTTTAAAAGTTTTACAGCAGAAAGTCCTATGCAGGTAGCGGTTTCTTTATTAGCAGGCTCTGCAAATATATTTTTTTCATCTATTTCCTGCAATTCTGTTTTAACTTTGTCAATGTACTCTTCATTGGTAACTATATAAATGTTATCTTTGCTTACTATTGGCTTTATCCTGTCAATGGTGTTCCTGAGAAAACTCTTATTGTTTATCAACTTTAAAAACTGCTTAGGCTTATTGGACCTGGATAGGGGATAGAGCCTTGTCCCTCTGCCTCCTGCAAGTATCAGTGCATATAACAAACATCATCACTCCAAGTATAGCTATAATTTATAATATGTCAGAAATATATCTTTGTGAAAGGATTTGATTGGTTTAGAACCTTGGATTATAATATTTTAGTCCTAGTAAATTCAACAAAATCTGAATTTTATGAATACTTCGCATTAACTAACGTTTACAATTACCATAAGCTGTGATAGAATGTAATCAGGAGATTTTAATGATTAATTTAATATAATAATAAAACTAACTGGGTGGTGTTTATTATGTTTTCCAAGAAACAACGGAAAAAGTTTTCCTTCGATTTCAGACTGCCTAAATTTACAGGAAGATCTAAAAAGATGAAAAACAAAAAAAACATTAATTTTAACCTGAAATTGTTTAGTAAATCTATCAAGTCAAAGATGAGTATTTTTAAACTTATTGTCCTGACTTGCAGTTTAATACTTGTGGTATCATTATCGTCATCAACTATTATAGGTTTTAATATTACAAGGGCAAGGGTTGAAAAGGATTTCACCAACTCTGCAAAGCAATTATTAATACAAAACAGAAACTACATAGACTTTCTTAACGAATTTGTTGAGGCCACCTCTATGCAGGTAATAAGCGATAGACAGTTAATTAACGGATTGATTAATGAATATGATGATATTTACCAGGGTTTTGAAAAAAACAGGGAGCGTCAACAGAAGCTGTCAATTTTGACTTCTTTGGGTTCAAACTCAATCATAAGTTCAATTACAATTTATAATGAGAATGGAAATTCGGTAAGTTCAGTAGGCACGTCACAAGATAAAATAGAAGCCGCAAAAAAAGAAAGCTGGTATCAGGAAGCTGTAGCTGCTAACGGAAAATCCATCTGGGTGCCTCTGCATAAGGATACAATACTCCATAGCCAAAATGCCGCTAACTGCATCAGTAATGTAAGATTATTAAAAACCGATACCTCAAAGGCTGCCGGCGTTTTAAAAATAAATGTAACTTTAAACAGATTGGAAGAAAAGATTGGTTCCTCTACTATAGGCAACAGCGGTTACATAAAGGTATTGGATAAGAATGGCTTTATTATAACTTCCAATACTGCCGTAAACCCTGGGGATAAAGAATCTGATGAATTCTTAGCAAAGATAAATGCAAATATAGGGAAAACCTTCACCGAGGTAATAGACGGTAAAAAAATGGTGGTATTAAGCGAAGTTTCTGAAAACACCGGCTGGAAGTTTATTGCTTTGATACCACAAGATGATCTTTATACTTCAGCTAATACTATTGGTATAACTAATATTACTATAGCCTTAATATTCTTAATTTTTTCACTTATTGCAACAACCTTGTTAAGCAGAAAAATTTCTAAGCCTTTACAGACTATTGTTGAAGGTACAAGAACCCTGGCAGAAGGAGACTTTACCGTATATCTGCCGGAATCAAGCATAAAAGAAATTGACGAGTTATCGCATAATTTTAATGCCATGGTTTATGAACTGAAAAATATCTTACAGGCAACTAAGAATCTTTCTGCCGATTCAACAGATACGGCTATAAAGCTTCAGGAGATTTCTCAGAACCTTAAAGATGCTTCAGAAGCTACTGCTGCCACCGTAAATACCATTGCAGACGGGTCTTCAAAGCAGACCGATGAAATATCAAATTGTGTGGAATTTACAAGACAATTTAATGAAGAAATCGGTCTAACTATAGATCATATCAACACTATACAGAGTACAACAGATTCAACCTTAGAAATAATTGAGCAAAAGTCCAAGGTAATAAATGAGTTAAAGGAGTCTTCTTCTGAAAATAAAGCGACTATTGAACTGGTTGCAGCAACAATAAATAAGCTTGGTAACAACACCAAGGATATTTTAACTATACTTAAGAATATTAATGATATTACTGACAGAACTAACCTGCTGTCATTAAATGCAGCCATAGAAGCTGCCAGAGCCGGTGAAGCCGGAAGAGGTTTTGCTGTTGTTGCCAATGAAGTTAGAAATCTGGCAGATCAAAGCAAGCATTCTGCTGAAGAGATAAAGAAGATTATTGACAACATTCAAAAGGCAATTCAGGAATCTATTAACATTACAAAGAAAGCTACAACTAACTTCGAAGATGAGTTCCAGAAGGTGGATAATACAATCGAGGCCTTTACTATAATCAGAAAATCCTTCGAAACAATACTTGGAATGATTGAAGAATCCAGCGGTTCCATTGCAAAACTTGAAAGAGACAAGGAAACTTTAATTAAGAGTATTGATAATATCTCTGCTATTTCTCAGGATAATTCAGCTGCCACAGAGGAAGTATCCGCTACTGTAGAGGAGCAAGCTGCTTCCAACTCTGAAGTGTACATGCTGGCAACAAATCTTACTGAGAAATCTAAGGAATTAAACAACGTAATAGAAAAGTTCAAACTTTAAAGAAACAAGCTGTGCAGAGCACAGCTTGTTTTTATCTTGATATTCTATTTTACTAGGCAGCATTTTTTATAATTCCCACCACTACGCCTAAAACAGCAGCTTCCCTGTTTTTTATTGATATGGGTGAGTACTTCTCATTTTCCGGCATAAGGAGAATATCGTCTTTCTCTATGCATAGCCTTTTTAGAGTAGCACTGCCTTCAATGTTTACAGCCACTATATCCCTGTTAGATGCCATGGTTTGCTTTCTTATAACCACCAGGTCTCCATCCTCTATGCCTGCACCTATCATACTTTCTCCCTTAACCCTAAGCATGAAACAGTCCTTCATGCCCTTTACCCAGTAATGGGGCAGATTAAAGGAATCCTCAACTTCAGGATTAATAGCAATAGGATCACCGGCAGCAATGTTGCTATATACCGGCAAGGCTGTAAGTTCCTCCTTGCTGCACACAAGATCCTTGTCATCTTGTAAAAGTATAAGTTCTTCATAATTTGAAGTGTCCCTTATAAATTCGAAACTTTTATTATGTCTGATATCCACATATAAGTACTTTTCCATAAATCTGCTGTTCCCTCTATTTAATTTTTTAACTTCCTCATTTGAGACGGCTTCTGTATTTATTATGGCCTTCTTAAGGTAAGAATTCTTTATATTCCCCTCAAAGCCAAGGTCTTTCTGTTTTCTTCCCTTTATAATCCAACCGCCGTTATGTGATTCTATTTTATGGTTCACAGTAAGCATCATGCTGGAATAAGCCTTTTTGCTGTTTAAGGCCATTAGGATGTTTAATTGTACTCTTGTCAGTTCATGAGCATCATCTATAACCATATGTGTGTATCTGTCATTCCTATTTATAATAGCTTCCAAGGCCAGTAATTCCTTATCTACTTCATCTATAAGTCCTTTAGATTTAAGTTTTTCATTATAAAGAAGCATGAGCTTATAGATTGCCTCTCTTTGTAATGAATTTTTTATAAGCCTTGGGGTATTTGAGTTATTGCTTCGTCTGCCAACCCTGTCAGCCCTCATATAATCTTCTATATTTCTATAATCGCAGGATTTTATCCAATTAATTTCTTCCAAAATAAAATCCTCGTTACACTCTCTTATAAATTTCACTCTTTTATACTGTGCTTTTAAGTCTTCTATGCACTGTCTAATTATTTGTAGTTTTTCTTCTTTACTAACTAATATAAGACTTAAGTTATTTTCACTTTTGTATAAGTTAAAGTATTTATTAACTATATCTTCTACGGTAAAAAAATGTACCGGTTCTTCCTTCCCTAAAGAAAATAGTGTTATATAGTCATATGTATACTGTTCTTCAGCTTCACTGTAGAACTTTTTTAGCGCATGGATATTGTCCTTCTTTCCAGAGGCTACTAAGACTCTTTCATCCTCATAAAGGCAGTAGCTGCTTTTTAAATAAAAGGCTCTGTAGGCTGCGGTCATAGACTTACCTGTCCCCTGCATCCCCTTCACCATGGTCAAGCCAAATGGCTTTCCAAAGATTATCTTCTTTACTGCTGCATCCATCTTCATGTCTTCACCTCCGTTACAGGTAATCACCAATAGATTGATTCCTTTATATTACAGCAAATTTAAACAAGTACTTCTATATTATACACTAGTTCTACAGATTTTTTAATACCAAATGTATTTTTGTTGATGAAAAAACATAAAAAATAAAAAGCACCTGGAGTGCTTTTTATCTTAAGAGAAATCTTAAATTACTGTTTAAATATTCCATAACCTTATCTGCAATGATTTTATGACCTTCCTTGTTAGGATGGATTCCATCTATGCACAAATATCTGTTGTATTCCTTTTGGTTTAAAAAGGCATTTCGAACATCAATCAGCTCAATATTATTTTTCCTGGCTGTTTCCTCAACTTTAACACTATACTGTTCCTGCCAATGGAATATTCTGTTGATATCGCCTAACCATTGACGCACGTTGTCCTCAGCCTTGCTATCATTTTTGCAAACCCATTTAAAATAGCGGTTTGAATCTAGGGGTGGCAAGGTCATTAGTACTGGAAAAATGTTCAGTTTCTTAAAATAATCAATAATATTGTTTAAGGTACTTTCAAAGGTGCTCAATTCCGTCTTTGGCAGATAGTTTCCTTCAGGATTAGCTGCTATGGCATCCCAGTCAAAGTCACAATCATTACCACCAAATTCAATAAAAACAATATCGGGATTTCGTTTTAATACATCAGTCTCTAATTTCTGTGCCCCTCTGATAATATTATTGCCAAACTTACCCAAATTGTACATGACACCCTTCAGGTTATCCGCAATTATATTTGCAAAGCTCTCCTTCAGTACCACGTATCGCCCCTTGATTTCATCATAGACTACCCCCTTTGAAATGGAGTCTCCGTACAATACTAAATTGTAACAATCCTTGATATTCATATTTCTAACCTCCCAACACAAATTCTCACAAATATAATTATGTCCTATATTACACATGTTTATTTATGTAGTTTTAAATACTACTACAACTATATACTAATAGTATCATCTTGTGGTAAATATGTCAAGAATATGGACAAAAAAGTTAAAACCTTTCTACATTTCAGGTAGAAAGGTCTCCCTTAATTATTAATTATTAATTATTAATTATTAGTTTCCAAGGAATTTAGCCATATCAGCCTTTGCATCTCCGCTGATTAACTGTAAGCTGAAGGTATCTTGAAGTACCTTTAATACTCCTGGGCTGATGAACTTAGGAGCACTTGGTCCTACATGGATATTCTTTACTCCAAGGCTGAATAATCCGAGTAGGATTGCAACTGCCTTTTGTTCGAACCATGATAATACTATGCTCAATGGAAGTTCATTTACTGTGCATTCAAAGGCTTCAGCTAAAGCTAGAGCAATCTTTACAGCTGAGCCGGAGTTATTGCATTGTCCAAGGTCTATATATCTTGGAATATCAGTGCCAGGTACTGTTCCGAAATCTACATCGTTGAATCTGAACTTACCGCAGGAAGTAGTTAAGATTACACATTCCTGTGGAAGACTTGTAGCTAATTCTCTATAGTAGTCTCTGCCCTTTGTCGGAGCGTCACATCCAGCTATAACGAAGAATCTCTTGATCTTGCCGGCCTTTACTGCATCAATTATTTCCGGTGCTATGTTTAGAACTGTGCTGTGGTGGAAACCAGTTACTACAGTTTTATCGGATTTAATATTAGCTGGTGCTAATTCTAAAGCTCTCTTAATGATTGGTGAGAAGTCATTATTCTTTATCTTTGGTACTCCTTCTAGTCCGGCTGTACCATATGTCCAGAATCTATCTCCATAGTGTCCTGTAGTGATTGGCATTAAGCAGTTTGTTGTACCAAGTATTGCTCCAGGGAATTCTTCAAATAGCTTTCTTTGATCATACCATGCCTTACCTACATTACCTTTTAAGTGTGAATATTTCTTTAACTCTGGGTATCCATGAGCTGGAAGCATTTCTGAGTGTGTATATATATTGATTCCCTTACCTTCAGTCTGCTTCAATAATTCTTCTAGAGCTGATAGGTTGTGTCCTGTAACCAATATGCAGTGGCCTTCAACCTTATCCTGTGAAACTCTGACAGGTGTTGGTGTACCAAATCTTGAAGTATGAGCCCCATCAAGTACGTCCATTATTTTTACAGTTGCTGATCCAACTTTTAATACCATATTGATATGCTCTTCAAGATTAAAGTTTGAATTTGTCAATGTTGTATACAATGCCTCATGAGTTATAGCATTTACTTCTTCACTGTGAAGACCTAATTCTCTTGCATGAGTTGCATAAGCTGCTACTCCCTTTAGACCAAGTATCATTATATCCTGTAAGCTTGCTATATCAGGATTCTTACCGCAAACTCCGAATTTAGTACATCCTGTGGCAGGTGTTTGCTCACACTGGTAGCAGAACATTGGATTTACATTAGTATTAGTTGTACCACACATATATCAATCGCTCCTTAATTTAAATATTTCTCAATAATTTTTTGACTAAGCTTGATTACATTTATATTTTAATAGATTTGTTTTATAAGCACGGTGATATATGTTACGGTTTTTAGATTTGTTATAATAATTTTGGGATGGGAACAGTAAAAAAGACCTATGGCTCTTTTTCAGTCCATAGGTCTTTTTTGATAAGCTTCACAACTACTTTCTTTCTTCCATTTGAATATACGCTTTCTTTTCACTGACACTCTTGTAAGCAGGTCTTATAATCTTAGGCTCGCTTACAAGCTGTTCTATTCTGTGGGCGCACCAGCCTGGTATTCTTGCTGCAGCAAAAATAGGAGTATACAGGTCTCTGGGAATATTCAGCATATCATAGACAAAGCCTGAGTAAAAGTCTACATTGGCGGCAATTTCTCTGTTTTGTCTTTCCTTAAATATCTCAATAGAAATATCTTCAATACTTCTGTACAGCTGATATTCATCCATTCTATCTTTATCAAGAGCCAGTTCTTTAGCCTTTTCTCTTAACAAGGATGCTCTAGGATCTGACTTGGTGTAGATTGCGTGTCCCATACCAAATATAAGTCCGGATCCATCAAAAGCTTCTTTGTTCAGAATCTTGTCAAGCAGGTCTCTGATTTCATTTTTATCTTTCCAGTTCTTCAGGTTAGCCTTTATATAGTCAATCATCTCCATGACCTTTATATTGGCCCCACCATGTTTTGGTCCCTTCAGCGATCCTACTGCAGCAGCTATAGCTGAATAGGTATCTGTACCTGTTGAAGAAACCACGTGGGTTGCAAAGGCAGAGTTATTACCTCCGCCATGTTCTGCATGAAGAACCATTGCCAAGTCCAGAAGTTCAGCTTCCTTTTCAGTATAGGCATTGTCCGGTCTTATCATATACAGAATATTTTCAGCGGTTCCTAAATCAGGCTGAGGTGAGTGTATATACAAGCTCTTGAAATCATAATAGTGAGCCTTGGCCTGATACCCATAGGCCACCATGCTGGGGAACCTTGCAATGAGCTCAATACTCTGTCTTAAAACATTCTTTATACTTGTGTCATCAGGATTTTTATCATAGGAATAGCAGACCAAAATACTTCTCATCAGCTTATTCATAATATCCTTACTGGGCGCTTTAAGAATCATATCCTCAATAAAGCCATAGGGTAAGGTTCTCACTGATGCAAGTATTTCTTTAAATTCCTCTAATTCATTTTTAGTCGGTAAAACACCAAAGAGAAGTAAGTAGCATACTTCTTCGAAGCCAAATCGCTTATCCTTTTGAAAGCCATTGACAATATCCTTAATGTCTATGCCTCTGTAAAGCAATCTACCCTCTGAGGGTATTTTTTCACCTTCATCAACTAAATAACCATGAACATCACCTATTTTGGTGAGGCCCACAATTACGCCGGTACCATTACTGTTTCTTAGCCCCCGTTTTACGTCATGGATAGTATAGTACTGCTGCTCAATGTAATTATTTTCTTCAGCTAAAGCTGCAAGGCCTGCGATCTTATCAATATAAGATGCATTAGTCATTATCATCCCCCCTGTATATGTGTATAAATATACATTATTTAGATCCCCAAATATATTATTTATTTTAACATACAGAGGCTGGTTATGGAATAATTATTTTCATTTATTCTGCTGTAAATGGCTGTAATTCTCTATTCCATTCACTTTTTAACAATCCATAAAGATACAGGTGGTATCTTCTTCCATCTCTGCATATGTATTCTCTATAGAGTCCTTCTCTTATAAATCCTGCTTTTTCGTACAATTTTATAGCCGCCTTGTTATATTCTATTACATTAAGTTGAATTTTGTGAAAATTCAGTTCATTGAATCCATAATCGATAAGCAGATTTAATATTTCAGAGCCAAGACCTTTTCCTCTGAAATTCAAATCTCCTATGCCTAGAAATAAGAAAGCAGTGCCATTGGACCATACAATTTCATCAAAGCCTGCCACTCCTATAAGCTGTTGAGTTTCTGCAGTTCTAACAGCCAGTAAAAGGCGTTCTTCACTGTCTTCGTAGCAGTTTATCATTTCTACTATCTTTTTCTTGCTCAAGGGCATGGCAGGCACTATGTCGTAGTGCCTCATGAACTTCACGTTGCCAAACCACTGCTGGAGGATATTTTCTTCCCCTTCTTTTAAGGCTGTTAATATTATATTCTGACCCTGTAACAGATTTCTCATGTTATCCCTCTATATCAACAATGAATTTTTTCTCTAATTTAATTGGCCCGTAGGACTTTTTCGCCTTTCTCAAACCTTTAATTCCCCCGTCCTCTTGCCTGTTAACATATTTCACATCACTAAAATATTGCTCCAGAAAGACTTTATTTATAAAAGCATATATTCCACTATAGTTATTATTTCCTTTTTCTATATGGATTACTGCTAAGTCCTCCCTAAGCTTTTCCCCCAAGGTAAAACCAACAACATTGTCATCTGCAAGGACGGCCATGCCTTCCAAGTTCAGCTCCTCCACATGGGTTATTATATCCTCAATGGCCTTTTGCTCATAAAGGAGCTCCTCATTCACATTTTCCTTGCCTTCCAGCCATTTTCGGGCCATGGATATGCATTCTTCACCTACACCATCTTCTTTTATGTCCTTTATTGTGTAAGAATAGGATTTTATAAAACTGTTATAATGATTTTTCTTGCCGTGATACTTTTTACCCGTCAGGTTGATCAGTTCTGAGGTGTCATATATATAGTCAAAATTATTTTCGTCCTCAAAATACTTTACCTTATCTCCATAGATGTTTATCAAGGCCAGTAAAAAGTCTTCTTCCACATCTCTTAAAAGATGATCTATTCCTGGACGAGAATTTTGAATTTTAATAAGTTCATCTATAACGTTTTTAATTCTATGGTCTTCTATACCAATTGGCGGCATAAAATAGCGGCCTTTATTCTTTTCATCCTTTCTTACTATCAGGGAATTCTGCAAAATACAATACTCTGGTTTGCACATATGTCTCCACATATATAATGTTGAAAAAGCATATTCATAGGTTCCATATTTATATACTTTCAAGTATTTATCGAATATATCCTTGTCTTCAAGCTGTAATGCCTTAAATTCTGTCATTAAATTCATCCCCCGATTTTCATCCTTTTATAAATATGATTTTCTTTTCATAATAATTTAATTCTAACATAGTAATTTATAATATCAATGTACTTTCTTAATTCATTTTAACATTATTGATTATCAATTAGAAAAAGCACCTCCTGCAGGAGATGCTTTTTTCTAAAAGGTGTTACTTTAAAATGGCCGTTGATCTTGCCGGCATTGTTAAATTTCCATTCTTTAATATAATCTTTTTATCATCTGTTGTTAAGCTTTCCTTAAGCTTTAACTTTGAATATTCTTCACTTGAAAGCTTTAGTTCAACCTGATCTACTGACAGGTTGTGAACAATATATACCTTTGATCCTTCGTATTCTAAACTATAAGCACACAGTGCATCATTTCCAAGATCTATAGAAGTCAATACTCCTCTTTGAATTTCAGGATTTTCATTTTTTATTCTTATGGCTTTTTTATAAAATTGCAGAAGTGAATTTTCATCTTTTTCCTGTTCCATGACTCCGGCCTCTATAGTGCCTTTATAGTCAGCATTTGGCGGAGCATAGGTAATTCCCGTCTTGTCAGCAGCAGACCACAATAAAGGCAGTCTTTTGTTTTCATCTTTTCCGGATCCAAGGGTTCCTATCTCTTCGCCGTAGTAAATAAAGGAATTTCCAGGCATCATTAGGTACAGAGCCGCAGCCATTTTTTCAGAAGCTAAATCCCCACCTAAGAATCCTGCACTTCTTCCCATATCATGATTAGATATAAACGGAGCATCCATGGCCTTTGGATTAGTCTCTTTTATTTTCTTCTGATATTCTTCCAAGGTCTTGCTAAGTTGTGCTCCATTTTTACTTCGCACAGCAGCTACTATTTTACCAGTGGTATCAGCCAGAGGGAAATTGAAAAAGCTATCCACTCCGCTCTTATAGTATTCAGCTATGGAATTCGCATCAGACCATGCTTCTCCAACTATATAAATATCACTGTCATAGCTTTTCATTTTGTCATTGAAGAACTTTAAAAACTCTACATTTTTAGAAATGTTACCTGTATAGAAAGAAGTAACGGCATCAAGCCTATAACCTGCTACACCTTTGTCTATCCAAAACTTGCCTATATCTTCGATTTCTTTTCTTACCTCTGGATTATCAAGGTTTAAATCCGGCATCTGATCCCAGAAAACTCCTTCATAATACCAGCCGGTGGGCATACCCACAGAGTGATATCCAGATTTCTTTTCCTGACTGAAATTATAATAGTTAACATATTTATTATGTTCTCTGCAAAGTTCAGCATGAACACAAACATCCTGTCCGCAGGGTTCTATGGCTAAGCTTTTCACCGCTGATAAAAACCAAGGATGCTTTGCTGAAGTATGATTCAGAACCAGATCAATAATAATTTTTATGCCTCTTTCCTTAGACTTTGCAATTAACTGTTCAAAGTCTTCCATAGTGCCGTATTGAGGATCTATGGAATAATAATCTGTCACATCATACTTATGATAGGTTGGTGACGGCATAATGGGCATAAGCCATATTCCGTCTATACCCAGGTCATTTTTTGTTTTAAAATCATTGTCCTTTAAATAGTCCAGCTTTTCTACAATCCCTTTAAGGTCCCCTATTCCGTCACCATCAGAATCGTAGAAGGAACGTACAAATATTTCATAATAGTTTCTGTAATTATCCTCTATGATGTTGACCTTTTCCTGGTTACCGCACCCTGCCATAAAGGACATCATAAAAATTATAAATACCAATAAGCCCTTTTTCATTACCTATATTTCCTCCAATATAACTTAGCCCTTTACAGAACCTCCAGTAACACCTTCAACATAGTTCTTCTGCATTATGATAAATAAGATGGTAATTGGTATTGCAATTAATACCGCACCTGCACAGAACTGGGTGAAATAATTGTATATATTTTCTCTGGTGGTCATCTGATATAGTCCGACAGCGATGGTGTAATTATTGTAATTGTCCTTCATTATTACACTGGCAAATATAAAATCCATCCAAGGCGCCAGGAAGGAAGTTAATACAGTATAGGTTATGATTGGCCTTGAAAGCGGTAAGGTTATCTTCCAGAATATTTGGCTCCTGGTAGCCCCGTCAATGGTAGCTGCCTCATCTAAGGCCCTGGGAATAGTATCAAAGAAGCCCTTTGAAATATAGTATCCCAGTCCAGCTCCACCGGAATAAACTAAAACCAGTGCAGTAAGTGATTGTTCAAGCCCTATAGCCTTTATAATATGGTATATAACGATCATAGACATAAATCCAGGGAACATTCCAAGGACCAAAGCAACGTTCATCAAGGGTTTTCTCAACTTAAATCTAAGTCTGCTTAGTGCATAGCTCACTCCCAGAGTATACAGAGTGGATAATATGCAGCTGAAGATTGCAACGACCAAGGTGTTTCTGAACCATCTAGGATAGTTGAACAATTGAGTATTAGTAAACAGTTTAATATAATTATCAAAAGTATATTCCTTTGGTAAAATATAAGGTGTATAAGCTCCCGGTTCTTTTCTCAAGGAGGCTATTACAAGCCAAACCAAGGGGATAATCCAAATTATAGCTAGCACTGTTAGAAGGAAATATATCAATCCATTTGCAATAGCAGTTCTTGTTTTAAAGCTGTTTAGCCCGGACTTTTTTCCCTTATTACTATATAAATTTTCTCTATTAATCATTGAAAAGTGTCCTCCTTTTGAACAGATGCAGACCTGTTGTAGGTTATCAGTGACAGTGTAGCACTAATTACAAATACAATAATTCCTATAGTAGAAGCTAAGGAATAATTTTGCTCGTTTACTGTAAGTTTATAGAGCCATGTTACAAGCAAATCTGTTTCTCCGGCTTGGAAATACTTCAAAGTCATAGGTCCTCCGCCCGTTAATAGGAATATAACATTGAAGTTATTGATATTTCCAATAAACTGTGTAATTAAATACGGTGTAGTTACAAAAAGCATATATGGAAGAGTAATCTTTCTGAAAATAGTTACAGGACCAGCTCCATCAATTTTTGCACTTTCATACAATTCTTCAGGGATATTCATTAGAATTCCAGAAGTTATAAGCATGGTATATGGAATACCTATCCACATATTTACTATAATTACAGTAAGCTTAGCATTTGTTCCATCTGTTAAGAATTTTATTGGTTCTTTTATCCATCCTAGATTTTGCAAGAGTACATTTACCGGTCCCAACTCTTGAAGCATTCTTGACATAAGCAGTAAGGTTACAAACTGAGGAACAGCTATAGTCAAAACGAATATTGTTCTCCAGAAGCCTTTAAACTTTATGCCTTTCTTATTTATCATAATGGCTAATATCATGCCAAGTATATAGTTACTAAAAGTGGCACAAATAGCCCAGATAATAGTCCATATGAAAAGTTGAGTGAAAGTATGGGATTGAAGCGGATTATTCCAAAATATATTTTTAAAGTTTTCTAATCCAACCCAGGTAAACAATTTTCCCGGTGGCTGGTGAGTTTTATCAAAATTAGTAAACGCAATTAAGATCATAAAAATAATTGGTAATATAACAGTACAAATAACTCCTAAAGCAGGTAAAGTTAAAAGAGTCTTATGAAAATTATTATCGAATAATGATTTCAAGTCCTCTATAAAACTGTTTGGTTTCTTACCAGCTTTTTTTAGTTGTTCATTATAATATGATTCAGATACACTCTTTGCATAAACAATAATCATTGCTATAGAAATAACTATAGTTATTACGCTGAATAGTAGAATCAGCATAGAGTTATCCCCAGGAACATTTTCATAAATTTGCAGTTCTTCATTCCAAATCTGTGTCTGTGCAGCTGTTCCCAAGGTTCCTATTTTACTTAAATAATCCAAACCATAAGTGGCCATATATGTCAAGTAGGTTAATTGCAAGGCTAAGTACAGCAATCCCTTTACTATTTGTCCTCTTAAAACACAACCAAGCCCCATGACAATGCAGCTTAACTTTGAAACAATATTACCTTTTGTCAAGGCGTGAATAAGATTCTTAAATATACTATCTTTGGGCACCTTAATATTTTCCATAATACCTCCATTACTATCAAATGAATTTTCGGAGGCCATTCGCTCCGTTATTTTTTGTGATATTTTAAAACCTGCATAGGCTAGTATAGAAAAACAGCCAGAAATACTTCCAGCCGTTTTTCTACAGTATTAATAAAATTATTGTTGAATTTGTTGTACCATTGCATCTAATTGTTCTTTAATTGATTTTGAATAATCCTTAGCTTCCATAGCAGTTCCGAAAGCTTCTGCTGGTGCCCAATAGCTGCCAGATACATCTTTTTGAGATGTTGCATATTTGCTTTGTTCTGATAATGCAGCCAATGGAAGATTTGCTTTAACTTCTGCACTTTCAGCAACTTTCTTGTTTGAAGGTCCCATAGCTCTTTCTTTGAATCTTAAAGCTTGGTTTTCTTCATTTGTCAGCCACTCAGCTAAATCCATTGCATCTACAGGGGACTTTGTCTGGCTGTTAACACCAACTAGCTTATAACCAGCAAAGCTACCCATTTGTACTTGTTTTCCATCAACAGTGAAGGTTGGAAGTTTTGCTGCACCAAAATTATCGCCTAACTTTGATTTAATAGCCTCTGCATTCCAAGTACCTGAAACACCGGCTGCTATAGTTTCACCGAACCCACCAGTTAATACAGCGTCATCGCCAGTTAAGAAAGCCTTATGAGCAGTAAATGCCTTTATAGCTTCTCCGACTTTAACTCCAGTTTCGTTGTTCCAATCAATAACCTGCTTTCCGTCTTTCATTGTTAATGTTCCACCAGCACCAAGGAAGAAGGAAGCAATGTACCATCCGTTAGATACATCCATAAATACTTTCTTTCCAGCCTTATCAGCAGCTGCAAGTATACCGTCTAATGTTTTAACATCTTCATCACTTACAACACTCTTATCATAATACATAAAGTAACCATTATCAGCTGTCATTGGATAAGCATATAATTTATCGCCAGCTGTTGCAGCTTCTATTGAACCTTCGCTGTTAGCAGCAATTATAGCATCTTTATTTCTAGTAACTTCATATAATCCACCGGCATTAACAAGATCATAAAGCTGGTCGTTAGCAAAGCTGAAAACATCGGCAGCAGCAGCTGGATCTTCTAAGTATCTGGTCTTAGCGTCTGCTTCACTTACTACACCTAGTTCAATGGTGTATTCCTTGTCTGGATGAGCAGCCTTAAAGGATTCAATCATCTTGCCCAATAGAGCTTGGTCTTCCTGTGAACCCCAAACCTTTAATGAAACTTTTTGTTTTTCAGTTGCAGGCGCCTTGGTTTCATCTCCTCCAGTTTTTGCTGGTTCCTCTGTTTTTGCCTTACAGCCAACAAATAAGGAACCTACCACTATTGCAGACAGAACCAAGGACATAACCTTTCTAGACTTTTTTAACATGAAAATCCCTCCATTTTAAATATACTATTTTAAAATCCTGCTTATGCATAAGATTCTAGTAACGAATTGACCCTGTATAACTCTCTTTCTTCAACAACATTACACTTTTCCGGAGCTTTTTATACTGCTAAGTTTTTTGCTCCTTCACCTCTTATCCCTTTCTTCATTACGTCTTAACAATTTGTGCAAACGTTAGCACTAACTTTATAATACCATACCATTTTAAATTATTCAATATCTACTTTCAGATAATTTGAAATAAATTCAGAATTTTTTCTTGTTTTATTGTTAGTTTATATTCAAATCATTGAAAAATCGAAGTAATTTTTGTAATAATACACAATAACCTGTTTTCAATAAGATCTTGCTAATTTCTCTCCAGACCGCTATATTACTGCATTTGAGGGGAAAATCCAATAATTTTATATTAATATTATATATAATTGAGAAAAACTTATTCTAAAAACATGTTTTATTCAATTAATATCTTTAATAAAAGAAATTTTAAAGCATAATTCACGGCCATTATTTGTCATCAAAAATATATAATAACAAATTCCTAAAGCAGTAAACGTTTAATGTTTCACGGTGTTCTGCAACCGATTTCCTTAATCATAGGATCATATATTTCATTTTACTGATTTTAACATGGGGTGATTCCTTTGTGGTAAGGTGTTCTTTCCTGAAATCGTCAACTAACTTCGTCGGTGTAAAAAAAGAGGTGTAAAAGATAGCAGCGACTAAATAAATATGACATATTAACAATCTGCATAAAAATACGCCCGGAATTTCCGGGCGTATTTTTATAGCGTTTTTTTACTTTTGCTCTGTTGTTTCTTGTGTTTCCTCAGGAGTATACACCTTTATACTGTCATATACCGCTTGATTTTTTACTATTTCATTCTTTGGATCCTTTACCCATTGTTCTATAAGATCACTAAACTTCTTTTCTATAAGCTTGCTGTTTATCAGAGATTTAACAGCATCCAGGCCTGTTTTCTCCAGTTTAATTACATGATAGCCGTATTCGGTTTTAACCAGTCCAACATCTCCAACCTTTGCACTAAAGGACCAATCTTCAAACTCCTGTACCATCTGTCCCTTACCAAAGGTATATTCTCCTCCCTTATCCTTTGAACCTGGATCCTCTGTATATTGTTTTGCAAGTTCTCCAATATCTTCCCCAGCTTTGACACGTGCTAATATATCTTCTGCCTTCTTCTTAGCCTCATCCTGTTTCTCCTGAGATAATGGTTTTCTTGTGGTCTGGTCTACTGTCATAAATAGAACATGCTTAACTGTTACCTGGTCTCCATACTCTTCTTTATTCTCTTCATAATACTGCTTTATTTCTTCATCAGTAAACTTAGTTTTCTCAATGTCACCCTTGTAATAATTCTGGATTATATTGAAATCGTTGCTCATAGCTTTTACCTGGTCTACAGACAGACCATATTTTTTCTCAAAGGCAATTAGTCCTTCTTGTCCTTGTCCTAAAGATGCTACAAGCTCATCCAATTCAGCATTTGTATTCTTTACTTCTTCTTCATCTGCCTTATAGCCCGCAGACTTAGCAGCTTCTAACAACAGCTTGAATTCTCTTGCACTCTCTAATGCCAGCTCCTTAGCATACTCCTGGGCCGGTTTATCTCCGAGAGTTCCCTCCCAAAGTTCCTTTCTGCCAGCTTCATCTTGTATATAAGTCATTTGTTCAATCTTATTCTTTGTATCCATTAGAAAGTAAGTATATTCTTTCTCAGTTATCTTATATTTATCAACTGTGGCTACATAATTTTCTTCCGTTTTCTTCGCTCCACATCCGGTGAGCATAGCTGTCAGCATCAAGCCTGCTACTAGTACTGTCAGGTTTTTTTTCATGTTTTTTTCTCCTTTCGATTTCACACCATTAAGACCCCTAAACAAGGTAACATATCCTGTACTAGCTGCTCCCCTGCTTGCATGGTATAGGTTTTCATTCTGCCATATGACGTCTTTAAATTTTTTGATACCAGTCTCTATTATTCCATATATAGCGATAAAATTCAATGTTTTTATTTTGTTGTGGTTAGTGCCTGTGGAAGAAAATTGCCAGATAAAAAAACTAAGACTATGGCCTTAGTTTTTTTATAAGTTGTAAACTTCCATATTGTCAATAGCGTCTTGGACTAGCTTTTCGATGTCCAATACACTTTCTGAGTTTCTTATGAGGTCAACTCTTGGTCTAGTCTTTGGATGTTTTGGTACAAATATTGTACAGCAATCTTCGTAGGGCAGGATTGAGGTTTCATAGGTTCCAATCTGCCTTGAAATCTCCATTATATCTGTCTTATCAGTAGCTATTAAAGGTCTGAACACCGGTCTGTCAGCAACGTCGTTACTTACCATAAGGCCTTCCATAGTCTGACTGGCTACCTGTCCGATACTTTCGCCGGTGGTTACGGAATTAATGTTATATTTCTCGGCCACTGCACAGGCAAGTCTCATCATAAATCTTCTCATTATAATAGTCAGTTCGTTTTCCGGACATTTATCTATTATGGCCATTTGGATATCAGTGAAGGGAGCAACGTAGAGAGTGATATGTCCGGTATAACCCTTTAATATTCTTGCTAAGTCCTTTACCTTTTCCTTAGCTCTTTCACTGGTGTAAGGATGGCTATGGAAGTATATGCAGCTTAGTTCTACACCTCTTCGTGCCATCATGTAGCCTGCCACCGGTGAATCTATGCCCCCAGATAGCATGAGCATGGTACTGCCGTCCATGCCATAGGGCAGGCCTCCTACAGCCTTTATTCTTTTTGAATATACATAGGCACGTTCTCTGACTTCAACATTTAATACTCTTTGTGGTTTATGTACATCTACCTTTAATCCCTTCACATTTCTTAGTACTATTGCTCCTACTTCACGGCTAAGTTCCATGGAGTTCAGCGGAAAGGCTTTATTTGCTCTGTTGCTTTCAACTTTGAAAGTAGCATTCCCAAAGTCTTCTGCTTCCTTTATTGCCTGAGCACCTATAGCCTCCATAGTTGGCTCAACTTCCGTAACAATACATACCTCTTCCACACCAAATACTCTTCTAACCTTCTCCACAACTTCATCTAGATTTTCACTGTAGATGAACCATCTTCCCTGGTCAGATATGAATTCATATTGACTGCCCTTGAGCACTGCTGCTATATTGCTTTTAAGCTTTCTTTCAAAGCTGCTTCTGTTTAGTCCTTTTAAAAATATTTCTGATGAATACTTAATCAGTAATAGTTTTCTCATCCTAATTTCTCCTTAAAAACTTTAAACTTTTTTCCAATACCTCAATGGTATAATCTACTTCTTCTTTTGAGTTGAACTCACTAAAGCTAAACCTTATGGTTCCCTTTAGCTCCTCAGTTTTAAGTCCGATAGCCTTCAATACGTGGCTATCTCCATGCCCCTTTGAGGAGCAGGCAGACCCGGTAGAAACATACACGCCTTTTTCCTCCAATAGATGAAGCAGAACTTCCCCTCTTATACCTGGGAAGCTAACACTTAAAATATATGGAGAAAAGTGCTCTGTATTGGGACTATTTATCCTTATCCCTTTTATATTTCCAAGTCTCTCTATAAAATATTCTTTCAATCCCATTACTTTGTTGTAGTTGTCATAAAGGTTAGTATGAACCTTCTCTGCCGCCTCTACAAAACCTGCAATCCCCGGAAGATTTTCTGTACCTGAACGGAAGTTCCTTTCCTGGCCTCCTCCACTAATAAGTGCCTTTGGGGATAATCCTTTCTTAATGTATGAAAATCCTACCCCTCTTGGCCCGTGTATTTTATGTCCACTGACAGAAAGCAGATCAATTTGAGCCTTTTTCACATCTATTTTGAGCTTTCCATAACCTTGTACGGCATCAACATGAAATTTAACCCTGGGACTATTTTCTTTTATCAATTTACCTATGGCCTCAAGATCCTGGACTACACCAATTTCATTGTTTACATGCATTATAGTTATAAGCCTTGTATCGTTATTCAAGCTATTTTTAAGTTCCTCAAGAGATATTCTTCCGTCACTGTCCACACCTAAATATGTTACCTTTATACCTGACCCTTCTAAATCTTTTAATGTATTCAGCACACTGGGATGCTCAATTACAGAGGTTATTACATGGGCACCGGGAGCTGTAAAGCCCTTTATTAGAAAGTTATTGCTTTCACTGCCGCCGGAAGTAAAAATTATTTCCTCCGGACTGCAGTTCAGTGTCTTTGCAGCCCTTTCTCTTGCATCCTTTAGTTTTTTCTCTGCCTTCAGCCCGATACCATGAGCAGAAGAAGGATTTCCAAAATTGTTTCTCATAGTATCCGCCACAGCTTCGATTACTTCCTCATAGGGCTTGGTGGTAGCACCATTGTCAAAATACACAAGCATATAACCACTTCCTTATAATGTGATGAATATTGAATAATTATTAATTCTTAGTTATTTATTATTGTCCAATTGCAGAACCTCATTCATACTTCCCGTTCTATAGCCCTGCATATCCATTGTTACATATTTGAAGCCTATGTCCTTAAGCCTCTTTACTATCTTATCCATAAGCTCCAAATCGAAAAGTTTCAGCATTTCCTCCGGGCTTACCTCTATTCTTGCTATTTCTTCATGATGTCTTACTCTTAGCTGTCTAAAGCCCAAATCTATCAGATACTGTTCAGCATCTTCTACCATTTTGAGTTTCTCTCTTGTTATCTCATGTCCATAGGGGAATCTTGAAGCAAGACATGCAAAGGAAGGTTTATTCCAACTAGGTACCCCCATTATCTTTGACAACTGACGAATATCTTTTTTTGTGAACATGGCCTCTTTCAAGGGGCTTCTTACACCCATTTCCTTTGCGGCCTTCATACCAGGTCTGTAGTCACCTAAGTCGTCATAGTTACTTCCGTCCAAAAGTACATTTATACTATGCTTTTCTGCAATATTTTTAACTTGAGTCATCAATTCTTTTTTACAATAATAGCATCTATCTTTTGGATTCTTTGAAAAACCTTCTATATCTAACTCTTCAGAATAGATAACAATATGTTTTACTCCTAATTTTTCTATGTATTGACAAGCCTCATTAAACTCTCTTTCCGGATAGGTCGAGGATCTTGCGGTTATTGCAATAATCTTGTCCCCAAGCACTTCCTTTGCCACTGTGAGTAAAAAAGTACTGTCCACACCTCCTGAATAAGCAAGAGCAGCACTTCCCATATCTCTTAATATACTTTTTAATTGCTCTAATTTTACATCTGATTCACTCAATTCTATTCCCCCATTTATTTAATCCTAAATTATTCATTAAACTACCATAAACTGTCTTACCAAATATCGAGTCTCATCTAACTTATTATATCAAATAATGCAATTCAAACAACAGTCTTGAATCCTTTTCTTGCAAAACAAAATAAAAAGGAATTCTGGCAATGTAGAATTCCTTTGTACCATATATAATATCTGTTAATTATCACCAAATAATACTGTTGATAAGTATCTTTCACCGGTGTCTGGTAATAATACAACTATTCTCTTACCCTTGTTTTCTTCCCTCTTAGCCAATTCAGTTGCTGCATAAAGTGCTGCACCAGAGGATATTCCAACTAATAATCCTTCTGCTTTTGCTACTTCTCTTGAAGTTTCAAAGGCATCTTCATTCTTAACCTTAATAATTTCATCAATAACTTCGGTGTTCAATATATCTGGTACGAACCCTGCACCAATTCCCTGTATCTTATGAGGACCTGGCTTGCCTCCTGATAGTACCGGTGAGTCAAATGGTTCAACTGCTACTATTTTAACATTAGGATTTGCAGCCTTTAATACTTCACCAACACCTGTTACAGTACCGCCGGTACCTACTCCTGCCACAAAAATGTCAACCTTGCCATCGGTATCTCTCAATATTTCCTGTGCAGTTGTATTTCTGTGTATTTCAGGATTTGCTGGGTTAGCAAATTGTTGTGGGATAAAGGCGTTAGGTATTTCTGCTGCTAATTCTTGGGCCTTTTGTATTGCTCCCTTCATACCTTCAGAACCAGGAGTTAAAACCAATTCTGCTCCCAAGGCCTTTAAGAGTTTTCTTCTTTCAATGCTCATTGTTTCTGGCATTGTCAATATTAGTCTATATCCCTTAGCTGCTGATACAAAAGCTAAACCTATTCCAGTATTTCCGCTAGTTGGCTCAATAATTACAGTACCTTCCTTAATAAGTCCCTTTTTCTCTGCAGCGGTAATCATTGCAAAGGCAATTCTATCCTTAACTGAACCGGCAGGGTTAAAATATTCAAGCTTTGCAACGACTTCAGCACCTAGTCCCTTTTTTCTGTTGTAAGATGTTAATTCTAATAGTGGTGTATTGCCTATTAAGTCTGTTAAATTCTTTGCTATCTTTGCCATTTTTATTCCTCCTAAATCATATTATATATAAACATTGTATAATTCCTATTGGTTTACTATGTATTCTATGATACTATTATATGTGTAAAGCAAAAATTTGTCAATAACAATTATCTAAATTTCTTTTATTCTTATATTTCTATTCTTTATAATGATTATTCTTTATGTTTTCTATACTAAAGAATGATTCCTTAACATTATAAAAAAAATGAAAATGCCAAAAATCTTTAGCATTTTCATCCATAACAAAATATTCATCTTACTCTAAAGCTACAGCTGCCTGTAACCTTATATATTCTACAATATTCTGCTTATCCTCTATACTCTTTTTAAAGGAATATGAAAGAGTTCCAGAGGGTTCAAGCTTGTCATTTTTTATTCTATAATAACCTTGGCTTAAGCCTACACATACATAACCGTCCTTGTATCCCTGTCCCTTATAGGTTTCCAGAAACAGCAAAACCTTCTCTCCCTCTTTAACAGCAGGGTCTTGTGCAATATCCATTTGAATAACGTTTACAGATTCACTATCCAGCAATATATTTCCTTTCAATATTTCAAGAACCTTAACTTCTGACACTTTATAATTTATCCTTTTTTCCTTTACACTATCCTTCTTGCCTATTACCTCGCCAACAATTATCATTGGAGATTCCTCAATCAATTGATCTATGTTTTCAGCATTATAAGCTTTACCAGAAATGGCCATAACTCTATTTTGGGACAATTTTATAGAAGCAGTAGCTATGGTGATTATGAGAGATATCACAAGGAATATAATGTAATATCTTCTTGTCATATGTATCACTCCCTACAAATAAATTATCACTTAACAACAATATAAGTAATTATCTGTAGGACAATTTTATCATAAACTTTGCTCATTTTTCAATATTTTCCATGCGACCTAAAGTACCAAACTTTATATGGAAAATAAGCTTATTTGTCAGGAATAAAAGAAAATTGCGTATTAACGCAATTTTTTCAAATATGAAACAGCTCCAACCTCAATAACTGATTATTCATTAAAATAATTGTATTGACAAACAATATATGTTCATGTAATATACATATAAAACCAAATATTTTAGTCTATCAAGAGTGGTGGAGGGACTGGCCCTATGAAACCCGGCAACCTGTATAAGCAAGGTGCTAATTCCAGCAGCAGTTAGCTGAAAGATAGAAGCGCCATGTTTATTGACCTCTTCTATCTGAAGAGGTTTTTTTAATGAAGAAAAACATAACTTGGGGAAAAGTTTTTCTTATAATTTTAAATTTCAAATAAAAAGGGGGCTTTTATAATGAATGATCATATGGCAGTTCTCAACGCCCATAAATACATAATTTAGATCAAGTGGAGGGAAGTTATATGCCAATTAAGATACCAAACAATTTACCTGCTAAAGAATTATTAAACAGTGAGAATATTTTTGTTATGGATGAAGACAGGGCTTATCATCAAGATATCAGACCTTTAAAAATAGCTATATTAAACCTTATGCCTATAAAGGTTACTACAGAAAACCAGTTGCTGAGGCTTTTGGGTAATACACCGCTTCAGGTGGAAATAACCCTGCTTTATCAGGAAAGCTACAAGTCAAAACATACCCCGGAGGAACATCTTATAACCTTTTATAGTACCTTCAACGAGGTAAAGGATAAGAAGTTTGATGGGCTTATTATTACCGGTGCTCCGGTAGAGCAGATGGCCTTTGAGGAAGTAGACTATTGGGAAGAGTTAGCAGCCATTATGGAATGGAGCAAGACGAACATAACCTCTACCTTTCACATTTGCTGGGCAGCTCAAGCCGGTTTATACTATCACTATAATATAGCTAAATATCCTCTCTCGGAAAAGATGTTTGGGGTTTTTCCCCACAGGATCAATTATCGAAATGAAAAGCTGGTCAGGGGCTTTGATGATGTATTCTATGCGCCGCATTCAAGACACACCGAAGTGAGAAAAGAAGACATAGCAAAAATATCTGAACTACTTATATTGACAGAATCAGAAGAGAGCGGTGTTCACATAGTTGCTTCAAAGGATGGAAAGCAGATCTTCGTCATGGGCCATTCCGAATACGATGCCAACTCCTTAAAGTGGGAGTATGACAGAGATATATCCAAGGGCTTGGATATAACAATACCTAAAAACTACTTCCCGGAAGATGATCCAACAAAAGCACCAATTGTAAACTGGCGCGGTCATGCTAATCTGCTGTTTTCAAACTGGCTGAATTACTATGTATATCAAGAAACGCCTTACTTATTATAATTAAATGTCAAGAATGAATGAAGATTTTTCTCAGTGAAGATGAGAAAAATCTTTTATTATAATTAATTATAACTCTCTTTAGCTGCTGAACATCAACCCTTACTATTATATCCTTGTAGTCTGCCCCGTTAAAGCTTATAGTCATCCCTCTCTTCTCCAAATCAAACTGGAGCTCTTCCATGCAATCAATCAAACACTTAACTATATTAATATCATTGAAATTGAATTCCAGCTTACTCAAATCCAGCTTGGAATACAGGAATAACTCATCTATTAATTTATCCGCAGCCACTGCCTTCTTGTATATGGTATTTATATACTTATTCATTTTCTCCGGGGTGTCTGCAACCCCATCCCTTATGCCTTCCACGTAACCCTTTATAGCCGTAATTGGAGTTCTCATGTCATTAAAAGCTATGCCTAGCTCACCAATCTCATCATCTGAATCTATATCTACATTAAAATCCAGATCCCCCTCTTTAATTTTAGGTATTGTCAAAAGTTACTACGTAACTTTTGAATAAACTCTTTGATTTTGAATAATTTATATAGATGACTTGCATCCCCCTAAAGATTAGGTATCTTTGAGTTGCACAAACAAAGAAAAGTAACCTAAGAAAGGAGCAAGCTATCATCATGGTTAATAAATTTTTGGTGCAGTATATAGTGTATCTGCACAACTTATTGATTTTATTGGTAAACATATTGTTTGTTAAGAAGTTCAGCTACAGGTACGATGAACCGGTTAGAAAGGAATATCGTAAGCTTGTAGTGGACAAACCTCCTATATTTGAAACTCCAGAGAAGCTTGATTATAAACAGCTTCTTGAAGAATATAAAACTAATCACGGAAAGGAACTATCACCGGTAAAACCAAGAAAGGGCAAAGTTCCTGTGTCAAAGGATATAGTGTGCGTAGTATGTGGTGCTCCGCACAATTACATATATGACAATAATGGTGGTAAGGGTCAATATCAATGCAAGATATGCAAGAATTCCTTTACACCCAATAAACAGCTTAAAAGTGTCATACTAAAATGCCCGCACTGTGGAAAAACCCTTGAAAAAATCAAAGAAAGAAATGGCTTTGATATATATAAGTGCAAGAATAACCACTGCTCTTACTATCAGGATAAGTTATCTTCTATGAGTAAACAAGAGAAACAAGAGTATAAGAGCAATCCTGAGAAATTCAAGCTAAGGTACATATATAGAGCCTTTAAGTTTGACTTTAAGCCCTTAAGCAAAGAGAGCAATAAGGAATTTAGAGTAAATCTATCCCGACTTAGAGTTACTCCTCACACTTTAGGTCTAATACTGACTTACCATGTTAACTATGGCCTATCGGCCAGGAAAACTGCAGCTTTGATGAAAGATATCCATGGACTAGATATATCTCATCAGACAGTATTAAACTACTGCGATTGGGTATCCTTAGCCGTTAAACCTTTGGTAGATAACTATCCCTACGAGCTTTCAGACAGCTTCTGTGGAGATGAAACCTACATCAGAGTTAAAGGCAAATGGCACTATATTTTCTTTGATGCGGTAAAGAAAATAATATTATCTTACCGGGTTTCTCCAAACAGAGATACTTTGACAGCGATAAAAGTTATTGATGACGTTCTTATCAAACTTAAAAGCATACCAACAAATCTTAACTTAGTTACAGATGGAAACCCAATCCAACTGCGTTTTCATAAATTTTTTACACTACCAAACCTTTATTGCAATTGTATCCCATTTTCTACAAGTTCCATTATGGTGATAGCATTAAGCTTGTCTACTATAGCAGTATCTACATCAAGAAGTTCCTTTAGAACAGAATACCTTTGACTCAACTTTTCCAATAAGCTTATTTGTCCTGCATTATACTGCTCGTCAATTGCAGTCAGTTGCCTATCCAAAATACCTTTTCTTTGCTTCATTGAATCATATTTATTTAAACTGTCTCTAAATGAGTTATACTGCTGTTCTACATATAAGCTCAGCTCCTTATCAAGAGTATCTTTATTTAAAAGCAACTTTGATAGTTCCGTATTTACGGCTATAAAAGATGAATCTGCCTCTCCTACATAGCTCTTTATAGTATTTGCTAAGACTGACTGTAAGGCTATATTAGCATTGGTTTCTGCCAATTGCAGATTGTTTTCTTTGCACTTACCTATTAAAGTATCTAAGCTGTATGTATCTTCTCCTTGCACATCTGTTGGTATAATAAAATTCGGGTCAAATACAACATCCTTATTTTCATTTAATTTTACTTTCATCTCACTTTTTCCGAGTTCAATGGTATATGTAATGCTACTTATATTATCAGAGATAAGTTTTTTTCTGCTCTTTAACTCATCTACAATAAGCTGAGTGCTTAAACCTTGATTTACCTTTTCTTCTTCTACCTCTATTTGTTTGTTTATTAGTTCAAGTTCACTTTCAGCTAAAGTTAACTGTTTCATTAGTAGGCAAATATTATAATACTGAACCTGAAGCTGATACTTTTCAACTAATTTCTGCTGTTTTAGTTTTTTCTGATACTGCCCCATCTGAAAATATAACCTATCTACTTGATTTTGTTGAATTGCAGTCTGCTTCTTATACTCAATTAATTGCTTATAAGCTTCATTATACTGGCTATCAATAGCTTTTTTCTCTAGGTCTACCATTTGCATATTGACACTATCTGTTTCAACATATTGCTTCAAATCATCAAGGTTTTTATTGGTATATACCCTTCCAGCTGCATAGGCAGTAGTAACTGAAAACATCAGTATAAGTCCTATTGTTACGGCAGTAATTTTTCTATTCTTAATCATTATATAAACTCATCCCTTCACCATAGTTTTAATCTTTTAAGTTTATCTTTTCTAAGAGCCAATACAGAACCTTCTTAGAATCAGTTATCACTTGAGCTTCACAAGTCATACCAATCTTTACGGAATTCTCTGTACCCTTTCTACTGTAAAGAGGTTTATTTTCTAAAGAAGCTTCTACTATATAGTAATTAGCTCCACTTTCTTTATCAACCCTTGCATCGGTGGATATTCTTGTTACTACACCTTCTAAGTCACCGTATTCACTATAAGGCAATGCTTGGAACCGATACTTGATGGTTTGCCCTAGTTTAATATTAGCTATATCCTTGTTATACACATATATTTGTACCTTATATTCCGTATCTGCATCAGTAATTATAGTTGCTACTTCACTACCAGCCTGCAGTAGTTCTCCAGAATTTACTTCCATATACATATTTACAACTCCATCGATTGGTGCAACAACAGTAGTCTCTTCCAAATTAAGCTCTATATTTTTAAGTTCACTTTGAAGATTGTCTAGATTATTTCTATTGCTGGTTAATGTGTCTTCGATTTGTATTAGATTGTCCAAATAATATTTTTCTAGTATTATCTCTTTGCTTTGCCCCTTTTGGGCATAGGTATCAAGGTTAAGCTTAGCCTTTTCTATAGAATTTTCAAGATCACTGATACTGTTTTTGTTTTGCTCAATGCTTGAGGTCACTTCTATAAGAAAATCACTTTTATACTTTCTAAGATCCATAGATGCCATGTCTAATTGATTTTTAATATCTTCTACTTCTCTTCTGGCGATGCCACCAACCTCGTAGAGTTTACTATAGCTGTTATAGATGATCTCCTTTTGGTCGTGTATTCTTTGAAGTCTTTCTTTATTCAAAAGATAGTTATTAAATTTTTCGTAGAACTCTAGATTTGCCGGGTTTATCATATTTGTATCATTTTCAATGGAGGTCTTTAGTTCATCCAAGTTACTTAAGGTAATCTTAATCTTTTCCAGCTTTTCTCCTGCAGCCTTTTGGGTCAACTGAGCCTCCTTCATTGCCTGCTCAAAATCAATTAAAGCATTATCGATTTGTTCAATACTTGATTCCTTATCATTTACATATTTCAAGTATCGGTTATAATAGTACGCTTCTTTCTCATTGTTTTTATCAAAAAGATTCTTGCCACTCTTGATACTCTCTTTAAGCTTTACTAAATTCTCTATCTCCAGGGTAAGTTTTTCTATCTGCTTTTTAGTCTCTTCTCTATTGATGATTAAACCCTTAGCTTCTATAGTATAAAGAATATCACCCTTCTTTACAGTTTTACCTTCATCAATGTTAACCTTGTCCACCTTACCTGTTACAGTATTTCTTATTGCAGCGGTTTTATCTCCAGGTCTTACTACACCACTGGCTTTTACATATTCGTCAATTTCTCCAAAATAGGACCAAGTTAAAGCAACCAGTATAACTGCTATAAAAATATATATAAAAGAAACTATAAAGGAATGTGGCTTTCTCTCCAGCATTTCACGACTGTCGGTTATACTGTTTAAGTCCTGTATATAAGCTCTCATAACTACATCACACCGCCTTCCAAAGTTGCAGCTGCTTGTTCCATAGTCTCTTCATCAGGAAGTTGTTCCTTCCACAGCCTATAGTAGTATCCTTTTTTATCCAGTAATGACTTATGCTCTCCTTCTTCAATTATCTCTCCCTTATCAATAACAAAAATTCTGTCGCAGCGCTTTATTGTGCTTAACCTGTGAGCAATAATGAAGGTAGTTATACCTTTAGTAAAGGAGTTTATGGTATTCTCAATAGCCTTTTCTGTTATGGAATCCAGGTTTGAGGTAGCCTCATCCATAATCATAATTTCCGGCTTACGAAGTATGGCCCTAGCTATGGCTAATCTTTGCCTTTGACCTCCTGAAAGATTAGAGGCACCTTCTTCTAAAAGAGTATCGTATCTTAGCGGGAGAGAATTTATAAAATCATGTAACTGAGCTTTTTTGCAAGCTTCCAAGATTTCCTCATAGCTAACCTCCTCGTTAGCAAACTCTAGATTTTCCTTTATAGTCCCACTGAAGAAAAAGGATTCTTGGGATATATAGGCAATTTTATCTCTTAAGACCTCTTTACTAATGTCCTTTATGTTATAACCGTTTATTAATATTTCTCCCTTTTCACACTGATAAAAATTCATTAGCAGCTTAGCAATGGTAGTTTTGCCGGATCCGCTCTCCCCTACCAATGCAATCTTCTCCCCAGGCTTAACATTCATATTGATATTCTTTAAAACAAGCTGTCTTGTACCATATCTAAAATCCACATTTCTAAACTCTATATTGCCCATTATAGTTTTCGGATTGATCTTCTTTTCTTCCCCAACCTTCTCAAGCTCTAAATCTAATATCTCCCCAAGCCTGTCTGCAGCTACCATAGCACTTTGAATAGTAGGCTGTAGATTGATCATTCTTTCTATAGGCTCAATGAAATAAGCTAGCAATGAGTTAAATGTTATTAGCTCACCGAGGGTTATCTCACCCTTTAGGGTTAGGTAAGCTCCCATCCATAAAATCGTTATAGAAAAAATAGATTTTACTGTACTCTTGAGAGTTCCTTGAATATTACTGATAAAACTAAACTTAAATATAGTTCTTACAAGCTTTATATACCTTTTTTCTGTTTCAAGATTGACTTTTCTCTCACCATTAAAGGCTTTTACAGTTTCTACGCCCTTGAGCGACTCTACAAGATAGGAAGTAAGCTTAGCGTTATCCTCCATCGTTGCCCTATTAGAGTTTTCAATTGATTTTCGAAAGGCAAATAGAAGAATTACGTATAACACTATAGGTATTATAGTGACAGAAAACAAGGTTTTATTCTGACTATATAGTACCGCACCACCAACAATAGCCATAAGGCTATCAATCATCAATGTCAATGTAGCAGATGAAATTGCATCCCTGATCTTACCGGCATCATTAAATCGGGATACAATTTCGCCGATTTGCCTTGTACCAAAAAAATTCATAGGAAGATTAACCACATGCTCATAATAGCCAAGTAGTAATGGTATATCTATATTTTGGGAAAGATATACAAGCAAATGAGCCCTAAAAAACTCCGTTAATATCTTGAATAGATTTAACAAAACCATTCCAATGGAAATTACAATAAGAGTTTTTCTTAAATTATTGGGTACAATGTCGTCCATAATAGCTTTAAAGTAAAATGAACCTATAATTCCTAGAACTGTAATTAGTACAGATGCAAAAAATATGTTGATTAAAAGTCCTTTCTGAGGTCTCATAAGACCAGAAAATCTCTGAAAAAGCCCCTTTGTTTCGTCTCCCTTTTCAAATTTAGCACTGGGAACCATTAATATAAGAACTCCAGTCCAAATTTTGAAGAAATCCTCCGGTGTATATTTATTCATCCCTCTCCCTGGGTCTGCCACTAATATTTCAATCCTTGATACTTTATGTATAACTACATAGTGTAGTAATGATCCATCAATAATAACATGAGCAATAGCTGGCAAGGGGAACTCACTAAAAATATCCTCAGGCTTAGAAGCCTTTACTCCCTTTGCTGTGAAGCCTAGTTCTTCTGCAGCTTTAACAACACCATAGGCGCTGGTCCCCATCTTATCGGTCCCGGCAATTTCTCTAATCTTTGATATCGGGATCTTTAATCCATGTTGCTTTGATATGGTGGCTATGCAAGCGCATGCGCAGTCCTTAATATCATGCTGTTTTATGCATACATATCTTTTAAATGGGTTTCTCATAATTTCCTCCTTATTATGTGTATATAAATATTAATTTTCTTATTTTTTATCATATATTTATTTTACACTATTTACAAAAAAAAATAAAGATGGTAATATATAGTTAATGTTAGGCTATTACATTTTTTATTTTTATATTAAATTTATCCATATAATTCCATTATTGCGTATTTATTTGCATGGGAGGGTTTTTAATTGATATTAGAAAAACAAGAATTGATTTTTCAAAATGTAATTTCGCTTAGAAAAAAGATGGCTCAACATGAAGTTATGTCAGAATTAGAGAAGCTTAATAAGTTCATAAAAGAGAGAGGTGCCGAAAAGATTGCTCCTGTTATTACAACTACTTTTGGAGTAGAAAACAGTGGCTTCTTACAAACCATTGATATAGAAATTCTTATACCGATAAACAAAGAAATTGCTACTGATAATGAGTACAAGCTAAAAAAAGATTTTTATTTAACAAATGCATTGAAGGTAACTCATATTGGTAATCTTTCTATGTTACAAAATACATATAATACTTTAAATAGATATATACGAGAAAAAGGTATGCAACCTATTACATCTGTTTATAGTATTACAGTTAAAGACATAACAGATTCATCTAATGCAGATGAGTCAATTATTGATCTCTATATTGGTGTTAGCCCAAACGTTCTCTAGTCTGATATTACGTTTGTAAATTCTTAATACCTTTTTTATTACAGTATTATTTATATAACATATCACTAAGTACAGATGTATTGCTACTTTAAAGCATATACTTACTCATTAATATTTTCTGTTTACTATAATTAAAATAAATCTTACTAACTGATTGTATTAGTTTTCTAGTACAAAGCGCGCTGTAGAAAACTAATAAATATAAAATTTTTAGGAGGAATTCAAAATGGATTTAAACTTTAACAATTCTATGTTGATTGAAGTAAGCACAGATGACTTACAAAATATTAATGGTGGATTTCTTGGAACAGTTCTATTTACTATTGCTGGCGTTAAGGTAACTATAGGTATGTGCATGGCAGCAGGATCAGCTATTGGATTAGTTGCAGGTGGAGCAGTAATTTTAAAATAATTATTTAGGAGGATGAGAAGATATGAATACTAATTTTCATGAATTAAGTGCATCAGAGATGCAAGAAATAAATGGTGGCTTACCATTTGTATTAGGTGTACTAGCAGCAGCTGGCATTGTTCTTGGTACTGGTGTTGTTGTTGCAGGTGCTGTTGTAATTGTTGGGAAAGTAGCGCAAAAAATATCTGATTGGATTGGCTAGCTTTCATATGAATAATATAAGTATAGTTGATATCATTACATATTTATTAGGTGTTGGTTTTATTCTAGGTCTAGTTATAGGATTCTTTATTCTACACAAATTAAAAAGAAATAATAACATAAAAAGTGGAGGTATCTTAAATTATATGGATAAATACTTTCAAATTGGAACCCCAGAGTGGCAAATTACCGTTAAATGGTGCCTTCGTATAGGTGTCATAATAGGATTGATTTGCGGATTATCTATTTTATTAAAAGTACTATAGAAAATAATTATGTATAATTTTTTAAACTGTACTTTTAAAACATATATTTGAGTGATAAAAAAAGGGGAGCTTCCATAGTGTTGTTTCTCACACTACTGTGCCGGAATTTTTCCACGATATCATTCCGTTAGAATTTCCAATTGTTACAGAGAAGTTGGAAGCGCTAGCGGAATTTTATTTTAAAAAAATGCTGCCTAAACGGCAGCATAGATATTATTTAAACTCGTTCTTTATAACTCTCTTTACTAAAATATCATCAATAAGTTTTTTCTCATGAATATATCCTTCCAACAAGCATTTCTCACAAAGATTGTTTATTTTTCTAGGTATCCCTGCAGTATACTGAAATATCTCATTGATAGCTTCATCAGTAAACAATGGTGTTCCTAAACCTGCAACTTTAAGATGAGTTAGTATGTAGTCCTCTGTACCAGGCCTGTCTAGTCCGTCAAGGTGATAATTTACCATAACTCTTTGAGCAATAGCTTCCAGAGTTCTTAACTTAAGCCTTTGTCTAAGTTCCGGCTGGCCTACTAGTATCAAACTCAGTGGAGACATTGAATCCATATCAAAATTTATAAGAAATCTTATTTCTTCAAGCATAGCATCACTTAGAAGATGTGCTTCATCCACTACAATGACTGGAATCTTATTTGCATTAAACATGGACAGGACTGCTTTATTCACCATAAGCTTTGCCTCCGGCTTAGCGTAGACAGTGTTTAAATTCAGTTGTTTCAGTATCTCATTGTAGAATATCTTTGGAGTAAGGGCTGATTGGGATATGTATATATAAGTGTAAATATTGTTATTTAGCTCTTCACGAATACACCTTAAAACTGTCGTTTTGCCGGCACCGACAGGGCCGGTTATTACCGCGAATGTTCTTTTCTCCATGGCATATTTAAGTCTGTGTTTGACTTCTACAAAGTCTTGATGCTGGTAGAGCTCTTTAGTATCTATGCTTCGCATAAAGGGAGTCTTTTTGAAACCATAGTATGATTCATACATCCTAAGCCCTCCCTTCCTTACCATAGAGTTTAGTGAAACTCATTCTATTTTTCTTGTCTACAAGGTCCTGCTCTTGTTTTTGTTTTAGCAAGTCCAAATAGCTCAGTTGACCTTCAACAATAACTGGTGGTGATGCAACTGCACCGGATTTATACTCATCATAGGTTTTAAATGTTATTTGAAAAGGCTTTGCGTCAGCAAACTTATCACCTTGGTAGTATACTTCAATTTTTGTCAGGTCTGAAGGATGATATTTTACTTGAATTGTTTTTCGTGCAAGTCTTGGATCAATTTCATACTGGTTGCCACCCCCCTGTGTTAAGATAATTGTCGTAAGAAGTCATGTGTGATATTCTCGTACAGAGGAGAGATGATTATTATGGCAAGAGAAATTAGAAGATATAGTAAGGAAGAAATAGCCGGGCATGTGGCTAGATTATTCCCACCAGAGAATAAATCTTTAGGAGAGCTATCAATTGAAACAGGGATAAGTAAGTCAACCTTAGCAACATGGAAGAAGAAAGCTGAAAAGGAAAAGGGCCATACTAAACCTAGAAGAAACCTAACCCCTAATGAAAGATTTTTAGTAGTTATGGAGGCTTATAGCCTATCAGAAATTGAGTTATCAAGATACTGCAGGGAAAAAGGTTTATACTACGAAGAAGTTAAATCGTGGATTAGCGCTTGCGCTACTGCCACTGACAAAACAGAAGAGAGAGAGGATATAAAGGAACTAAGAGCGAGCAAAGCAGCAGATGCTAAGCGTATTAAGGAACTTGAAAAAGAACTTAATAGAAAGGAAAAAGCACTAGCTGAAGCCGCTGCATTACTGATACTTAGAAAAAAGTTACAAGCGATCTTAGAGGAAAACGTGGAAGATTAATAAGCCTCTCTGATCGCAAAAAAGTAGTTAACTTAATCAATGAAGCAAAGGACTCTGGAGCAAGGCTTTATAAAGCCTGTGACATAGTTGGAATAAGCGTCAGGACCTTTCAGCGATGGTATGTTGATGGTGAGGTTAAAGAGGATAAAAGACCAACGGCAGTGCGACCAGAACCTTCAAATAAGTTCACAGAAGAAGAATATAATAGCGTGCTAAACGTTTTAACCATGCCAGAATATGCAGATTTACCACCTTCTCAGATAGTGCCAGCGCTAGCGGATAAAGGCGTATACATAGCATCAGAATCAACAATGTACAGGATTTTAAGAAATGAAAAGATGCAACGTCACAGAGGCCGCTCAAAGCCACCAGAAAAAAGAAAATATCCACAGACTCATATAGCTAAAGGACCAAATCAAGTCTGGACATGGGATATAACGTGGTTACCAACAATAATAGCAGGAATGTATTATAAACTATATATGATTGTGGATATCTTCAGCAGAAAAATAGTAGGCTGGGAAGTGTGGACAGAAGAAACTGGAGAATTAGCATCAATACTTGTGGAGAAATCTATAGTAAATGAAAAAATCATAGGAAGACCTCTAGTCTTGCACTCTGATAACGGTGGCCCCATGAGGTCATACACATTAAAAGCAAAGCTTGAATCTCTGGGTGTCATGTCGTCATTCTCAAGGCCTAGAGTTAGTAATGACAATCCTTATTCAGAGGCTTTATTTAGAACATGTAAATACAGGCCAGGTTATCCACAGAAAGGCTTTGTAGACATTGAAAAGGCTAGAGAATGGGTGCTACAATTTGTGGATTGGTACAATAATAAGCACTACCACAGTGGATTAAACTTTGTAACCCCAAGTTCAAGACATAGTGGACAAGCAGAAAAGATAATGACAAACAGAAAAAAGGTGTATATGGCAGCCAAAATGCTGCATCCCTTAAGATTTAATAGAGGTATTAGAAAATTTGATTTACCAGAAAGCGTTACACTAAATCCAGAAAAGGAGGTCGTTGAGGAAAATATTGGATAAATAACCCCCGCTTTTACGACATTCGTTATATAATTGAAATTGATTGAATATTCAAAAATAAATCAAGAGAAATCGAACGCTAAAATTTCATACGACAACTACCTTGACAAACAGCGCCCTGCAATGATTTCAAAGATTACAGACAAAGTAATGGACACGGCTATCGCCTGGCAAAATAGGGCGTTAGACCCGGTTTACCCAATTGTCTATATGGATGCTGTTCATTTTAAGGTTAAAGATGATCATAGAATCGTCAATAAAGCTGCGTATATTTGTATGGCTCTTGATATGAAGGGTTATAAAGATATACTAGGAATTTGAATTGGAGAACAAGAAGGTGCTAAGTTTTGGCTGTCAGTTTGCAATGATCTCAAGAACAGAGACGTCAAAGATATTATTCTAGCATGCATGGATGGACTTAAAGGACTTCCTGAAGCCATAAAGGCTGTTTTTCCAGATGTTAATATTCAAAGTTGCGTCATACACCAGATTAGAAATTCTATAAAGTGATTAAACCACAAAAACCAGTTATTCTTCATCCGTTAGGATGAGAAGACTACTTCTACTTCCGCTATTCTACAGTAGAAGTTACCGAAAAATTTAATAAAAAGGTAAAAAACAAATTGGCTAAAGCGACTTCTCCTTTCTTAAGGAGCTGCGCTAGCAGCTTTTTAAAATTATAGGCTGCGATTTTAAATCCAACCCATAATTTTGAGCGCAAAAGTCCCCTGACGGGCATGGTGTCAATTCTATACCTTCTTCTAAGTACAGAAGGTATACCCTCAACACCTGCTCGCTGATTCGTAAGTTCTATATATTCTGGCAGAGACATTTTAGCCCTTTGAAGGTCTTTATTGTATCTTTTTTCGCTAACACGTACAATGTTAAACTCCTTTTGTTGTTTAATCGGGCATTGGTCTCTAAGGGGACATTTTTCACAATCCGACTTTTTAAACTTAGCACTATATGATTTTGAGCTGTTATAAGACTCGACGGGCTCATTACCACTCGGACATTTGCTTATTACATTTTTATCTTTATCCACAGCAAAATCAGAGTAAGGCAATTTATCTGTGGATGGTTTTCTTCCAACAAGTTCTCCTGGTATTAGTTCGATACCTTTTTCTAAAGCAGATTCAGCTTTTTCTTGTTCATGGTAAGCACCATCGATTATAACTTGTACTTTATCTTCATCACTTTTCTTAGAAGCGATAGCTTCAATAACATCATCAGAAAAGCTTGAATCGCTGTAGATATTAGGTTTTAGATCTTAATTTGTGATAATACCACCTGTAACATCATTAAAAGCTTCAACCACATTTACAACATAACCAGTATTGTCACCATATTTTTTTCTGTATGTTGCATCAGGATCTGTTGGATTTTGAAGACTTGTTGAAGATATATCTTTACCTGCTTTCCCAGTAATATTATTGTTTGAGTCTTTATCGGTATGATCTCCAAGCATTCTAATAAGAAGCTGATAACTATCCAAATTAGTTACTGTTTCTCCAGCTTGTGAACAGACTTCAAGTAGAGCCAAGGAATGTTTTAGAAGCATTGAAAGCTTAGAATCAGCTTGTGAATCCTGAGTTCTGTATATTGTGTCGTTTTTATGACCTTTTTCAAGATAAACAAGGCAATCTTGAGGAATGAGCGATTCATTTACTTCCTTTAACTCCTTAATAAATCTGCTGTTAACAGAGTAAATTAGCTCTAATCGGCTAAGCTTTTTACAGGAAGAACTAACCATAAGCGAATCAACTCTAACCTTTTTATTATCAATGCAAAGAAAAATAGCCGAAGCTTCAGCTAACGCTTCAACTTCTAATTTAATTAAGTCTATTCCAGTAGATTACTCATAGTCAATAACCCTATTTCTGAAATTGGTTAAAGTATTGATGGATACTGGTTGTTTATCATAATTAGTTGTACAAAGGGCGTACTGGTATCTTTTATCAAAATGAAGTGAGCCTATGAGCTCTTCATCAGACTGTTGAAATATTTCTTTTATCATAAGAAGGCCTATAATCACATTAACAGGAGTATTAGGTCTTGAAGCTTGATCATAACTATAAATTACAGAAAAACGGTCCTCATTTATTAGAGGGAAAATCTGAGCCCTAAAAGCTTGAGCCCAATTTTTCTTTAGAATATCTTGAAGATATTTTGGCATTTGAGCAATAGGGTCTAATAATGAAGTTTGTTGAACGTTATTTCTGCAAAACATAGTAAAATCTCCTTTGTGATAATATTATTATTTTTATAGGTACATTTGACCCCGGGTCAAATGACCAAATACTATTATATCATGGGGCGCTACGCTTGGGAATTATTACTAGCTTTTTGTAGGATAATCATAATAGCTTTCTATTCTGCCCAAAGTACACTCTAAGTTGCTCAGGAATAGTAAAAACCATATGCCTATGTTTTGTTTTTATAAGCTTTCCTAAAAGCTCTTCAACTCTATTATCAACATAAACCTTACCACATGATGTACAAAATCTGCTTTTGCACGTAACCCCCTCCTTACTTGTTTCCCCACAGTTCGGACATTCAAACTCTATATAACCTTTATCCAAATCTCCACAATACATTATTTTGTTTACCTCTTGTTAAACAACCTTTCTTATCTTGTGACCACAAAGTTTTGTAAATCCACGTCAGTGGTCTTTGAAGATTCTCTTTATAATATCACTTTTCAACAATATCACCCAATAAATTATTCTAATAAAAAGTCTGCCAAATTTCACTAACATTATTTTACATAGCCCGTCAGAGCAGAAAAACAGAGCCCTCACGGGCTCTGAAAAATTATAATTTCCTATACAAAAATAAAGGGCCTCTTTTGATTTTGAGATTCCCCCTATCTTTTATGTCCTGTTTTAGCCTTTTAATTCATGTAAGTTGTTAGCAACTCCTTTATTTGATTATTTATTTTTTCTACATCAATATCACTTATTACAACACCCTCAAAGTTAAGCTTATTTCTCAATAAATCAGCTATAACTGCCTTTGACATGGAGGCCGGATTCTCCTTATCTATCTGAGGTAAAAGTATGTGGGCTATCATCACTGCCTCCGCATTGTTTTTTATGGCTTCTTTAAAAGGAACTAGTTCAAGGCTTTCCAGTCTTTCCAGGTCGTTATTTACTACCGGTAGCCCTTTATGTGAGTCCACTGAAGTATCTCCATGGCCCGGAAAATGTTTTACCACCGGTATTACATTTCCCATCCGTAAGCCCAGCATAGTCTGGACTCCAAGTTTGCTTACTATTTCTGGGTCTGAACTGAAGGATCTGTTGCCAATCACAGGATTTTGGGGATTACTGTTGACGTCCAGAACCGGAGCAAAGTTCATATTTAAAGCCAAAAGAACTTATTTCTTCGGCAATGGTTTGCCCTATCTTTCTGGAAAACTCTTCATTGTTAATGTTCCCTATAGTCTTATTTGTGGGAAAGTCTTTGAACTCATTAGGCATCCTGGATACCCTTCCACCTTCTTCGTCAAC